>JAAEOR010000485.1 GCA_024222895.1 Hyphomicrobiales bacterium | reverse complement strand
GGTGAACAATAACAATACAGTGACTACCGGTTACTCAACTCCACTGGCATCGGTGGGCACGGGAACGTCTACTGACCTGACGGCAGACACACTGACGGATGATACCCGAAGCTGGCGGCCGGATGACCTTGCCGGTATATACCTCAATCCGAATACGGGCCAGGGCAGTGTAATGAGGGTCCTTAACAACGATGCGACTACCATCACGACAGATCTAAATGAGGGTGACATGACAGTGGTCGCTTCAGAAGACAGCCCCTACCGGGGCCTCTACATCTTTGACAAGCTGGACATAAGGGGTCTTGCCAGGGTACAGACGGATGATGACATAAAGGTCTTAAGCCCGAACACGGTTAATGGGTTAGAGATAGAAGGGACGCTGGACGTAAACAGTATAGAGGTGGACAACTTTGCAATCGTTATAAATAATGGGGCAATGGCAGTAAATGGCAAAGTCATAAATGCGTCAGACTATAACCTGTACAACTCTACGCTTGTTGTAGATAGAGTAACGTCAGACACGCTGACTCTGACGAATAGTGTGCTGACCCATCCAGCGACAACGACAACGGATGAGTATAGTTTGATAATAGACACAACTACCCTAACCATAGACATTGATAGCAGCATAGACGTGACCGGCAAGGGTTATCTTGGGAGCAAAAGAGGTGGTAATAACAGTAATTACGGGCGTACGATAGGGAACACCACAACGGGAGGTAGCGGGTCATACAGTGGGGGAAGCTATGGAGGATTGGGTGGCAAATATAGCAGCTACGCAGTAAATGCTGTTTATGGCAGTATATATAATCCTGATGAGTTAGGAAGTGGCGG
>JAAEOR010000484.1 GCA_024222895.1 Hyphomicrobiales bacterium | reverse complement strand
CTGACCAACTTTCGCGACCACGTTGTTCGGGCCGAGTCGGTTCTCGATACCGTCACCTTCAAGACCGACGCGGGCTGGGAAGTGAACACACTGACCGGCGACTATCGCGGCACGCCGGTGACGGTCTGCAGTGCCGGTATCGGTGCCGGCGCGACGTCAAACGTCATGGAGGAACTGATCAATCTCGGCGGCAAGGTCTTCATCCAGATCGGCGCCACCGGTGCGATCCAGGAGACGATCGCCATGGGCGACTGGGTGATCCCGACCGCCGCCGTCCGGGACGAAGGGGTGACCCGCTACTACGCGCCGAAGAAATATCCGGCGGTGGCCGACTATCGTGTTGTCGCGGCGCTTGCGAAGGCGGCGAGAGGCGCCGGCAAAACCGTCCACACAGGCATCATCCGCACGACGGACGGGTTCTACCCATCGCAACGCATCGAGAAATACGTCCAGCAATATCACGATCTCGGCGTGCTCAGCGTCGAGCAGGAAGTCGCCGCGATTCTCACCATCGCCAGTGCACGGGGGGTATACGCCGGTGCTTCCTTGATTGTCATCGGCAACCTCGTTACCGGCGAACATTCCTTCAACGGCGACCGGGTCGATCTGGTGGAGAACGAATATTTCGATCAGATTCATTTTGTCCTCGATGCGTTGATGGAGCTGAAGGACGAACTCCTGTAGCAGTGTCGACGGCGGGTTGGCCCTGAAGCTCAATTGGACGAGCACCCGGCTTCGAACCGGGCGGATGTGGGTTCGAGTCCCACCAGGGCCGCCACCCCTTCTTCGGGCATTTATATCATTGACTATTTCGGCGTTTTTTCTCCACCGGCTCGCACCCCGCGCTCAAAGTGGGAAAGTTCTGTTCCTTCTTCGCCCTCTTCGCGTGGTACCAGCAGGTGCATAGGGTCGCCTGCCAGGCGCTTCCGGTTCGCCTTCTTCGTGTAATGGGCGGCCTGACTTGGCGACAGCCATCCAAAGATCGCCATGAGTTGATGCTTGGTCGCTCCGTTCTCGGCGGCAAGCGTTGCGCCGGCCTTTCGAAGTCCGTGAGCGCGGCCGGGAACTCCAGCTTCAACACACCGATCGCGGAACCAGTTACCGAAGCCCGGTGCTGTGAACGGCGCTCCATACTCGGTCACCAGGAATGTCATGTTGCCTGTCGGTGTCGCCTCAATGATGGTCCGCAGCTCCGGCAGTAGCGGGGTCTGGCGTTTTTTGACCCGCTGGTCCTGGCCCTTGGCCTCGGTGAAGCCGATCCAGTCACCGCGCACCATCTGCCTGCGAAGCTTCACCACGTCCGATTGGCGTACGCCCGTGAGCATCAGCAACGCAAGTACCAAGCGGGCCTTGGTCCCGACCGCGTGTCGCTGCTCGTACCAGCGGACTTTCCTCGGTCGTCCATGTGTGAAAAGCCGTCGGCTCTGCCTGGGAAATACGGAACCGCCTTCGCCGAATTGCTGGTGATCAGGTCGCTGATGTCGCTATCGATTGCCCACTTGAAGACGTGCCGGAGCGTCTTGATCCGATTGTTGGCGCCACCTGGCTTGTCCGCTCAGGCTCGATTTCGACCGCCGCCTGAAGCTTGAGTTTCATGGCTCGCGGATCACTTCCGACGCGGGTCTGCTCGCCTTCGGCAGAGCGTGTTCGCCGGACGCTCACATTGGGTCAGGCATTCAAGCTAAAGCAGTGCCTCGATTAGATAGGGCCCAGGAGTTGCGATGCCATGGGCCAGCAGACGGGCAAATTCCTGGGCATCGTCGGTGGCCGCGGCCTCGACGCCCATGCCCTTGGCAAGGTCCACCCAGCCCAGCGCAGGACAATCGAGGGTCATCATGTCGCGACCGATCTGGCCAGGGGTCTCGACGCCGACATTCCTCATCTCGTCCTGCAGGATCGCGTAGCTGCGGTTGGCGAGGATCACGGTGGTCACATTCAGGCTCTCGCGTGCCTGGGTCCATAGTGCCTGCAAGGTGTACATGGCACTGCCGTCGGCCTCGAGGCAGACCACCGGCCGATCTGGGCAGGCGGTGGCAGCCCCGGTCGCCAGGGGTAGGCCGCAGCCAATCGCGCCACCGGTGACCTGAAGCCAGGTGTGGGGGCGCGAATTCTTGGTGAGTGCAAAGAAATTACGGCCGACGCTCACGGATTCATCGGCAACGATCCCGCCCTCGGGCAAGGCATTGGCCAGCGCCGCTGCGATCTTGTCCCCGTTCAACGGTCCCGTTGGCAGTGGCGGTGGATCGAAGGAGGTGACCTGGGGTGCTTCGCCGGAGGCGCCCACCATGTCCGCCAGGCGCTCCAGCGCATCGACCAGATCGTCCCGCGGTCGCGCCAGGAGGTGGGCCTCGGCGTGCTCGGGCGCAAGCAGGCTGGGCTTTTCCGGGTAGGCGAAAAACGCCGTGGGTTCGCGCGTCCCGACCTGGACGATGTGTCGGAAGTGGGCGAGCTGGTCGAGGGCCTGGTCGACGGGGTAGCGCAGCCGGTCGACCGCTACCCGGCCGGCGCCGCGCTCGATCCGGCGGTTGCTCATCTGGGTCAGCGGCACAGCGCCCGTCGTCGCGGCGATCTGCCCGGCCGCCGCAAGGCCTTGCTCGCTCAATGCGGCGGCGGTCATGAAGAGGAGGGTAGGCTCACCCTTGCGCAAGATGTCCGCGACCACGGCCAGCCGCTCGTCCGATACCTTGGCGGGTGCGGTGACCTCCGGCAGTCCGTTGGCGGGCGCACTACCTTCGCTCCAGGCCGTGTCGGCAGGGACGATCAGGGTTGCGATCCGACCGGGCGCGCTGCGTGCCGCGGCTATGGCGTTCGCGGTGTCGCGACCCAGAGCAGCAGCGGTGGCGGCGCTGTGAACCCAGTCGGAGAAAGGTGCTGCCACCGCTTCGATATCAGTCTCGAGGGGGGATTCCAGGCCTTGGTGCCGTGTGCCATGCTCGCCCACAATGTTGACCATCGGGCTGCGCGCGCGTCGTGCGTTGTGGAGATTGGCAAGGCCATTGGCTAGGCCCGGCCCGAGATGCAGCAGGGTCGCCGCCGGCTTGCCGGCCATGCGGGCATAGCCGTCTGCGGCGCCGGTGACCACACCCTCGAACAACCCGAGCACGCAACGCGGGCCACCGCCCTGGTCGAGCGCCGCCAGCAGGTGCATCTCGGACGTGCCAGGATTGGCGAAGCAGACTTCGACCCCGCAGGCGGTCAGGGTCCTGACCAGGCTTTCGGCACCGTTCATTGCTTCCCCAGAGCTTGTGGAACGCGTGACCACGATGGTGTTATGTGCAGCCCCGCAGGTGTATCGCATGAACTGCCGCGAGGCGAGCCACACTCGCCCGCCCGCGTTAGGTGGGGCTCGCCGGACGCACACTATTTAGCTGATCATATCGAAGTCGTTGTGGTCGAGTTTCAGGCCCTTGTCGAGCTTGGCGAATAACTGCTGACCGCCTGAATCGGGCTTATCCACGTTGGCGCGACCGCTTGAGATAGCGCAAAGTACGCAGGGCGTGGCTGCGCTAGAATCAGCCATTGGGCCAACCTAAATCCGGTGTGCCTCATGGTTTTGCGGGAGCAAATATATGGGCATGAAACGGATTCTGGTGGCGACCGACGGTTCGCCGAGCGCCAGGAAAGCGGCGGTTTCGGGGTGCCTATCGAGTTCCAGGGGTTCATGCGTCTGGAGCAGCTTCGCGCAGAAGAACTCGACCTCTACCGCCGGGCCGCCGAACACATCGTTTCCGACGCGGCGCCGTGTACATGTATTGTCTTGTGGTGAACGGGTGAACGACTGATCTCCGATTCATCAAGGACTGGTGCATCCTGTTCATGACCGGGTGCCCGCAATTCTGCCCGCCACGGCTTATGACGGTTGGTTGGGCGCCAGGACGCCAACCGACGAGGTGAGGGGGCTGTTGACCCCTACGACCCCGATCTGATGCAGTCCTATGAGGGTAGTAAGCCAGGCGGTCTATTCTACTCCATCTCCGGCACGCCGCCGTAGAGCGCCAGCTCTGTCGGTTCACCGTACTCGCCAGCATCTGGATCGGCCTTCCGCAACCAGGCAATAACGCCGTCTGCCAGTCGTTTCGCCCTCCCGTGGTGGCGCATCGGGTACGTGATCGTAACCTACCCTCCACGGGAGTGGTGCATCTTGATCACCGCCAAATCGACGCTCAACGGCTTGTCGCAGGACATTTTGGCTCATGGAGAGCGCCCTTCGCACCCCGGCCGCGCCCCGGCCGCCTATCAGCCTTGCTGGGAATGCCGAAATGGCCCAACATGAGCATTCGATACCGCTCATCCGGTGAATGTCGGATAGCGTTTGTCAAATTGGGCTAACATACCGTGCCAGGGGGTTGCCGGTTCGCAGCTGGGACTCCGAGACGCGGTACCTGAGAACGGAGAGAGAGAGAGACGATGGCAAGTTTCAAGGCTTACGAAGCCGCCAACACGACCGGCTCTGGCAGTGGGACAACGTTCCCGGATGGGCCGATCACCGCTAGCGTTTTTGACACTTCGGTCACCACCACCGGTGGCGGCGAAAAGGTCACGTATAAAGGCACCGGCATAACCGTGGCCGGTCCGGCCGTAACCGGCGGTTCGGTCTCGCATATCGACAGCTTTCCAGAGTTTGGCGGCGACAAAATCGCCGAATGGCACGCCGGCTATTCCCTTACTGTCTATTCCGCCGTAACGATGTTCTCTGCGACCACCGACAAGGAATTCTTTAAATATATCTTCAGCGACGACGATTATATTGAGGGATCGCCGTTTAAGGATAAACTAAGCGGCTTCAAGGGAGACGACTACATATTCTCCGGAGATGGAAACGACAAGAATTATGGCGGAAAGGGTGATGATATTATCAATGGCGGGGCCGGAAAGGACAAGAATTGGGGTGATAAAGGAAAAGATATTTTTGTGTTCGCTAAAGATTCCGATGTGGAAAGAATAAAAGATCTCAATAAAAAGAAAGATGCAATTTACATTGACCCAATTTTCGTCAAAAATTTCCACGAAGTGCAGAAGGCCGCGAAACAAAAAGGCGACAAAGTCGTCATGAATTTCGGCGACGGCGACAAACTCATTATCGATGACCTCAATGTCAACAAACTGTCAAAGGTCAGCATTAGTTACGTTGATTTCTTTGACGTAGTCGCCTGAGGTCGGCATCAAGGTGGGCGCGG
>JAAEOR010000483.1 GCA_024222895.1 Hyphomicrobiales bacterium | reverse complement strand
TCGCGGCATTGTGGCCTTGCCCCATCCGTCACCGGCGGTTCTTCGACTGTGTGTGACGCCTATCACGGCGCAACGGAACTACAACGCGAAGCCACCATCGGCGAGAAAGATGTGGCCGGTTGTGTAGCTCGACTCGTCGGCCGCCAGGTAGACCGCCAGGGCCGCAATTTCCTCCGCCGTGCCGAGGCGCCCCATCGGCTGCCGGTCGATGAACGCCTGGCGGACCTCCGGTTCCGGCGTCCCGGTCTCCTTGGCGAGCGTGGCGATCCGCCCGTCGAGCGACGGCGACTGAATCGTGCCGGGGCAAATCGCATTGGCACGGACGCCCTGGCGAATGAAGTCCGCCGCAACCGACTTGGTCAGCCCGATCACCGCCGCCTTGGAGGCGCCGTAGACATAGCGGTTGGGAATGCCGCGAATCGAAGACGCACCCGAGGAGATGTTAACGATGGCGCCTAGTTTGCGCTCCACCATGCCCGGCAGGAACGCCCGGATCGTGCGATGCATCGCCTTGGCATTGATATCGAAGGAGAAGTCCCACTCTTCGTCGGAGGTGGTCAGAACCGTTCCGTGATGAACGAACCCGGCGCAGTTGAACAACACGTTCACGGGTCCCGCCCCGGCAGCAGCAGCATTCACCGCATCGGTATCCCGAACGTCGAGGAACCCCGTTTCGGCAACACCGTGGTCCTTGAGATCCGTCAGCAGGTCGGGGTTCAGATCGGTGGCGATGACGTGGGCGCCCTCAGCCGCAAACGCCAGCGCCGTTGCGCGGCCGATCCCCGCGCCGGCTGCCGTTAGAAACGCGCGTTTTCCCTTCAGACGATCCATTGAGTGTCCCCCTGTTCAGAATCTGTCGGATTGGCGCGGACCATGGTGCACACAACCGAGCCGGGTCAAGCGGTCGAACCGTCTCACCCTCCGTCGGCGGCAAGCATCCAGTTGAGCACCTGGCGCCAGTCGGTCATGCGCAGCGATATGCCGTGGCTGCCGGAACTGAAATTGACCACCCGGATGGGATAG
>JAAEOR010000482.1 GCA_024222895.1 Hyphomicrobiales bacterium | reverse complement strand
CCCTCCAGCAGCCGCAATCGGAGTCGGAACCGGGGTCTCGGCGATCGGATCTGCGGTACCGGATTCGCCGATCTCGTCCGCCGGGTCGGGTCGAAGCGGAATCTCGTCGAGCGTTGCAATCTGGTCAGCCGAAAAAGGCTCCAGCCGGAAATGATCTTCGTATTTGGCGATCAGTGTCTGGAGTCGGCCGGGTTGGGCGAGAAGACTCCATTCAGTCTTCAGCAAGGCGATCGCCTCGCGTTCTTTCGCAATGTTGGCGTGCAGTCGGGCGACTTTGTTGGCCGCTTCTTCGGCCTGGTGTTTGAGGTTGTAGGTAATGATCGCGCCAGCGATCATGGCGCCAAGCAGAAGGAGGTTGATTAACCGTGCCATGTCAGACATCCCCAGTTGGCAGATCGGGCCCAGTTGGCAGATGGGGCCCAGTTGGCAGATCGGGCCCAGTTGGCAGATCGGGGACCGACGGAACCCCGATGGCAGGCTTGTTCAGGTCCCGCCCTGGCGCGGCCGTTCGTCGACCAGCCCGTAGTCGAGCCGAACGCGCACGCGGATTGGATGCGAGTTCGGCCGAACCGGGGACCACGGCGTGGCGGGTCAGCAACTCGAACGTGGCAGGTGCAGTGACCGGCTCCGGCAGGTGACGCGAACCACCGGTCCGCAGCGCCGAACGATCTGCCAGAAAGCGTTTGACGATCCGGTCCTCAAGTGAATGAAAGGCCACAACAACCAGCCGCCCGCCCGTGGCGAGAACCCGCTCCGATGCGGCCAAGCCATCAGCGAGTTCGTCGAGCTCGCGATTGATGAAGATACGGAGTGCCTGAAAGGTTCGGGTCGCCGGGTGAATCTCGCCCGGTTTGCGGCGTCCGACCGCGCCGGCGACGATATCCGCCAGGTCGGCAGTGCGGGTGATCGGCCCGCTGTGGCGCGCCTTAACAATCGCCGCGGCGACCGCACGCGAACGCCGCTCTTCGCCGAGCACCGCAATCACACGGGCCAGATCGCGCCCTTCCATGGTGTTGACGACCTCAGCCGCGTCGGGACCCTCGATCCCCATGCGCATGTCCAGCGGCCCATCCTGGCGGAAGGAAAAGCCGCGATCGGCCTGGTCGAGCTGCATTGATGACACGCCGACATCAAGGACGACGCCATCGACTGTTGCGTGACCGTGCGCTGCCGCCAACCGGTCCAGATCGGCGAAGCGGCCTTCAACCAGGGTCAGCCGGCCATTATCCGCCGCGGTAAGTTCTCGGCCGGCGGCAATAGCACGGGGATCTCGATCGATCGCCAGAACGGCGGCACCGGCGTCGAGAATACGGGACGTATAGCCACCGGCACCGAACGTCCCGTCGATGATGACCTCACCAGCGGCCGGCGCGAGATGCTCCAGGACTTCATCAATAAGTACGGGGATATGCCCCCCACCTTCGACGGACGCGCTCGGGGCCATGGCGCTTTCCGCGATCAACGGCTTGCCCCCGGCTCGCCGTCGGGCCGAACCCGCCCCGAACCGATCGTCTTGCGCAGGTCGCGCAACCGATTCTTGGCCTCTTCCCGATAGGCGGCGAAGCGTCCCGGCTCCCAGATCTGGAACTTGTAACCCTGCCCCACAAATGTCACCTGATCGGAAATCCCGGCGCGATCTCGGATTGCTTCCGACAGGACCATTCGACCTTCCTTGTCATATTTGATGACCTCGCTTTCGCCGATCAGGGTCGTCGACAGATATTCATGGTCTTCCGAAAACGGCTCGTAGTTGCCGAGACTTGCGCGGATCGTGTCGCGGAAACGGTTGCCGCCGGCGTCGACTGCCTGACGATCCAGCGTTGGGCAGCAATAGATGCCGTCAAACCCGTCCACCGCCAGCACGCTGCGAAAAGACGCGGGAATGGACACCCGTCCCTTGGCATCGAGCCGATTGGTGAAGGTCGATACGAACTCGTCCATCGCCCCTGCCTGCCTCGCCACACGACCGCGCCTCGGTCGCGATCCCGTCTGAAGGCTGCCATTGACGCGAAGTCAGTTGCTGCCCTGCAAGAACGATGGATCAGTGGGTCTGGCCCGGGATTTCAACGACGAAATGACCGCGGTGCCCACCCATCGCTTGGGATTACATGGGATACCATGGGATTTAACGGGTCGTCAATCATAAGAGGCGGCGAAAACAGCACTTTCGTGCGCCTCTTCATGACTGATTAGGCTTAAGAATTGGTGGATTCGCTGGTCTGGTAGCCATTATGAAGCAACGCCGCGGCCTTTTCGGACGACCGACCCCCATTGCAGCGTTTGGCCTGTAATCCGGGTTGGGTGTCCGCGGCAAGGCCAGCGAGGCGTGTCGTGATTTGGCTGACCGTCTTGCAGGGCCCACCTGTAGCAACGAACGGAAGAGTGCCATGGCTTCGCAGATCACTGCAGACGCCGTGACCACCCCTGTGACAATCGATGACGACACGATCATCGTCGGCGTGGCCGGTTCGATTTCATCGAACGGACTTGGTACGGCGTTAACGCTCACCGGCGCTTACACCGGCGTTATCAACGGCGGCCTATACGCCATCAACGACACTGCCGCTCATGCAGATAGCCAATATAACCTCACGCACACTGCAGGTCATGAGGGCGGCGCCGCCGCCCTTTCGGACGACGGCGCCCCATCGCACCAGTTGGCCTGTAAGCCGGGTTCTGTGTCACGGCGTTGCCGCCGCGCGACGACCATTCATCTGCGACGTCCGTTGCCGGACGCCTGACGCAACCTACCCGGACGACTGACCCGGAAACCGGCCTGAGGCAAGCTTCGCGTCGTCCCTATTCGGTCTTGCTCCCGGTGGGGTTTACCGTGCCGGACCCGTTGCCGGGCCCGCGGTGGGCTCTTACCCCACCCTTTCACCCTTACCCGACCACCAAAGCGAGCGGGCGGTCTGCTTTCTGTGGCACTTTCCCTGGGGTCGCCCCCGCCGGGCGTTACCCGGCACCGTGTTTCCATGGAGCCCGGACTTTCCTCGCCGACGGCCTTTCGGCACGTGCCGGCGCGGCCGTCCAGCCAACTGGTGTTGCAGAGATAGGCACTCGGGCGCCGATCGGTCAAGCGGATGACGGCAGCGTCGCAATCAGCCTTTCCAGTGTCTCCACGGTTGAGCGGTCGGCAACGCCGTCGAATCGTGCCGGACGGAAATGGCGTTGGAAGGCGCGAACCACGGCCTCAGTCCGCGGCCCAAAGCGGGTCTCCTCGCCGATGCCGTAACCATATTGGTGCAACCTAGCCCGCAGCGCCTCGACCGCGTCACCATAGTCGCCCGTACCAAGAACCGGTCCGTCACTCAGCGGCTCCGGCGGCACCCAGTGGCCGATGTCGGCGGCGTGCAGTCGCGACCAGGGAAACAATTCACCGGGGTCTTCCTTGCGATCGGGTGCAACGTCGGAGTGGGCAAGAACCCGCTGTGGCGGGATGCGATGGCGATCGAGGATACCGCCACACAACTCGATAAGCGCGAAGATCTGCGGGTCGGCAAATGCCCGGTAACCGTGTTCGTGCCCCGGATGAACCAGCTCGATACCAATCGAACGTGAGTTGATATCGGTTTCACCGGCCCAAAACGCGCGGCCGGCGTGCCAGGCGCGACGATCCTCGTCGACGAGCTGAATAGTCCGGCCGTCCTCAAGAATCAGGTAGTGGCTGGATACCTGAGACGCCGGATTGCAAAGCCAGGCGAGCGCTCGCTCGCTGGTCGTCATCCCGGTGTAGTGGATCAGCAGGATATCAACCGATGTCTCCTCGCGCCGCGCACCGTGGTTCGGAGATGGCTGATGTTCGATCGTCACGGCCGGTAACATGCTGCGTTGTCCGATTCGCTCCCGGAATAGCCGAACGCCGGACCCGACACCACAGGAGCAACGCAGCCAGGCTCATGAACGGTTTCGACGCTGCGCAAGCGCTGGTCTGGGGACTCGGGTCCGGAAGCGCCCTCCTCATAGGCGCAATGATCGGCCGGTTCGCGAATTTGCCCCGCCGCACTGTCGCACTTGTGATGGGATTCGGCAGTGGCATCCTGGTTTCGGTCATTGCCTTCGATCTGATGGAGGAGGCGTTGGCACATGGTGGGCTATTTTCATCGGTTTTCGGCTTCCTCGGCGGAGCGGCCCTGTTTACCGCGGTCTCCATGCGCCTCGCGGCGGCCGGCGCCAGGCACCGCAAGCGCTCCGTTCGAAAGCCGGACGACGAAAACGCCCAGGCCATCGCCGTCGGCTCGATCATGGATAACATCCCGGAGTCGGTTGTCATCGGCCTCAGCCTGATCGACGGCGAGGGCGTCGCAATTGCGACATTTGCGGCGATCTTTCTTTCCAATATTCCAGAAGCGCTCTCGTCGAGCGCAGGTATGAAATCCGCCGGACGAAGCACGCGTTCGATTTTTCTCTTGTGGGCGTTGACTATGGCGTCCAGCGGCGTGCTGGCGCTGACCGGCTACGCGGTCTTTGCCAATCTCCCGGCTGCCGCCACCGACATGATGCAGGCGGCCGGCGCCGGCGCTCTGCTGGCGATGATTGCGGATACCATGATTCCGGAAGCGTTCGATGAAACCCACGACGCCGCCGGCCTGGTCGTCGCTATCGGTTTCGGCCTGGGCTTCGCCCTCTCGCACGCGCTGGCTTGATTAGCCGCGTTCCAACTTGATCCGATCCCAGGCACGATTGATCGCGGCCATTCTTTCGTGGGCCAGAGCCTCTGCCTCCGGCGGCAAACCACGAGCAAGCAGCCGGTCCGGGTGGTTTTCGGCAGCGAGCAAACGGTAATGCCTACCGAGTTCCTCCAAAGTCAGCGTACGAGCAATGCCAAGAACCCGGTACGGATCACCCTCTTCAGGAACCACATGGCGGGCCGCAATCCGATCGAATCCGGCGTCGGAAATCGTGAAGATCTCGGCGACCCGCTGCAGGTAGGCCATCTCGTCTTCATGGACAGCTCCATCGGCTCCAGCGATCGCGAACAAACCATCGACAACGTCTTCCAGCGCCTGACAGTCTCCATCGAAAAGCGCAGCAATCCGCGTTGCGTAGGCCTCAAACCCAGCGACATCGCGTTTGGCGAGATCAAACAACATCTCCACGTGGCGCGCTTCCGACTCCGGCGTGACGAACAAGCGATGAAAGGCGGCCACTTCGTCGGATGTCACCACACCGTCGGCCTTGGCCATCTTTGCCGAAAGGGCGATAAGGGCGACGGAGAATGCAACCTGACGTCGCGTTTCCCGGTCACCGACGAAGGCACTGCCCACCCACTCGAACAGTGCGCCGGCCGCCCCGGCGCCACTTTCCGCTGCCTCGCCAATCCACTTCCAAAGGCTCATTTCGTCACCAAGACACCGTCGATCCGCGAAGATCAGGGAGAAAGGCGCGGTGATCGATCGGGCAACCGATCGCCTCGACAGGGCCGAGCCATCGAATCAGGGCTTGGTCACGGTCAGGTTGTCGAACCCAAATGCGGCAACGCCCTCCGGTGGCGACGCGGCGAATATTCCGATCTGCTGTCCGTTGTCCGGTGGCGTCCCAGCCAACTCTTCGAATTTCTCACCGTTGACGTAGAACATGGCTTCGCTCCCCAAGGTGGCAACACGCAGTTCGTTGATTGCACCGTCACCCTGGTTGGCGCCCTCGGCATCGCGCCATTCGACCTGCGGCAGCCATTTGCCGCGTTGCCGGCGCCATACCGATGCCTTGCCGTTGGGCGCCAGCTCGAAAACGTAAAAATTGTTGACGTCGGTGTACCAGAAAACCAGGCCCGCCTTTGATTCCAGCGGATCGGCTTCGGAGAGCGTCGTCATCGTGACGCACATGTCGATATCATCGTAGAGGTTGGCCGAGTTTGCCGACCAGTAATAGGTGTCCGAGGGTGGCCTCACCTCCAACTGGCTGTCCACCACGCGGAAGAAATCCGTTTCCGTGCCCCAGGTCGGCTGCAGCCTTTCGAAGCCGTCCTGATACAGAATCGAACTGCCCTGACAGGCCGCATGGCCGGCACTGACCGCCCCAATCCAGGCAAGCCCGGCGACGATCATTGACGCGTACTTCATTCCATTCTCCACCCAGACCGCCCCGACAGGCGGAATCTATCTGCCATGCGCCATAAAACCTAGGCCCTCGATTAACGTTTCGCATTCAAATCGACAGTACTCGCTTCCGTCTTTGATATGGTCCCGCTCGGGGGAAATGATTCCATGCGACCAAACACCGCCGGCAAGTGGGATTTCTGGGTCGATCGCGGCGGTACGTTCACCGATATTGTCGCCCGTGACCCAAATGGCAGGCTGAGTACCGCAAAGCTACTCTCCGAAGATCGCGCCGAGTTTCGCGATTCAGCGGTCAATGGTATCCGCAGATTGATGGGCGTCGGACCCGGTGAATGGATCGATTCCGAAAGAATCGATTCCGTGAAAATGGGGACCACGGTCGCCACCAACGCTCTGCTTGAACGAAAAGGCGATCGGGTCCTGCTTCTGATCACCAAGGGCTTTCGTGATGCCCTGGATATCGGCTACCAGGCCCGACCGGACATTTTCGCTCGAAAGATCACGAAACCGGAAATGCTCTATGACCGGGTCCGTGAGGTGGACGAACGGGTGCGGGCTGATGGCACGGTGGAAGCGGAGCCGGACCTCGCGGCTGCGCAACGTCATCTGGAGGCCGCCTGGCAAGCGGGAATTCGCTCTGTCGCGGTGGTCTTCATGCATGCCTGGGCGTGGCCCGAACACGAGCGCCAAGTGGCTGATCTCGCGCGGCGGATGGGCTTCCCCCAGGTATCGGCCAGCCACGCGGTTTCACCGCTGATAAAGCTGATCGGACGTGGAGACACAACCGTCGTCGACGCCTACCTGTCGCCACTGCTGCGCCGCTACGTCCTCAAGGTCGACCATGAACTCAGCAGTCCACCATCGACCCAAATCGTCACCGAGCCGCACGGGGAACGCGGCGAACTCGGCCCCCGATTGATGTTCATGCAGTCGTCCGGCGGATTGACCGATGCCAACCTGTTTCAGGGCAAGGACGCCATCCTGTCAGGGCCGGCCGGTGGTGTCGTCGCCGCTGTCGAGACGGCGCGGCTGGCCGGGTTCGGGAAAGTCATCGGATTCGACATGGGCGGAACGTCCACCGACGTGTCGCACTTCGACGGCGAGTATGAACGCGCCTTCGAGACCGAGGTTGCCGGCGTGCGCATGCGCGCGCCAATGATGCGTATCAATACGGTGGCGGCGGGCGGTGGCTCGATCCTCAAATTCGAACAGGGTCGCTTTCAGGTCGGGCCGCAGTCGGCCGGCGCTCACCCGGGGCCGGCCTGCTACCGGCAAGGCGGGCCACTGGCCGTGACGGACGCCAACCTGATGGTGGGCAAACTGCTGCCATCGCGTTTCCCCCGGATCTTCGGCACCGGCCGCAACCAGCCTCTCGATTCCGCCGTCGTTGCCGATCAGTTCGCAACACTCGCTGCCGAGATTGGTACCGAGCGGCCGGCCGAGGATATCGCCGACGGGTTTCTCAAGATCGCGGTCGAGAACATGGCAAACGCCATCAAGACGATCTCTGTCCAGCGCGGCTACGACGTCACCGAATACGCCCTCAACTGTTTTGGCGGTGCTGGCGGGCAACATGCGTGCCTGGTCGCTGACACCCTCGGGATCAAGACGATACTCGTTCATCCGCATAGCGGTGTGCTGTCGGCCTATGGGATGGGGCTTGCCGACATCCGCTCCAGCCGCAACCGCGCCGTGATGCTGCCGCTGGGACCGGAGCTATCGTTTACGGACCTGGCGAAGGAACTCGAGGCGGACGCAGCGTCAGAGTTGCGAGGACAGGGCGTCGACGACGCGGATATCACCATCTTCGTCCGCGCCCACGTCCGCTACGATGGAACAGATACCCCCCTGCCGGTCACCATCGCGGAGCGGCAGCTGACATCGCGATCACCGGAAGTGTTTTTGCCGGTGGCGGAGATTGCCAGGACCTTCGAGGCGCTGCACCGAAAGCAGTTCGGGTTCGCGTTTGAAGCCAAATCACTGCTCGTGGAATCGCTGGAAGTCGAGGCTGTTGGTGGTGGTGCCGGTATCGACGAGAGTAGTGCTGCAGCATCGGAATCCAAGCCTGAACCCGACGATCGCACCCGGTTCTACTCGCAAGGAACGTGGCACGATGCCGGTGTGTTCCTCCGCGAAACGCTGACGCCCGGCGCACAGATCAACGGGCCGGCGCTGATCATCGAGCCGCATCAGACCATCGTCGTCGAAGCCGGATGGCAAGCAAAGGTGACCGCCCGAAATCACATCATCCTGGTCCGCGCCATTCCCCTTCCGGCCCATGCAGCCATTGGCACCGACGCAGACCCGGTTATGCTCGAAGTGTTCAACAACCTGTTCATGTCGATCGCCGAACAGATGGGCGTCACGCTCCAGAACACAGCCTATTCGGTCAACATCAAAGAGCGCCTGGATTTTTCCTGTGCGGTGTTCGATGGCGAAGGACATTTGGTCGCCAACGCGCCGCATATGCCCGTCCACCTCGGCTCAATGGACAGATCGGTGGAAACCGTCATCCGCCTCAACGCCGGCGACATTCATCCCGGT
>JAAEOR010000481.1 GCA_024222895.1 Hyphomicrobiales bacterium | reverse complement strand
GTCGCGCCCGTCGTCGATCACAGCGTCACAATGATCTTGCCGAACACCTGTCGCGATTCAAGACGGGCGAGCCCGTCGTCAATGCCGTCCAGGCTTGTGGCCGTGTCAATCACCGGCTTGACTGTGCCATCGGCCAATTTGGCAAGCGATTCTTTGAGATTGCGCACCGAGCAGCCGAAACTTCCGATCAGCCGAAGCTGCTGCTGATAGAGCTGGAACAGGTTGATTTCGCAGTTGATGCCCGTCGTCGAACCGCAGGTCACCAGGGTGCCACCGCGTTTCAGACAGAACATGCTCTTGGCGAACGTGTCGACGCCGACGTGCTCGAAGACGACATCGACACCGCGTTTGGCGGTGAGCTTGCGAACGATGCTTTCGAAGCGGTCTTCGCGGTAATTGATGACGTGGTCGGCGCCGAGCGCCTTGGCCTTGTCGATCTTGTCATCGCTGCCGACCGTGGTGATCACCGTGGCGCCAGCCGCCTTGGCGAGTTGGATGGCGGCGGTCCCTATGCCGCTGCCGCCGGCCTGGATCAGGATCGTCTGGCCGGTCTTCAGCTTGGCGTTGTCGAAAAGCATGTGCTGCGGTGTTCCGACAGTGACCGGGGCGCACGCTGCAGCGGTGGCATCGACGCCGTCTGGCGCCGGGATCGCCAGCCGCGCCGGCAGGTTGACGAGTTCCCGAGCGAGCCCGTCGACATGAAAGCCGCGAATGCCGCCCACATTCTCGCAAAGATTTTCGCGGCCGGAGAGACAGGCTTCGCAATGACCGCACGTCTCCGCGCCGAAAATGGCGACCAGTTGGCCAGGGGCAAGGCCCGTGACGTCGTCGCCGACCGCGACAATGGTCCCCGCCGCCTCGACGCCGACAACGATCGGCAGTTTGCGTCGGGCAAATGCCATGCCCCGCCAACCCCACACATCGATATGGTTGAGCGCAACGGCGCCAATCCGGACCTGGATCTCCCCCGGACCCGGCGGCGGGGGGTCGGGGAGATCGACGGCGGCAAGCCGCCGGCTGTCGAGTAGCTGGAGCGCACGCACGCGATTGTCGACCTTATCTGGCTAG
>JAAEOR010000480.1 GCA_024222895.1 Hyphomicrobiales bacterium | reverse complement strand
CCAGAACTGGCGTGGGCGGCCGCTCGTCAGCCATCAGGTCATCGTCCAGTTGATCGCCGCCGTGACCACCAAAGCCGGTCTCAAGGTTGGATGCGACATCGATCCCAACACCTACCCCGCTGGCATCAAAGTCGCCGACGCTGAATTGGCCACAATCAATCTCCAACAACACGAATTCCACGGCGATTGGAACTACACAATCAAGCCAAATACACATCCGACGTGACGCAGATATTCTTCAACAGGCCCTTAGTCCCAATCAGGTCGTCGGCTTCAAGTTGGCTGCGGTTACCAAGCCTGGTGAACCGGGGTATTCGGGCATTGCCATCGGAAGACATGCGTGAGTTCACCGCGTTTCGCTAGTCCCGGACACGCCTGCCGTCGCTGGTCATCCCGACACTGAGCCGGTCCATCGTGCTGCCCATAACTGGCACCGTGCATGAGTGTCGGGACGGGTTCGTCAATGCATCGAGACCGGTAGCGCCTCACGCGCCCGATTCCTGCTTGCGGTCGAGCGGGCCCGCGGCTCTTTCGTTTTCGATGCTTTCGGATTTTTGGCAGTCCGCGCGGGTCGGCTTGCGGCCGTCGCGGCGTGCTTGTTGAGGACCTCATTGAGTTCGGCAACGACACTCTGGCTGCTCGCCTTGTGGCCCCACGTGTAGTCCAGAGCCCTGAAGCAGGCTGCGAGTGCGTTATCGCTGATCTCGACGAGAAGTGCACCGTCCATTTCGATCAGTTTGAAAGCGCGCATCTTGAATGCCTCCTATGGATTGCAACGATGGAGGCAATGGTGTCGTGGTCCGGTTCGGCCCGATACCCCCATTTGGTGTACACAGCGCACTAATATGACGGTTAGCATGTCTGCCAGCGCTGCCGAATCCTGTTTCGGGTTTGTCGCCAGCCTCATCGGCAGTCGCTGATTGGGGCCGTCAAGGCTGGCGGGTTTCACCGGGACGCGGCGTCTGCCGTTCCTGCCTCGCGCTCTGAGGAAGCTGGTTCTGAAAACCGCCGTCGGGTGGATCGTCAAGGCGCTGGGGACGCGGACGTCGATCGGCATGTTGCTCGACGGCGTTCTTGTCGGCGCTGAATAGGCTTTCACACAAGCGCTCACGGCCGTCGATCCTCCCTCCGAAGAGTGCCGCGTCTCTTCCTCCGACCGACGCTTCTTCAGATGGTGGCCGTGAGCCTTGTGCAAACGTGGCGGTCGCCCGGCCGCTTGCCGCACCGCCAACGAGCAAACGAGCCAGTATTCCGGTCGCGACCGCCGGCCTCGGCGGGACCGGGGTCCGTCGGCTCTCAGTGAGAGTCAGTGATTTCGGCCACCGCGATCGGTACCTGCCCATTTGGGCGGGTAGCCGGCATCCTGCGGCGCTCTCATATGTCAGGGCAGTCTGCGAGGTCCCGCGTGAGGTCCCAAGGATCGCCGCGCGGCCTTTTCGCCCACTGAACGCCCGCCGGAGGCCACGATGCTTAACGACGTGACACGCGATCCCGAGGAGGAGGCGCAGGTTCAGCCGGTGTCGGCAGTGCCGCTGGACGCCTATTCGCAGACCGTTTCCGCAGTCGCCGACCGAGTCGGTCCTGCTGTTGTCCGCGTCGAGAGAGGCGGTGAGCGTCGCCACGGCGGTATTGGCTCGGGCGTCATCATCGCCGACGACGGTTTGCTCCTCACCAACAGCCACGTTGTCTCGGGGAAGAAGGCGGTGCGGCTGGTTCTCTCCGAGGGCTTCGAGGCCGCGGCCGAGGTGATCGGCGACGATCCGGATACCGACCTGGCTCTCCTGCGCGCCGATCTGCCGCGCGGTGTCGGTGCCGCGTCGCTCGGCGACTCAAAGACGCTGAAGCGCGGACATCTTGTGGTCGCCATCGGCAACCCGCTCGGTTTCGAGTCGACGGTAACGGCGGGTGTCGTCTCGGCGCTCGGTCGGAGCCTGCGAGCGACCAGCAGGCGGCTCATCGATGACGTCATCCAGACCGACGCCGCCTTGAATCCCGGTAACTCGGGTGGACCGCTCGTGGCTGCCTCCGGCGATGTGGTCGGCATCAATACTGCCATGATCGGGGGGGCCCAGGGGATCTGCTTCGCAGTCTCCAGCAACACGGCGCTCTTCGTCGTCGGCGAGTTCATCGCCCACGGTCGGGTACGCCGCGCCCATTTCGGTATTGCCGCCCAGACTCTACCTCTGCCCCACAGGCTGGCCGTCGCCGTCGACGCCGGGCCGCGGGCCGTGCGGATCGGTGAAGTTGAACCCGGCAGTCCGGCGTCGGCAGCCGGCCTTCGGGTTGGCGACATCATCGTCGCGCTCGCCGGCATGCCAGTCGGTGGGGCTGATGATTTCATCCGATTGCTTGGTGCCGACCGGATTGGCACACCGACGATACTTGCTGTCATCCGCCACGGACGGCTCCAGCAGGTGTCGATCACGCCACGGGAGCGTCGACGGGCCGGGGCGCGCGCCGCGAAGTCTATGAAAACGGGCGAGGCACGGTAGAGGAGGGCGGAGATCCAGCGCCCGTGGATCGGATTTGAGAAAGCACCGTCGGCCGTCGCGCTGACCAGCCTGGGTATTGGCGGTAGGTGAGCCGCTCGTTCCGCCGGTGACGACCACCACCCGCCTGACGGCCATAGCCGAACCTCCGTCCATTTGTTCTGGAAGGCGATCAGCTCATAGCTCAGCGCCAGGAAGATCGGAAAACCAACAGCGAATCCACGCCACATCCATGTGCAAGACTTCGAGCCGCGGGCTGTCAATTCACCCAAACTTGACCGGACAACGGCCGTTCGTCTAGCGTTCGCAAAGGCTGCTGGTTTGGTACGCTGTTCCCTCGGAAATCTCAGGCACTGACTTGATCGGGTGCGCTGGTCCCGGTCGCTCCCCGATACCTGGAGCAGTACGAAAAGAGGAGGGCGAAGGTGAGGAAATCCAACAAGACGATAACGATCCTGCTGGCGTCAGCTATGCTGATGACGGTAAGCATCCCGGCCTTGGCGGGCAAGTTGAACCGGATCGCAACGGTCCCGTTCAAGGCAGAAGTCGCGGGCCTTGAGACCAACGAGGATGGCGAGGTTTTTTTCAACGCCCAGCACCCGTTTGGAAAAGGCGAGTTGGTCGACGGCGGTCCGGCAGCCGCAATAGGCTATATCGCCGGCGTCGACTTCAACAACTACACCGGCGGCAGTGTGGATTTGCCACAAGTCGAAGAACCGGATGGGGTGAATTCGGTCGGCGATTATGTGGAATTGGCCAAAGTTGGCGCAGAACTCGGCGACGGCAAGGTCCTTGGCGGCGTCTATTCCCTGGCCGGCGATCTGATGTTTGTTTCCAACGACACGGATTACAACGCTTTTGTCAGGTTGAGCGACGAACAGGCATTCCTCTATACCGCCTTTGAGGGCGCAAGCCGCAAGGGGGTATCCGCCATATCGCGGCTGGTGCTGAACAAGGTCGACGGAAAATGGGGCGCCGATCTGGCCGCTTCCCAGATGATCGACCTGTCGTCGATCGAAGGCGCATGGGTGCTGTGCTTTGGTTTCACGACCCCGTGGGGCACCGAGATGCTGGCCGAGGAGTACTTTTTCTACAACACGGCCCTCTGGAATCACCCGCAGAACCACGACGAGGACGAAAGACCCAGCTTCGCCGGCGGAAACGATATCAGCTTTCACATGCCCAAGAAGATGAACGAATATCTGGGTAGGTTCTCCAACCCCTACCGTTTCGGTCACATGATCGAGATGTCTGACACGACAGCCGATCAGCCGACATTGACGCGCCATTACGCGATGGGCCGCCTCAGTCACGAAAACGGAGTCGTCATGGCGGACGGGCGCACCGTCTATCTGTCGGACGACGACACCCCGCTCTATACGAACGAGGAGTACAACTCCAACTCAGGCGGCGTATTCTTCAAGTTCGTCGCGGATCGTGCGCGGGATATGTCTTCGGGCACGCTTTATGCCGCGAAGGCCACGCAAAGTGGTGGCACCGACCCGAACGCGGCGACCTTTGGGTTAGAGTGGATCGAGCTGGCCCATGGCGACAACGCGACCATCGAGACATGGATCGCCGAGTATGATGGCATCACCGACGCTGACTATGTCGAAGGCGAAAGCAACTATGTGTCCGATGACGAGGTGGTGGCCTGGGCCGAGGGCAAGTCGGGCCGTGACATCAATGGCAACGGGACGGTAGAAAGCTACCCTGATGATCGGCCAGCCTTCCTGGAAAGCCGCAAGGCCGCGGCCGCCCTGGGCGCGACCTACGAGTGGGACAAAATGGAAGGCGTTGCCGTTGACGGTGAGAACGTTTATCTGGCGATCTCGACCGTCGGTATTGCCATGGACAAATCCTGGGGCCACGTCGACTGGAAGACAGGCCAGAAGGACGAATCCGTGTCTGGCGACATTGCTTTGGACGAAGAGGCCTGTGGTGGCGTCTACAAGGCCCCTATTCAGGCGGACTACAACATCACTGTTCTGGAGCCAGCGATCATGGGCAAATCTGTCGAAGGCGGTTGCGATCTGAACCTTCCAGCTTCGCCAGACAATATCCTGGCCTTCGCCGGGGGGATGCTGATCGGCGAAGATGCCGGCCCGGAGCAACGCCCGGTGGATTCCCTCTGGTTGTTGACAAACTGAGAGGCCGTTAACACACGCGCGGCGCCGATCCGGTCCCGCGTCGTAGCCTGAATTCAAGCGACCTTCGCCCGTCGGCGGCAATACGTGAAGCCATCGCCCTACCGATACCACTGGTTCCGCCGGCGATGGCCACCAGGCGCTTATCAGCCGTAGCCGGCCCTTCTCTTTCCCTGGAAGCGATCAGCTTTGGTTGCGTCGCCAAAGCAAAAGGCGTCGATTGGCACGTGCCACAAACGGTCTCACGATGCGAGAGCGTCCAGCACCGGGCACTGCGGCACTTTCCGTCCCGAGCACTGGGCTGCGGTAACGGCCAGAACCTCTTCGATCCGCTTGAGATCAGCAATCTTCGCTCGAATGTTTTCAAGGTGTATTTCGGTCATCTGCTTGACCTCGTCGCACGTCTGGGTCCCCCCATCGACGAGCGCAAGGAGACCGCGGATGTTGTCGACAGTGAAACCAAGCTGCCGCGCCCGGAGAATGAACCGCAGACGCGCGACATGGGTCGCGTCATACAGCCTGTAGCCGGCCGCGCTGCGAGGCGGTTCGGGCATCATCCCGACTGTCTCGTAGTACCGAATGGTCTCGAGATTGCAGCCGGTCGCCCGCGCCAAAGCCGCCCGCTGCATCGTCTTCCCGGAAACGTGATCGCCCATGACCCTGTATCCTCTTGAGTCTGTAGTTGCTACAGACCTTATCGCTGTTTCGCTTGAAAGACGAGGTGTGACTGAATGAGCGATGTGAGTACCGGCGCCGAGGTGCCTGGTTTGGCCGATTCGCCGGCCGACGGTCGCAAGGAGTGGTTTGCCGCCGGTGGCATCGTTGCCGCCATTCTTGCATCGGCGTGCTGCATCGGACCGCTGATTCTGGTCCTGCTTGGCGTCTCCGGCGCCTGGATCGGCAATCTGACCGCACTCGAACCATACAAGCCCTATTTTGCCACTGTCGCCGCGGTCTTTATCGGACTGGGCTTCTGGCAGATCTATTTCCGGGTCAAGCCGGTCTGCGTCGACGGTTCCTATTGCGCTCGCCCAGACTCATCACGGATCACCAAAACCGTCCTGTGGCTGTCGGCCGTCCTTGTCGCATTGGCGATGACGGTCAATTGGTGGGCCCCCGTCTTCTACTAGGAGAAAGCTTCATGAAACGGACTCTGATTGTCGCTGTCGCCGCGCTTTCCCTGGGCGGCGGCGGGTTGCTGTCCACTGCGGCGTTCATTCCTGGCGTCGCACAGGCGCAAGCCGATCAAATCGACTCGATACAAACGCTGACATTCACGGTCGAAAGGATGACCTGTGGGTTATGCCGGGTGACCGTCGCGATGGCTATGGAAGGTGTCGAGGGGGTCCATGCTGTGGCGGTTGATCTCGCCGCAAAAGCGGCGACCGTCGAATTCGACCCGTCGGTCACCTCCGCCGACGCCATCGCCGCTGCCTCGACGAACGCCGGCTACCCGGCCGGCCCGGCGAGCTGATAGGCTGATTTGAGGAGCTCGACCATCCTCGGAACCGGTATCGTCGGCACTGTCGTCGCCGTGATCTGCTGTTTCACACCGCTGTTGGTGGTGGTTCTGGGCGGGGTCGGACTGTCCGCCTGGCTCGGCTGGCTAGACTACGTCCTGTTTCCGGCGCTTGCCCTGTTCCTGGGGATCATCGCCTACGGCCTCTGGCGCCGTCGGAGCGCCGACATGGAGAGAGCCTGAAATGTCGAACTGTTGCGAGTCGGGTCCAACCGGGACGGATCCCTACGATCTGGCCGTCATTGGCGCGGGGTCGGCGGGTTTTTCCGCGGCGATCACCGCGGCGGGTGAGGGCGCACGGGTCGCGCTGATCGGACACGGGACGATCGGGGGTACCTGCGTCAATGTCGGCTGCGTGCCGTCCAAGACAATGATCCGCGCCGCGGAAGCGCTGCACGGCGCCCGCGTGGCCAGCCGGTTCCCGGGCATGGCGGGTGAGGCGCACGTCACCGACTGGCACAGGCTGATCGCCGCCAAGGATGACCTCGTGTCGACGATGCGGCAAAAGAAATACGTGGATCTTCTGCCCGCGTATGACGGTATCTCCTATGTCGAAGGCTCGGCGAAGCTCAACGGCCAGGGCGTTATGGTCAACGATGCGGCTGTCGGCGTCGACAAGGTCATTATCGCCACTGGGTCCTCGGCAGCGCTGCCGGACATTCCCGGCATCTCCGACATTCCCTATCTAACCAGCACCACTGCCCTGGAGCTGACCGAGCTGCCGCGGTCGCTGATCATCATCGGCGGGGGATATGTCGGCTGCGAACTGGCGCAGATGTTCGCTCGCCTGGGCACAAACGTAACGCTGGCGACCCGCTCGCGTCTGGTGCCGGAAGCCGAGCCGGAGATCTCCAACGCGCTGGCCGGCTATTTCCGCGACGAGGAGATTACAGTACGAACTGGGCTTACCTATGAGCGGATCGATCGCACCGCTGCCGGGGTTGTGCTGACTGTTGAAGTCGATGTTGGCAGGGCGGACAGGATTGCCGGAGAGAAGGTGTTGATCGCCACCGGCCGGTCGCCCAACACGGCGAACCTCGGGCTCGGCGAAGCAGGGATCGATTTGACGCCTAATGGCGGCGTTTCAGTCGACGACCGGATGAGAACCTCCCGGTCCGGGGTGTACGGGGCAGGAGACGTCACCGGTGAAGACCAGTTCGTCTACATGGCGGCCTACGGCGCCAAACTCGCCGCACTCAACGCCCTCAATGGCGACAGTCTCGTCTACGACAACGCGGCGATGCCATGGGTTGTCTTCACCGACCCGCAAATCGCCGGTGTCGGCATGAGCGAAGCGGCCGCGACGTCGGCCGGCTTCGAAACAAAGGTATCCCTGGTACCGCTCGACCAGGTTCCCCGCGCACTCGCTGCGCGTGATACCCGCGGCCTGATCAAGCTGGTGGCCGACGCCCGCTCCGACCGGCTGCTCGGTGCACAGATCATGGCGCCGGAGGGCGGCGACAGCATCCAGACCATGGTTCTGGCTTTGCAGCATGGAATGACTGCCAAAGCGCTTGGCGAGACGGTCTTTCCGTACCTGACCACGGTCGAGGGTCTCAAGCTGGCCGCCCAGAGTTTCGGCAAGAACGTGACCAAGCTGTCCTGCTGCGCCGGGTGATCGCCTACCACTCAGCCGAAATATATTGTGACTCCATGAACTCAAGCATGCCCTCATGGCCGCCTTCGCGCCCGAGACCTGACTGCTTGACGCCGCCGAAGGGGGCGGCGGGATCGGAAACCAAGCCGCGGTTCAGTCCGACCATGCCGTAGTCGAGACGTTCGCATACCTGCATGGCGCGTTTGAAGTCTTCGGAGAAGACATAGGCAACCAGACCGTATTCGGTGTCGTTGGCCCGGCGGATGACGTCCTCCTGATCAGTGAAGGTCTGGATGGCCGCAACCGGTCCGAAGATCTCGTCAGTGACGCAATCGGCGTTCTCCGGGACATCGGTCATGACGGTCGGCGGATAGAAGAATCCCTTGCCCTCGATAGGTTTGCCGCCAACCAAGATCCGAGCCCCCTTTGCCATCGCATCGTCAACGAAGGCGGCAACCTTGTCGCGGGTGTCGGCGTTGACCAGCGGCCCGACGTCGACATCCTCTTCGAGGCCGTTTCCGACTTTCAGCGCGCCCATCGCTGCTGCCAATCGGCTAGTGAAATCTTCGGCAACGTCTTTGTGGACATAGAAGCGGTTGGCAGCGGTGCACGCCTCGCCGAGATTGCGCATCTTGGCCAGCATGGCGCCGTCGACGGCCTTGCCGATGTCGGCATCCTCGAAGACGATCAGTGGAGCGTTGCCACCCAGTTCCATGGCCGGCTTCAGAACCTGGTCGGCGGCGGAGAGCAGGAGCTTACGGCCGATACTGGTCGACCCGGTAAAGGAGACGACGCGCACGCGTGGGTCATGCAGCATGTGATCGACCAAGGCGCCGGTCTTCTTCGAGGGCAGTACGTTGACGAGCCCCGGTGGTACGCCGGCTTCCTCGAGCAGCGGCATCAGCGCCAGCATGGTCAGCGGCGTTGCCGAGGCGGGTTTGATGATGACCGAACACCCCGCCGCCAGCGCCGGCGCGATCTTGCGGGTTCCCATCGCCGCCGGGTAATTCCACGGTGTGACCAGCACTGCGATGCCGGCGGGTTTGTACTGCACGATGATGCGGGCACCCGAAGCGGGCGCTTGGGTAATCAGTCCGTTGGCCCGCACGGCCTCTTCGGCAAACCAGCGGAAGAACTCCGCCGCATAGGCCGCTTCGCCCATCGCATCGGCACGAGCCTTGCCGTTTTCAAGGGTGATCAGTCGCGCGAAGTCAGGCAGGCGGGCGGTGAACAGTTCAAAGGCCTTCCGCAGGATCTCACCGCGTGCGCGCGGCGTCCGTTCCCTCCATTCGGCCATCGCCGCCTCGGCGGCATCGAGGGCGCGATCGGCGTCGGCAATGTCCGCCGACGCGACCGAGGCGAGGGTCTCCTCGGTCGCAGGGTTGATGACGTCGAAGCGCTCCCCGCCGGCGCCGTCATGCCAACCGCCATCGATAAAAAGGTTGGTGTGCTCCATCCCGGACTCCGCATTCAGGCAAGATAACGCAACGGCTCGCTCAGGCGTTCGCAAAACCCGGAGACGAGCTTGACCGACTGGTCGGCGCTCATCTGTTCAGCAGAAAACTCCAGCGTCAATACAAAGGATCTCTTTCGCCGCGCGATCGTCAACACCGGTGCCTCGGCTGTCCCGATTCGCATGCCGGTGATGAAGGTTCCGGTCGTGTCGCGGATGATGAGAGCGGGGTCGCCGGATGCAGCGACGGCCTCGACGGTCGACAGTCGTTGCAGATCCGGATCGACATAACGCGCCGCTGGATGGGGAATGGTGCTGATATCGATGGCCAATTCGCCGTTGACTGGGATCGCTTCACGCAGGCTCGCGGCGGCGAAGCTCACCAGCGCCTGGTGCGGCTGGAGCTCGACCTCGCCATCCGTGCGCATGCGTCCCAGAAACGCATCAAACGCCTTGGCTTTGACCCTGGCGGCAATCTGTCCGAGGTCGGATGTCCCCGAGACAGCCGCCGGTGCCGCTGCATCTTGCGGCAGGGCCCGAAGTGTCTCGACATCGGAGACATGATAGGGCTGCGGGTGGCCCAGATTGACCAGGCGTTTCAAGTCGAGCCCTAGTTCTCGCGCCATCCTCTTCGCCTTAGGCGACGCGAGGATGCGGCCGTCGCCCGAGGCGGTTATCACCTGCGGCGCAGGGCTGATGTCGGCCGAAGACGCTGGGACCTTTTCCGCCACGGATTCCGCGGGCGTATCGACGTCCGTCGTCTCCGTCTTCTTGCTTTCGATCGATCGGCGAACGGGATGGTCCGGCCTGTCGTCCGAAATAACCGCGATCACCTGACCGACCGGAACCGCCTCGCCCGCCTCGGCATAGATGGCGGCGACGAAGCCGTCGTGATCGGCCGGGACCTCCATGGTCGTCTTGTCGGTTTCCACCTCCATCAGCACGTCGCCGGCCGAGACGGCCTCGCCAGGCTGCTTGTGCCAGGCGACAATCAGACCAGTGTCCTGGGCCATTCCCAGCGCCGGCATGATGACGTCACGGGGCATGGATGGGCTCCCCGCTGACCAGCCTGCGGGCGCTGTCGGCAACCCGCTCGGGCGTCGGGACGGTGAGGTCTTCGAGAACCGGTGAGAACGGTACCGGCACGTCCATAGCGCCCATTCGGGTCACCGGCGCGTCGAGGTGGTAGAACGCCTTCTCATTAATGCGGCTGGCGATCTCCGCAGTTGTTCCGAAGTTCTGGTGTCCCTCGTCGATGACAATCGCCCGTGAGGTCTTGCGGACCGAATTGAGGATCGTGTCCTCGTCAAGCGGGACGATGGTTCGCGGGTCGATGAGCTCTACGCTGACGCCTTCCTTAGCCAGGATGTCTGCGGCCTTTTCGGCGACCTGCACCATGGAGGATGTTGCAATCACCGTCACGTCATCGCCCTCGCGCTTGATGTTGGCGACACCGAGGGGAATGAGATAGTCCTCCTCGGGAACCTCGGCCTTGTCCTGGTACATCAGCTTGTCTTCAAAGATGACGACCGGATTGTTGTCGCGGATTGCCGTCTTCATCAGGCCCTTGGCTTCGTAGGCTGACGAGGGGAGGGCGATCTTCAGGCCGGGAATGTGTGCGACCAGCCCGTGCAGCGACTGGGAGTGCTGGGCAGCCGAGCGGCGCGTCGCACCGAGATTCGTGCGCAACACCATCGGCACGTTCAATTTTCCGCCTGACATGTAGTGGGCCTTGGCAGCCTGATTACAAAGCTGATCCATGACCAGATAAAGGAAGTCGCCGAACATCAGGTCGACGATCGGACGCATTCCGGTCATGGCGGCGCCGACGGCGATCCCGACGAAACCCGGCTCAGAAATCGGTGTGTCAACGACTCGATCGGTTCCGAATTCCTCAACCAGACCCGACAGCACCTTGAACGGCGTGCCGGCTTCGGCAACATCCTCGCCGATCACGAATACGGTGTCGTCCCGCCGCATTTCTTCCGCGACGGCTTCGTTGACGGCCTTTGACAAGGAAATTTCACGCATGCCGGTCACCTATGCCGTGTTGGGTGCGAACACATGCATGTCGACTTCCGACGTGTCGGGGTAGGGGGCCCGTTCGGCGTATGCGACGGCTTCTTCGGCCTGCACCTTGATCTCATCGTTGATCGCCGCGAGTTCGTCGGCAGTGGCGATCTTCTGTTGCTGGAGCCATTTGCCGAAATTGGTGATCGGATCCCGGTTCCTCTTCCAGTCCGTTTCTTCTTTCTTGGTGCGGTAATAGTCGCGGTTGATGTCGCCGACATGGTGGCCAAAGTAACGGTAGGTCATCAATTCGATGAAAAACGGACCTTCGCCCTTGCGGCAGCGCGCAACGAGTTCGTTGGCAAGTTTGTTCACCGCGAGAACGTCCTGGCCGTCGACCTGGTGGCCCTCGATGCCGAAAGCTTCGGCGCGCGCAAGGATGGAGCCGGCCGCGATCTCGTCAGTGCGGGTGTACTCGCTGTAGCCATTGTTCTCGCAGGCGTAGATGACCGGCAGCTTCCACAACGCCGCCATGTTCATGACTTCGTACCAAAGGCCCTGAGCGGTTGCGCCGTCGCCGAAGAAACACACCGTGACGTCTTTCCTGCCGAGTCGTTTCGCGGATAGGGCAGCGCCGGTGGCAATCCCCATCGAACCGCCGACAATGGCGTTGGCGCCAAGATTGCCGTTCTCCTGGTCGGCGATATGCATGGAGCCGCCCTTGCCGCGGCAATACCCCTCCTCCTTACCGAGAAGCTCGCAGAACATCTGTCTGAACTCGGCCCCCTTAGCCATACAGTGGCCATGGCCGCGGTGGGTCGAGGTGACCTTGTCCTCCGCGGTCAACGCTTCGCAGATGCCGACCGCGACCGCTTCCTGGCCGGAGTACATGTGCGTGAGCCCCGGCATCTTGGCTGAGAGATAGAGCTGGTTGGCGGAGTCCTCGAAGGTGCGGATGCGCACCATCTGTCGGTACATCCGCAAATAGTCGTCCGAATTCGCTTTCGTCTTCCTTGCCATTGCCGTTCTACCTGTTGTCCGGTTGGCGTCCGAAGAAGCGCCGGTTTGGTGTGTG
>JAAEOR010000479.1 GCA_024222895.1 Hyphomicrobiales bacterium | reverse complement strand
GGCGACTACTCCACGGCCGTGCCCACTGCCGCCTCGCTCAACGCCGTCGGCGACCTCGTCGGCTGGAAGCTCGCTGCGCACGGCGTCACGCCCAACACCAACACCAGCTTCAAGTCGTTGGGCAGCAGTCTGTGGCCCGAGGGAACCAACGTCACGCTCAACACGGTCAGTGGACACCGGAACACGTCGGCCGCCGGGTGCCCTGGGGACCACCTGTACAGCCGGCTGAGCACCGTCCGCTCCCGCACCGCCTCGAAGTCGCAGGGCCATGCGCGAATCGGCGACCGGGTCTGGCTCGACAAGGATGGCGACGGAACAGAGGACTCCGGAGAGCCGAACGTCGAGCTCGAGCTCCGCGAGGACACCGACGGGAACGGCAGCTACGACAAGAGCCTGGGCATCCGCCACACCAACGCCGGTGGCAGGTACCTCTTCGGTGGGCTGGGTCCGGGCCGGTACCGCGTGTCGGTCGACCAGGATGACCTTCCGACCGGGAACACGTTCCCCGCGACCGTGTTCACGACGACCCTGGGTGCCGGTGGCTCGGCCCTGAACGCCGACTTCGGAGCGATCGGCCACCGGTGGCTCGGCGTCGGTGACTCCACCGGCGAGGGCACCGACGACATCTTCTGGTACGCGCCCGGCGCAGCCAAGGACTACCTCTGGACCGGCAACGGCGACAGCACCTTCGGCACCGGCGGTGGATTCTCCGTCCCGTAGGCGGCATCACTACCGTTGAACCGGTGTCCGGGCCAACCGCCAGCGAACCACCGCTTCCAGCTCTCGGCCACGACGGTGGGGCCGTGCCCACGGGC
>JAAEOR010000478.1 GCA_024222895.1 Hyphomicrobiales bacterium | reverse complement strand
CTGCCGCCCGGCTCCTATTCGGACATGGCCTTCAAGTAATGCAACCGCGCAGGTCGGTACGTGGCCGCTCGCCCGCACGAGCCCGCACTCCAACGGTGCCCGACGGCGTCAGGTTTGCCTCTGTGCTAGGGCTAGGGTAGGCGAGCGAGCTGGGCCTTGACCGATTCCAATGACACCACACCCCGAATCAATTCTCCGTTTCGATAATTCCGAGATCGACAGCAGGCGCAGCGAGTTGCGTCGCGGGGGTCAGGTCGTTCCGGTCGAACCGCAGGTTCTCGATCTGATGGCGTTTCTCGCCTCGGAGCCAGGCCGGGTCTTCAGTCGCGATGATATCATCGAAACCGTCTGGCAAGGCCGCATCGTCTCGGACTCGGCGATCTCCAGCCGCATCAATGCCGCTCGCCAGGCCGTCGGTGACGACGGCAGGGGCCAGCGGATAATCCGCACGGTGCCACGGCGGGGCTTCATGTTCGTTCCCGAGGTCGAAGTGGTCCCGAAGGCTGTCATTGCGGCCGGCGGATCGGAGACCGACAATGTATCGCCGGTGGGCGAGCTCAAGCTACCGGACAGGCCGTCGATTGCTGTCCTGCCGTTCGAGAACATGTCAGGCGATCCGGAACAGACCTATTTTTCGGACGGCATCACCGACGACATCATTACCGAACTGTCCCGGTATGATGAGATATTCGTCATCGCCCGCCAATCGTCGTTTGCCTACCGGGACGCGTCCACCGATGTGCAGGAGATCGCCCGGCAACTTGGCGTGCAGTACATTCTTCAGGGTGGGGTGCGACGGGCAGGAACTCGCGCCCGTGTTACAGCCCAACTGATTGATACCGTGGCCGGGAACAACGTCTGGGCCGAGCGGTACGACCGTGATCTGGAGGACATCTTTGCCGTTCAGGACGAGCTGACCGGCGCAATCGTCAATACCCTGTTCGGTGAGCTGACCAGTCGTCACTTTGGACGCATCCTCTCCAAGAGTCCGGATGCGCTGGATGTCTACGACCATGTCCTTCGCGCCATGATCCTGTTTTACATGTTCACCCCGGAGGACAACCGGCGCGCCAAATCGGAAGCCGAGGCGGCCGTCGCGTTGGATTCCAGACTCGCTCGGGCACATGCGTTGATCGCCTGGACCTTCGCGGTCGAGGGTTCCCTTCAGTGGGTGGCGGAACCGGCCGCCTCTTTTGCCCAAGCCCTGGAAGCGGCGACCAACGCCATTTCATGCGATGAGAGGGAGCCGTGGGGGCATTCGGCGCTCGGCTATGCAGAGGTCTGGGGGAACAGGGCTTATGATCGCGGCAACGCAGCGTTCGCACGGTCGGTCGCGCTCAATCCCAACAGCGCGCACTTTCGAGGTTGGTATTCGGTCGGCCTCTGCTTCGCCGGAAGGCCGGAAGAAGGGTTGGAGGAAGTCCGCCTCGCCATGCGTCTCAACCCTCACTACCCGCCAGTCTACCTGAACTTCCTCGGGCGCATTCTGTTTTCGCTGGAACGCTACCAGGAAGCGTTGCCGCCTCTGGAGCGAGTGATCAACGCCATGCCCAACAACCCCTCGGCCATGTCCCTGGCCGCTGCCTGCTACGCCGCTCTGGACAGGCTGGATGACGCGCGAAAGGTGGTTGAACGACTTCTCAACGCCAGTCCGTCATACACTGTCGGTAGAGTCCATTTCTCGGCACCCTATCGACGCGCGGAAGACGCGCAGCGGTTCATGAATCTGCTCAGAAAAGCGGGACTTCCGGAATAGTGATTCTGAGATCAGCCTCTACTCCTCCGCCGAATCGACAATCTGCCCTTCCTTATCGTCTCCGGTATCTTGATCTCGGGGATCGCGTCGGGATCGGGAATCTCCAATTGTAGCCAGGCCTACAGCTCTTGCTCAGTGCAACACCAACCTCGTGGCACTGACATTGTGCAACCACCGGCTTGGTATTAACCAGCGATAAGCCGACCTTGATCGTTGCCGGCATCCGGGATGCAATCACTTTGGCGCCGCATGATGACGTCGCGGATTTCCCGCTTGCCTGCAGCGGCCCGCCGCCGCGCTGTTTCCGCTCCGTTCATGATGGCGCATTCGTGTTGTAGATGACCCGATTGATCAGCCAGCTTCCGTCGCTCTGTCGATGGAGAACCACGACATGCTTGTCCTTGAGCGCGCCGGCGACGAAATCACTCGAGACGATGCCAACGCCACAGGCGCCGTCAAACTGCCAGTTCGTCAGCGTGAAGTTCGTCAGCGGGCCAACGTCCTTCTGGACAAAGTCGCTGATCGCCGCCTTGCCCTTGATGCTGGCATGGCCCGGCGGCATCAGCACGGCGTCTTCGGTAAAGTAGGACAGCCATTTCTTGTATGCCCCCGAGCCGGCGCTGTCCGACCAGATTTTGACAACCTCCTTGATCGCGGCAATGTCGGCATCGCTGAGCTCCGGCCGACAGGCGTCGTCGGCCCGAGCCGCTGATGCAGCGAGGACGCTCGCAACGATCAGTCCGGCAGCGCCGATGTATGTGAGGAGAGACTTCACCTTGGATTCCTTTCAGGCGGATTGAGACGTCGGTTGAGATACGCGACGTCATGTTGTCTTTTCAACGGGTTATCGGGTCTTGTTAATCCCGGTTATCATTGCGAGGCCATCACAGTGCCAATGCCCCGCCTCTCCTTGGGTAGAGGCAGGTTTGACTTGGCGAAGGGAACCCTGAGCCCAGGCAAACCCGGTGACGGGACGGGACCCCGCAGCCGAATGCGCCGACACTACTCCTCGACCGCCCGGCGCACCGGCTGTCCCGGAACCGCGCCCTCCACGAGTTCGGAGTCCTCGACGACGAAGGTTCCCCCGACGAGAACATAGGGGATGCCGGTCGACGGCAGGGCCGGCTCGTCAAAAGTGGCATTGTCGATCACCGCCTTCGGATCGAAGATGGTCAGGTCGGCGTCGGCGCCGACCCTGATCCGCCCCTTGTCGCCCATCGACGCGACCGCCGTCTCCATCCGCCGAGCCGGCATCAGAGTCATCTTGCGGACGGCATCCATCAGGGACAGAGCCCCCTTCTCGCGGACATAGACACCGAGCACCCGCGCGTGGGAACCGGCGCTGCGCGGATGGCCGCGGCCCATCGCCAGGCTGCCGCCGTCGGCGGCGATCATCACGTCCGGGTGCTGAAGGGCAGCAATGACGTTCTCCTCTTCCATGACGTGAGCAACGATGATGCCGCCCGGCTGTTCCTCGCGATAACGGATGAAGGTTTCTTCGGTCAGTCTCTCGCCGGTCGCCGCCCAGGCAATGTCGCCGTAGTCGCGGCCGAGCCGCTCGCGCCAGCCGGGATCGAGGATGGCGGCTCCGATGAAGCTCGACGAGGCGGTATAGGGATAGACCTCGGTGCTGATGTCGAGCCCCTTGGCCCGGGCGGCGTCGAACATCTCCAGCATGATCGGCACTTTGCCGAGCCCGGTGCTGGCGATGTGGCACATGTGTACCGACGCGCCTGTCGCGGCGAGCGCGATCATCTCCTGCATCGATTCGATGCTGCTTCCCGGCTCGGCCATGGAGGCGAACCGAACGTGGGCGAAACCGGTGACCCCGTGTTCGGCCCCTGCCTGGTACACACGCCAGACCTCGTCCCGGGTCGCGCCGGGTGTGTACTGGATGCCGAGCCCGACACCGATTGCACCCTCGTCCAGACCTTGGTGAATGAGGTCAACGATCGCCTCGAGTTGCTCAGCGTCGGCGACGTCGTGTGACCAGTGGGTCGAGTCGCCCAGCGTTTCAAGCGCGTCGGGGTCCTCCTCCAGCACCTCGATGCGCGCGCCGGGATGGCTGACGCCGGCGCCGAAATTGATCCGCGATGTGCCCTCGTGCTCGCCATACCACTCGCTGACTGGCCAGACGCCGCCCTCCATCTCGAGCGCCGTGGTGACACCGTCGCGGGCCAGAAAACCGTGGGTGATCGGGTCGTGGGCGTGGGCGTGGAGATCGATGAAGCCCGGTGCCACCACCAGCCCGGCGACATCGACCACTCGCTCGCCGTCAAGCGCCTCGACCGAGATCGCCGCGATGCGACCATCGGCGATGCCGACATTGCGCACCGCATCGAGGCCCGACTCCGGGTCCAGGACCCTGCCATTGGCAAGCACCAGATCATAGGTCTGCGCATGAAGGCTGGCGGAAGCAGAGAGCGACAGGGCGCAGACCGCCGCGAGGGTGAGCAGCAGTCGACGCGATTTGGCCGGCGTCCGGGTTTGTCTGGTCGCCAATCTCATTGAGATCTCTCCTTGCATATCGCGGCGCTACAAGGGTGCTCAGTTTTCTTGGTCACGCACCGGTCCGACAGCCACCACCTGTCCTCTTGGCATCGTTCGGGTGGTGCGGTCGTACCATTTCACCGCTTCCGCAGCACCAGCGTCACGACCTGGTGCTCGAACGGATAGCGTTTTGGGTCAGCGGCAATCAGCGCCTGCAGGCGCTTGAAGAAATCGTCGGCGAGATCTTTGACCGCAGCCGCGTCGGACGTCGACGGGGCGAACAATCCGGCGCTCAGCGTCGACTCGGCGAAGGCGCGGGCAAAGCCCGCATAGCCGGCGGCGTACGCCTCGGCATCGTCGTCCTTGCCGAGGTTGCCTTCGAAGGGCGTAGCAAGCAACTCGTTCGACAGCTCGACGATTTCGAACGCGTCCTTCAGGTCCTGCTCGCGCTCGAGCGGGGCGCGGACTTCTTCGGACTGGCGGAAGTAGACCGGGAAGATGAAGGTCTCGAGCGCATCGCGATCGATGCGTCCGTCCGCGGCCATCGCGTCGGCCACCTGCCCGAAGGCGCGATAGAGTCCGCGACCCGCTGCGCGCAGGCCGCTCGGATCATCGGGGTCGGGAACCGAGGCCAGCCCGTCGACCACAAACCAGCCGCCGGGCTTCAGCTCACTCGCCCGCTGCTTCAGGAAATCCGTCCAGTCCCGGGCGGCGATCGCTGCAACCTCGCCGCGGGCCGGCTCGGGCAGGTCACAGAAGAACAGGCTCCCCGGCGAGGCGAGGCTGACACTGCCTGCAAGCCAATGGGAGGCAGCGAACGAGACGCCGAGGTCGACGGTTCCGGGGCTGGCGACGGGATCGAAAAAGCTGCCGACGGACGTTTCGACACGGATATGCTTGATGTCGCGCAGATAGCCCTTCGGGCCACCGACATTGGCCAGGAGTTCGTTCCAGTCGTTGCCGATCTGGTCGTTGTGCACGGCGACCACGGGCATGTCAGCGTCGCGGCGGCGAAGCGCATCGAGGATTGTGTGAAATACCGTGATCGAATTGCGCCCCGGGCCGCAGCCATAGTCCATGATCCGCAATTCGGGCCTCGCCAGATCGAGATGATCAACCGCATTGCGCAGCCTTGCTTCCTGCTGCTGGATCGCCTGGTTCTGCGCCCCGGAGTGATGATCGTAGAGCCCCTTGCGACCCATGCCAGCGGTGGCTGCTCCATGGGCCTTGCGGGATCTGTCTTCCGTGGTCATGGCAGCTGAAGCCCCATTGCTTGAATCGGCCAATGCATGGCGAAGAACCCGCGGCAGGGTAGCGGGCCGGTGTCCAAAAACAAAGTTGCCGGGCCTCCGGTCGCTGCGTAGCCTCTCTTCTGTCGAGAGAGCCTGCCCGGAGAGTGAAGCGGGTGGTAGGCATACTCGACCACAGCAGGAGAGAAACGGCCCATGAGTAACCGTACCAGCAACCTGTTGACCACCACCATTGGCGCCTATCCAAAACCGGCCAACGCACCGGTACCGATGTGGTCGGAATTGGGCGAGCGCCGCCGCGCGGCGCTGACCGAGGTCTATGACGCAATCCTTGAAAACCAGGCGGACGCAGAGCGCAGGACACTCGACACGATGACGATCGAGGCCGTGCGCGAACAGGCGGCGTGCGGAATTGACATCCCTACCGACGGAGAAATTCGCCGGGAGCATTACATCTACTATCACCTGCGCCACATCGAGGGGATCGATTTCGCCAATCTGACCGAGAAGGTCATGCGCGATGGAAGCTGGTCGGCACGCGTTCCCACCATCCGCAGCGCTTTGGCGGCCGGCACTCCCTTCCTACCGGTCGACTGGACGGTGGCTCAGTCGGCGACCGACCGTCCCGTCAAGATCACGGTTCCGGGCCCCTTGACCATCAGCGATTCGATTGCCGACGATTACTATGGCGACCGGGCGACGATGGCCCGGGCTCTAGCGGATGTTCTGAACGTCGAGATCCGCCGCCTCGCCGACGCGGGTTGCCAGTGGATTCAGGTTGACGAACCGCTCTTTGCGCGAGAGGTGGACGCCGCACTCGCCTTCGGTGTCGAGTGTCTCGAGCGATGCTTCTCGGGCGTCCCGACGCCGACAAGGCGCGCCGTCCATATCTGTTGCGGCTATCCCAAACATATGGATCAGACGAAACCACCCAAGGCGCCCGCCGAGGCCTATCCGCAACTGGCGCCGGCCCTGGATGCGGCTGCGGTCGATGCCGTCTCGATCGAGGATGCGCACCGGCACAATGACCTGAGCTTGCTTGAAATGTTCACCCGGACAAGCGTCATTCTCGGGATCGTGAACATTTCCAGCAGTCGGATTGAAACCGTCGAGGAGCTGCGCGAGCGGCTTTTGGCCGCTCTTTCCCACATCGAGCCCTCCCGGCTGATTGCGGCACCCGATTGTGGTCTGGCGCTGATGTCACAAGCCCTGGCGGTCGAGAAGCTGGCCAATCTTTCCGAAGCGGCACACAGACTGTGACGCTGGCGGCGCAGGACTGCCGGATCCCCATCGCAGGCGGACATGGCACATGATGGTCGGGCACGATGCCTTGGTGGCTGGAATATGGGCGTGAGCCCGGCTGCCAGTGGGACTCAAACGTCGATCAACTCCCGGCCCTAGAACAGGCGAACCGGTCGAGGGTCTATCAGCCCCACATCAGTTCGCCGGAGGTTGAGGTCTGCAAGTTGATTGTCGGAAAGGTCAGCAGCCGACATCGTTCTCCGACTTCTCCACCTCGACCGAAACACGAACGCCAACCGTGAGAGGAGAGATACTCGGTGATTGGCGGTCGTGATCGAGGGGTTAATCTGAGCATCGGTGATATCTCCGTACATGTCCTGCTCCATCGCTTGGGTGTCAGCGCCAATCGGCTTCACCCTGCATCGTCGACATGACGCAACCGCTGAAAACGCGTGACGGAACCGGCAAAAAGCCGCTAAATCTGGGAACCGGGATGAAATAGTGAGAGAAAAGTGGCTGTGGCGCCCAAAACCCCGGAAGACCCGTTTTGGCTGCAGACGCTTGGCGAGGTCACACTTTCGGACACGTCAGGGCGGCCCACGAAGCTGAGAACCCGAAAGGCCCTGTTTGTGCTCGCCTGCCTGGCAGCGAAGCCGGCTCACACCTGGACCCGGGACAGGCTGGCAACACTGTTTTGGGCCGACCGACAGGAAGAGCAGGCGCGCAACAGTCTTCGCACGGCGCTGTCGGACATCCGACGGGTTCTCGGATCTGACGCGCTTGTTATTGACGGCACTTCGGTGCGATTGGCCCCCGGTTTTGTTGCCACCGACATAGCGAGGCTCCGAACTCTCGCGTCCGCGGATTCGGGCCCTGATCCGGGCGAGTTGAGCGGGTTCTATGGCGGCGATTTCCTCTCAGAGGTCGACAATGCAGGTGATTCCGCCAACTGGATTGTCAGCCTCAGAGCGACCTGCCGCGAACTTGCCGCCGCTATTCTCGAGAAATCAATCTCGACCGTGGCGAAGAGCGACTCGGCCGACGTCGCTATTCTCCGCGCCCGGGAGCTGGTGTCCCTCGATCCTCTCAACGAGAAGAGCCACCGGATACTCATCCGGCTCTACGCCGACGACGGCCAACGGTCGAAAGCCATTGCCCAGTTTCAGTCGTGTCGCCAAATGCTCCAGCTTGAACTTGGGGTTGAACCATCGGCTGAGACGATCAGGCTTGCGGACGACGTCGCAGTCCGTTCCGCTTCGGCCCTTTCTGACTTGAAGGAAATCGCGACGACGCGGAATCAGACCGAGAGCGCGACCGCGACTATGTCGACGCCTGGACCAACACCGGCAAGCGATGGCGGCGACGTCTCCTTAGCGGTTCTTCCGTTCGTGAACATGAGTGGAGATGCCGACCAGGACTACTTCGCAGCAGGTGTTTCCGAGGATATCGCCACGGATCTGTCAAAGGTCGCCAACCTTTCGGTTGCCGGAGCGAGTTCCAGCCGGCCGTACCGAGCGGCCGGCATGCGACCCGACGAAATCGCCGCCGAACTCGGCGTCCGGTACCTTCTGGAGGGCAGCGTGCGCCGGTCGGATGAGAACGTCCGCATCACCACCAGACTGATTGAGGGTCGAAACAACCGACAAATCTGGGCAGAGCGATACGACCGTGAACTCGTCAACGTATTCGAAGTGCAGAGTGAGATCGCAGCGAATGTTGCGAATGCGGTCGAACTACAAGTGGCGCCTGATGTTGTTGGGCCTACGCCGGCACCCAGCACGAGCAGTCCGGAGGCTCACGAGTACTATCTGAGGGGACGAGCGCTTCTGAAAGAGATGACTCGCCGCAGCGTCGAGCTTTCCAAGCAGTCCTTTGAGCAGGCAATCGCACTCGACGGCAACTATGCGCTGGCGTTCGCCGGGCTTGCCGAGAGCATCTCCATGCTGGCCTTCCACTATGAAGCCGCCGAACCTTTGCTGGATAGCGCTGTCGGACACTGCCGCACAGCCCTGAAGCTCGATCCGGGCCTGGCCGAGGCGCACTGCTCGCTCGGGCGCTTTCACTCCGTTTTCCGTCGGCTTGAAGACTCGGAAGCGGAATTCAGCAAGGCGATCGAGATATCACCCAACCTGGTGGAGGCGCACTACTATCGCGGGATATCGAATCTCGCGGTCGGTCGCGCTGAAAAGGCTATCTTGCCGCTGCGCCGCGCGTTCGAACTTGACCCCAAGGATCTTCAGATTGGAATGATGCTGATCAACTGCGAACAGGCGCTCACCTTGACTGACGAGCGAAAAGTGACCGCCGAAAATGTCTTGAGGCTCGCGCGGCGCCGGATGGCTCTCAATCCGTATGACGACCAGGCAGCTTACGTGGGAGCGTTCGCCCTGAGTGCATTGGGCGAGACCACCGAAGCGATCCTGTGGGCGAATGTCGCCGCCGCGTACGACATCGACGATGCTCGCTCGATCTACAATATCGCCTGTCTGTTCTCTGTCCTCGGCGAATTCGACCAGGCATTGGCGTTGTTGGGTAAAGCATTGGATCTGGGTATGCCGGAACGTAAGCGAATATGGATT
>JAAEOR010000477.1 GCA_024222895.1 Hyphomicrobiales bacterium | reverse complement strand
GGCAAGCGTCAGAATGACCGTGATCGGGAGGTATTTCATGAACTCGCCCGTGACACCCGACCAGAACAAGAGAGGCACAAAAACGCTGAGAGTCGTGGCTGTCGAAGCGATGATCGGCCATGCCATCCTCTTGCTCGCGGCAGCAAAGGCTTTGGCCGCTGGGAGCCCTTCTTCCAGCTTGCGGTCCGCGTATTCGACCACGACAATCGCGCCATCGACCAGCATGCCGATGACCAGGATCAGCGAGAAAAGCACGATGATGTTCATCGTGTAGCCCATGGCCCAAATGGCAGCGACACCGGTCAGGAAGGCGCCGGGGATTGCCAGGCCAACGAGCAGCGCGGATCGAATGCCCAAGGCAAGGACGATGACAATCATGACCAGAACGATCGCCGCGATCACGTTGGCTTCGAGCTCACTGAGGATCGTTTTGACGCCGACGCCTTCGTCCAGGGTGTAGGCGATCTTGACACTGCTCGGCCATTCCGATGAAGCCGCTGCGGCGGCCGCTCGAACGCGGTCGACCGTGTCGATGATGTTGGCGCCGGCCCTTTTCTTGACTTCCAGCACCAGGGCAGGTTGGCCGTTGATCCGGGCGAAGCCCTCCCGGTCCTCGAAGGTTCGCCGCAGCACTGCGACATCAGCGACTGTCACCACTGTATCGCCGCGTACCTTCAACGGCATTTCCATGATATCGTCGCTGGACTCGATCAGGCCCGGGATCTTCAAGACCAGTCGTCCGGCTTCGGTCTCGATCGAACCGGCGGCGATGAGGCGGTTGTTCCGGGTGATCTGCGCCATCAACTCCTGGAAGGAGAGTTCGTACGTCTCGAAGATCGTGGGATCGATCAGGACCTCGAGCACTTCGGTCCGCTTGCCGGCAATATCGACTTCCAGCACGCCTTCGAGGGCCTCGAAGCGCGTTTTGAGGTCCTCGGCGATTCGGTTCAGAGTCCGTTCGGGCACCGGGCCAGACAGGTTCGCGATCAGCACCGGGAACAATGCCGTATTGATTTCCTCGACTCTTGGTTCCGTCGCGTCGTCAGGCAGCTCGCTCCGTGCCCGGTCGACGGCCTCCCGGACGCGGTCGAGGGCCTCGTTCACGTCGAAGCTCGGTTCGAACTCCAGCGTGACCGAAGCGAAACCTTCGCCAGCCTCTGACGTCATTTCCTTGAGACCGGTCAGCGCCGCGAGTTCAGTTTCCAACGGCTCGACCAGCAGCCGTTCACTGTCTTGTGGCGATATTCCTTCAAGCGTCGTGACGACGTAGGCGAAGGGAATCGGCACTTCGGGCGAGCTTTCCTTTGGAATTGAAACATACGCCACAAACCCAATGGTCAACAGGATTGCCAGGGCCAGAAGGACCGCGCGCGAGCGGGAAAAGACGGCATCAATCAGCCGGTTCATTGGGCCAGCTCGCTGACAGCCCGTGGAGTGGTGGCCCGTTCGTCCGGCTGCGGGTCAACCGTATCGCCGGGGCGTACGAACCCCTGGCCCACCGTGATAATCCGGGCCCGATCCGGCAGTCCGGAGACCCAGATACCGTTGCTCTCGGCCCGAAGAATCGAAACTTCGTGGAACTGCACGGTGTTGTTCTCGTCTGCGATCTTCAGCCCAAGGGCACCGCTGTCGCTCAATGAGAGAATCGCCGGAGAAACGTAGTGGGCGGCGGCTTCGCCCGTGGCGATCCGAATCTCTGCGCTGACCCCGGCAGGGATCGCCTGATCCTCGTTTTCCACTTCGATCTCTAAGAGAAACGTTCGCGTCGCAGGGTCGGCGCTGGCTCCGACAAATCGCACAACTCCGTCGCGGGTCTCGCCTGTGATGAAGTCGATCACGGCGGTCTGTCCTTCCGAGAGTCGGCGCAGGGATTGCTGCGGTATCCGGGCGCGAACCGTGAGCGGCTCGAGGTCGACGACTCTGGCCACGTCAGTGCCGGCCGAAAAGAACTCGCCCGGGTCGATAAACAGGTCCTCCAGCCGTCCATCGAAGGGGGCCTGGATCAGCGTGTCTTCGATCGCCTGTTCGGCTGCAGCGAGCTGGGCTTTGGCGGCGACAAGGGCGGTGCGGGCGTCGGTCGCGCGGTCCAGCGTGCCTGCTCCGCTCTCGAGTAGCGTCTCGGCGTTGCGAAGCTCTCTCTCGGCCTGTTCGACCTCGGTCTGCGCCCGCGTGAGCTCTGCGGTCCGATGAACTGGATCGAAGCGCCCGATGATCTCACCGGACAAGACATCGTTGCCCTTTTGAAAGGCAACTTCGAGAATGTCGCCCGACGTCTCGGCGCGCAGCGTTGTATCTCGATCGGCGGCCGCCTGTCCTTCGGCAACGAAGAACTCGGTGACCGATTCAGCGGTCGAGTCGATAACCGCCACGGAGATTGCGGTCGGGGGCTGATCTTCCGATATCTCCGCGTCGCCGGTCGGCCAGATCAGGCCACTGGCGAACCAAGCGACCACAAGGATGACGGCGGCGCCGGCCACCCAGATGGCGCGCGACGCTCCCCGATCGTCGGCAAATACCATTTCCTTAGACGGGGTGGCTCCAACGCTTCCCGCCGTGGCTTCGTGCTCATCGACCCGGTTCATCGGCTCCCCCGGTCGGTCATTCCGGTTTCAAAGGAATCGCGGCACGCCCTAACGCGCGCGGAATCAACGTCCCGTGTCGCGGACACGCCGGCAATTTGCGCGAACCTAGCACCTGCGATCAAAGCGCGATTTGATCGATCTCATATCCATTCCTCGACACACAGGCGCGCCACGCCGGGGCAGGGCGCAATCACTCAGGGGTCGCCCACACGGTAGGGCGACCCAGGAGCTCACCTTGGCGGCCTCTTCAGATCGTGAAGGGTGCTTGAGCATCAAACGCCGGATCGTTCACGCCGATCTTGTAGTGGTTCGGTGTCTGCGTCGGTGGCATTCCCGACACGATGGTCTCGTGGAAGTCGGCGTAATTGCCGCGGAACTGGCCGTCATTCCACACTCTCAGCATTTCCTCGGTGAAACGGCCGTTGAAGAAGCCGTCCATCGACAGCTGATTATCCTGGCAGCCGGAGATCAGTCGAACCGAGCAACGTAGCGCCGCGGTTTGCGGTCGGAGCGCGATTTCATCGGCCAGCAGTGCACCGCCGTCGCGACCCGGCCCCTTGCCGATCTTTTCATAAAGAGCCCGGTTTCTCCGAAAGGCACGGGCGGCGACGGAGAGCGGCAGCATTCGCGGCTTGCGGCCATCCGCCGATATGCCTTGCGGTCCTGCAAACATATCCGGTGCATTGCGGATCGCGGACCCCGAATGGCAGCAGTCAAGCAGCACGAACACCCGGACGCCTTCGCGGAAGCGGCTCCAGAGTTCGTACGCCTCGTCATCGAGCAGCATGCCGTCGAACAGACACCAGGTCTCGTCGAGCCGGTCGTCGCGCTCGTCATCGTTGAAATCGGGCAACTGGCTGCCGTGACCGGAATAGGTATAGAGGAACATGTCTCCCGGCTTGAGATCGTCGGCCGCTGCCTTGATCGCCTTGGTTACCGCCTTGCGGGTTCCCTTCTCGTCCGTCAGTAGTCCGACGACGTCGAATCCCCTTCCTTTTGCCAGATCCCTCATGTCCTCGGCGTCGGCGATGCAGGCGGCGAGCGCGCCGTCGGAGCCGTAATGGCCCGGGTCGATCCGGTTCAGGCCGACATGCAGCGACAGACCTTTTCGCATCGAACTCGTGCCGGGTTTGGCGAGCGCCGTGGTTGGCAGCGCGAGCGTGCGTCCTCGCAGGGCCAGCGATCTGGCTGCTGGCCGTGGACTGGATCCAAACACTTTCGGTTTCGCCGCCTTGATGGCCGCGTCGAAGCATTCGGCGACCGAGCGGTAGGCGCTGTCGGTTGGGTGCAGTTCGTCATGCCAGCGGTTCGCCTTCGGGCCGACCACGCCACGCAGGTCAAGGTGGCGCGCATTGGGGAAGCCAGCGATCAATTGGGCGAGGGCGGCGTTGAACCGGTCGATCATTTCTCCGGCGATATCCCGCTGAACGTCGGCTTTCTTGATGCCAAGCGTTGCCATTGGCGTTCCCAGCCATTTCCCCTTGTTCGGCAGGGGTCTGTCATAGCCATGGCACAGGACCAGAATATTGCCGGGCAGAGCCTCCACATTGCGCAGAACGGTGTCGTAGCCAACGATGGCTGCATCGAGAAGGTCCTGAAAACCGGGAAGGATGTGCTCGGCAGGCGTGAGGTCCGGATCAAAGTCGCGTAGGACGTTGGCGATATCTCCGCCGCCGAGGACGTCGTTGCCGCCGGCGCTGAAGAGGAAGACCGATGCGCCGGTCTGGACCAGACCATCTACATACTCGCCACTGGCGATCATGTTGTCCAGCGTGTCACCGCCAGCGTCGAGGCTGCGGATCGCATATCCCATGTCCATCAGATGATCGATCACATCATCGAGCAGGATGGGGTACTGAAACCAGGAGTCGCCCTCCGAGACGATGATCGGACCTTTGTAGCCCTGGGCCATGCGGCGATTGAAACGGCGGGCTCGGCGCAAGCGGCACCACCAGTTGGCGCCGTTGACCGCCATGTCGCCGCGCGCTCGGCCCTCCGGCGTGTCCGGCACTGCCACCTTGTCCGGGTTGAGCGCCAACAACGGCGTAAACGGTCCCGATCGCTCTTCATCGATCACGAAATACTCTCGGAGCGAGGCTTCGGAGGAGTCCGGATCGGCAAGCTTCTCGTGGAGTTGTTGCAGGTTGATCCGATTGGCGCCGGAGTTTCTCTTCCGCGGCGCTGGTTTGCGTGTCTTGCTGGCTCTGGCCATGCGTGCCTCCTCAGGTGTGATGGGTGTGCCCGGGTTTCGATCCGGGCTCTGGTCCGGAGTGCTCCCTCTCGATTTGTGGTGCTGCGATCTCGCCTTTTCCGCCAATGTGACCGGCAATCCGCCCCAGCGCTTCGGCGCTAAATGTCACGGATCGCAACCGCGTGATCGGGCCCGTCCCGGCCGCTTCGAGCCATCGGAGCCGAACGGAATCGTCCGACCGATCCGCCGCCGTCGCGGCGCGGCTCGTGCCCAGAATGCGGGCGCGTTTATGCGGGAGTTGCCCTCTGTCGCCGGGAACCTCTTCCTCAAACGATCGCTGAACCAGATCGAGGATCGACTGCTGATAGAGGCCGGTTGTCATCCGGGATGATGTCGCCTCGGACGGCGTCAGCATCAGGATCTTTCTCCTGGTTTCCTTGCGCCAAAGTCCTAGAGGCTCTTCCAGCGCCTGGGTCGTGCACGCTGGTGCCAGCAGGGTGACGGTCGCAAGACGTTTGATCGGACTTGTTTCAGGCGGATCGCTGCCCATGGCGGCCAGCATGTCGAACAGGTCGGCCAGCAGGATCGCGCCGGCTCCCTCGGCCACGACATGCAGCTCGATTTCAGGATCAAGTCGCGCCAGGGCTTCGAAGAGCTCGAACATACCGCCTTTGGCGGCATATCGATCGCCTTTCCTTGCGGCACGCTTGGCCGATCCCTTTATGTCGCGCCAGAACGCGCGCCCAATGCCGCGGGCTTCGATGTCAATCCGCTTATCGAGTTCCGCGCCGACCTTGCCGGCTTTCGCCAGGGCGGCTTCGAACAGACGGTCCAGAACGACCAGCGTGCTTTCGATGAAGTCTGAGCACCATAGAACAGTGATCGGGTAGATGCCCTGCGACATCCAGAACTGCTTGGTGACTACGGCATCCGTAACGGCATCCTTGGTGCGTTCATTGCCGCCGGCGATCCACAGCAGAACGCGGGAATAGGACCGATCCGGACCGGGGTCGCCTTCCGACAGTGCCCGTTTTTCGACGACGCGCTGGTTGAGAAGATCGACGGTCGATGTGGCCGACTCCGCGCTGCTGGGAAACGCACCCGTGCCCACAAAGGCACCGTCGTCGAGGTGGACATAATGTCCTGCGAGATCATGACGGGGTGTCGAACCGGACCGGATTGCGCCAGCCATGAAGGCGCCAAGGCCCTGCTCACCGAGTGAATATTCGAAGGCATTCGACGTCGGAACGCCGAGGCGCAGCACCCAGCCGTCGATGACCCGCTCGGCCCAGTCCTGATAGCGCCAATGCCCGATGCCGGGCCAACCGGGCGACTCCGCCGGCGCGGATGCAGGGCAATAGCCGCCCCATTCCGGTCCCCACGAATTGAGGATGAGGAAGCCGTCCTCGTCATAGCCGACAATGACGAATGCATGATGTCCGACCGCTTCGCCCGTGGCGAGGCGAATGTCGATCCGGCCGTTGTTCTTCTCGACCGCGTCGGGGGCCCAGCCGGGATGGATCTCCGCAGCAGCGAAAATTGCGCCGACATGGTTGAGGGCGGTGTGGTAATCGTTGAGGATCGGTTGGACGCGATAATAGGCACCGAGGGTTATTTGCCGTGCTGCCTTGGCCACCGCGACGACATCGCGGTCCGATCCGGTGCGGCTGGCCTTCCAGACCGTCTCGGTGCAGACGCCGTTGTGATAGTAGCCTTTGATCGCCGAACGAAGGCTCCGCAGGCCCTCGGCGGGTTGGCTTTTGCCCAGCTCCGCCGCTTCGATGAGCCGACCCTCGTCGTACAGCATTTCAGCGCTGACCCGCAGAGTATCAACAGTCTGTTTGTTCCCCGCAGAGCCGTCGAGACGCAGAAGGTCGATGACAGCAGCAAGAGCTTGTGCGGTGCAACTACCGCTGCCGGCACCTGGACCCTCGAGCTGGTTGCGTACCAGTCGGTCGATCAGCCGTCGTCGGGCAAGGTTCTTGAGGAGCGTCGCCGGCGGACCGACGCGTGGGTGAAGCGGGCGCAGGCTCGGTGCATAGCTCAGGTCGCGAAGATCAGGTCGATCCTTCACGACAGCATCGGGCTGGAAGCCCTTGAAATCATTAGCCTTGTCAGCCAAAGAGTTACGCCCCGGGTTACGAGAGCCGTTTGGCTCTGTCGGTCTCTTCGGTAGTTGTCCGTCGGTTCGTCAACAGCGCATAGGGATCGGTCAGGAAGGATTGCCACGCCGCTTTTGTCGATTGCTGTCTCAGTTATGCATTGACTTATGCGTGCGTCAAATCGGAGTCCTTCTTTTGGTTTCACGCAATCGGGACTGAGTGATCGTCAGCCACTTGTTCGACCGGCCCAGAGTGGGGTCACCTGTTCACTCCGCGATCTCGGCGCAACGCGCCAGTGCCCAGTCACACATCCGATGGTTGCCGGCGACCGCGCTTTGATAGATTTCCTCAATCCCGATGCGAAGCTGGTAGCAGCGCAGCCGGTCGGAATGGCGCAGCAAATCTGATCGCTGCGACTCGAAGTAGCGCGCCTGTTCATCCATGCAGGTCAGCCATGGCCGCCAGAACAGGATGTTGGCCAGGTCATAAAGAGGGTCGCCGATCAGCGCTTCGGACCAGTCGATGACGCCCGTAATGCCGACGCCGTCGGTCAGGACGTTGTTCGAACCAAAATCTCCATGGACGAGATCCCTGGTCTCCGGGCACTGTTCGGCGAGATCGCTGACGAGGTTGGTCAGACGATCCACCTGGCTCATGGCGGCGTAATTGCTTATGGCGTTCCAATCATGGTGCTGCGGATCGGCAACGCTCGTCAGAAATTCCCGCCAACTCGAATGGCGACCAGCACCGGCTCTGTCGAAGGGACCAAACCCGGTGAGCCCGGTCACGTCGGCGTCGCCGATCGCGTTCATGACCTGCGCTACGGGCGCAAGCACCGGCGGAAGTTGAGAGCCAGTCAAGTCCTGCAGCGTGACACCGGCGAGGCGCCGTGAGATGCAGTAGGCATTTTCGTCGTCGAGGGCACCGATTGAGATCACTTCCGGAATAGGCAGATCGTCGGTCGCGAAACACCGATAGGCGAGGGCATCTTTCTCGAATCCTTCTGCGGATCGATTGACACGCACGACAAAATCATCCCCTCCGCGACCGAGCGCGAATGCGCGTGAGTCTTCGCCCTCGGCCATTGGCGTTAGCGCGGCGACCGCTCCGAGATCGCGTCGCAATGCGGTTTCGAGCGAGACCAGGGAAATGGCCGGTTTCATCGCCGCCGGCAGTTTAGTCGACTAGAAAGTCTCGACCCATGGGCGCAGGTCGAGTTCCTGTGTCCAGGTGCTGCGGTGCTGCTTGTGCACTTGCCAATAGGTCTCGGCAATCGCGTCGGGGCTCAGCGTCTTGTCCGGCGCATCGACCTCGGCCGACAGGCTTCCGGTGAACTCCCCGATTCCGCCGTCAATGATAATATGGGCAACATGGATGCCCTTCGGTCCGAGTTCGCGGGCCATGCTCTGGGCAAGCGCCCGCAGCCCGAATTTTGTCATCGCGAAGGGTGCGAATCTGGCGCTGCCCCGCAAGCCGGCCGTGGCTCCGGTGAAGAGCATCGTGCCGCCTATCTCAGCCGCCAGCATGCCCCTGGCGGCGGCCTGGCCGACCAGAAAGCCACCAAAGCAGCCGATCTGCCAGCACCGTGCCACATCGTCGGGGTCGAGTTCGGTGATCGAACCGATAATGAAGGCGCCGGCGTTGTAGGCGACCAGGGACGGTGCACCGAGTTCGGATTCAACGGTTCCGAAGAGAGCTTCGACCGCTTGCGGATCGGAGACATCGCACGAATAGGCCTTCTCCTTCTCGGCCAAACCGCGCTCGCCGAGCAGGGCCTCCAGTTTCTCCAGGTTGCGGGCGACAGCGGCGACCCGAAAACCCTCGGACGCGAATTTTTCGACAAGGGCGACGCCGAGTCCCGGACCGACGCCGGCAACAAGGGCAACGGGTGCTTTCGACATGATGCTCCACTCCTGGGTTTATGTCGGTTTTGCTTTTTGCATACGCCTGGTCAGCGATAGCCAATGAACGCGGCTTTGAGACTGCGGCGCATCAGACCGTTCATCACACGCCTCTTGAGGGCGGGCTTCTGGTTCATCCGCAACGTAAGGGCTGTGGCCCGGACGAGCAAACGCTGGGAACACGGGACGAACCCGGTGGAGCAACCCGTCTGGGCTGACGGCACCCCGCCGGAATTCGCGCGCGGTCGATAGTCGCCGGACTTCAGGCCAGGCCGGTGATCAGTGAGACGATTTCATTGTTCGTCGTTTCAGAGGTGCGGCGGACGCCGATCTGATTTCCGCGGCGAAGCACGCAAATGCGATCGGAGAGGCGGAAGACCTGATCGAGGCTGTGGCTGATAATCAGGACTGCAAGGTTGCGTTCCCGCAAACCGCGAATGATTGCCTCGACCCTCTGGGTCTCTGCCACACCAAGGGCGGCGGTCGGTTCGTCCATCAACACCAGCTTGGATGCCCAGTGGGTCGCGCGTGCGATGGCGACACCCTGGCGTTGGCCTCCTGAAAGGTTGCGGATCGTCGACCTGGCGGACGGAATGCGAACGTCCATGCCGCGCACCAGTTCTTCGCTTTCGCGGATCATGCGGCGACGGTCGAGGCGTCGAAATGGTCCGGTCACCGCCTCGCGGCCGAGAAAGAGGTTCATATACACCGGTTGGCTCTCGGCCAGGGCCAGATCCTGGAAGACCACCTGAATGCCGCGTTTCTGCGAATCGGCCGGGTCCGTGAAACGCGCCTCCTCGCCGTCGATCAGGATGCGTCCCGCGGTCGGCGGATAGACGCCACAGATAATCTTTATGAGCGTTGACTTCCCCGCACCATTGTCGCCGACCAGAGCGACCACTTCGCCGGAGCGCACGTCCAGGGAAAAATCCTCGATGGCGACGACGCCACCAAATTCCTTGCGGATGTTCTTGAGACCGAGAGCCGGCGGACCGGTATCGGAAGCGGGCAGGGGAGCAGTTTGCATCGGGCGTGCCCTTCAAAGCGGCCAGTCTGCGGCGCGTCCGAACGCATCATAGATCGCGCCGGCTGATGGAGATCCCTCGGCGACGCCCGACACGCCGCAGGTGTAGGCGCGGGTGACGAAGGCCTGCGGCCGGAAGCCGAAGATGACAGTGTCGCCGACCGCGGGTTTTCGATCACCGGTCGTTGTGTCGATCATCCCGTAATAATCGATCGCCGCCGGTGGAGGGATTTCGACGGTGCGCAGGGCATCTGCTGCAGCTGTGGGTTCGCGCGCCACGATGGCTTTCACCGCATAGTCGGGAAAGACAGGATCGATGTAGAGCCCGCCTCCAAAGCAGAAAGCGTCCGTTCCGTGGAAGTGCGATACTTCACTGACGTAGACCACGGCCGGTCGTTCTTCCAGATCCTCAACCGCGTGGAGCGGGGTGGTACCGGTCAGGCCGTGGCCGGGTTCGATCTGGGTAGCGCCGGCCTCGGCGAGCTTGCCGATAACCGCGGACGAACTTGTGCCGGGGGCATTGATTTCGATCTGCTGGCGACCTGATCTGGTCAATGCTTCCGCCGCCTTTTCAAGCGTGGTGAGATTCTGGGTCGGAGCGACCTTTCCTTCGTCGGTGTCGAACAGCAGCGCGGGGAAGGTGGTAATTCCCGAAAAGCGCGCTCCATCCATTGCATCAATTCGGTCGGCGACGGCGTCGATGGCAGCTGCATCGAATCCACCCTCGTGGCCGCGGTAGAAACGATCGCCTTTGGCTTGAATGCGGGCGAGGAACGACTGGACCCGGCCCAGTTCCGCGGCCGCCTTAGCGGCCTCGTGCGCCTTGTCGTGGTTGAAAACGGTCCAGAATGTTGGCGAAAGCGATGCGGCCGCGCGGGCTTCAGCCCGGGGGATCTGGACCAGATGGCCGATATGGCCGATCGCCATGCCAGCGCGGTGGGTGGCCCGTGCGCATTCCATATCGACATTGACAGAGGACGTGATTCCACCGCGCATCACCGCGCTGCAGAAGTCCTTGTTTCGCCCCATCTGCTTGGTCATGGCGAAGGTCTTGAGGCCGAGCCGGTCGGCTTCGGTCGAAATAACCCGCGCGTTCGCTTCGACGGCATCGAGGTCGATAACATAAGTGTTGGCGGGAATCCGGCCAGCCTGGTGGAGAGCGATGGCGTTTTCGATCAAGCCAGGATTGCGGCGTTGGAGTACGTCCAGAAACATCTGCCAATACCCTTCAAGTCAGGCGCGCTTCTCGCGAAGCGTCAATGCGATGGCCAACAGCAGGATTGCGCCTCGTACCATCAGTTGCTCGGAGACGCTGAGCCCCATGAGGATCAGCCCGTTGTTGAGAAGTCCCATCAGCAGCGACCCGATCAACGCACCGACGACCGTGCCCACCCCGCCGTTCAATCTCGTGCCGCCGATGATCACAGCGGCGATGACAGTGAGAAGGTCGGTCTCGCCGAGGGTGTAGCGCGCGCCGTGTAGGCGTCCGGCGTAGAGCAGTCCCGCCAATCCGGCGCACGCCCCGGAAACGACCAAAACCGAAAACCGGACCCTGTCGACCTTGATGCCGACGGCGCGGGCGCTGAGTGCACTGTCACCGATCGCGTGGACATGAGCCCCGTAGCGCGAGTCGCGATAAAAGAAGTGGCCGAGGAAGACGAAGCCCACTGACCACAGGAGGAGCGAGGGAACGCCGAACAGGCTGCCGGAGCCGAATATGTTGGTGAACGTGTCGTTGGTAACCGGCACGGATTGGAGATCGGTCAGCCAGCGCGCTGCTCCCGCCAGGAAGCCCATGGTGGCAAGGGTGACGAGGAAGGATGGCAGTCGCATATAGGCGACCAGAAGGCCGTTCACGGCGCCGATCGCCGCTCCGGCGAGCAGGCCGGTGGCGACGCCGAGGAACCAGAAATTCTCGCGGAGCACAACGGCGGACAGGAGCGCAGACACAGCGACGATCGGCCCGATCGAAAGGTCGATTTCGCCGGCGGTCAGGACAAAGACCATCCCGACCGCCATGATTGTTATCGGCGTTGTTTGCTGAACGATGTTGAGAAGATTACGGGTGGTGAGGAAGCCGTCGTCGCGCAGGACGATCGAAAACCCGACAAGGATCAGGACGAAGCCGACATAGACGACATAACGGCTTGGATCGATCGACCTGAGCTGAGACAGCTTCCCCGCCACGATTCAGCCTCCGGTCAGCGTGGCCGGCGGGTCGCGATGCAGCGACTGGAACCAGCCCTCCTTGACATTGTCCTTGGTCACAGCGATGGCGTCGACCGCGTAAAACGGCTCGAGATCCTTGCCGATCACCGACGCGGCCGCCGCGCGGGCCAGGGTCTCGCCGATCGCATAAGCTTCGTCGGCGACGATCGCCACGACGCTGCCGTCCTTCACCATGTCGAGAGCCAGCAGCTCCGACAGATCAAGCGTAACGATCTTGGTGTGGGTATTACCGTTGTTGCGAAGCGCTGCGAGAACAAATTCGGCCGGCTCGGCCCAGGTGACATAGACTGCGTCAAGGTCCGGGTTCTTGATCAGGAAAGCGTTGATCACATCCTCGGCCTTGGCCGGGTCTGCCATGCCCATCTCGGCGACGATTTCGATGTTCGGGTATTTACCTTCGATCGTTTCCTTGAAAGCTCCGTCCCGCTGGTTTGTCACGTAGAAATTGGCATCATGGAAAAGGTAACCGACCTTGCCTTTTTCGCCGAGTGCTGCGGCCATTGCATCAGCGGCTTTCTCGCCCATCTGCGCAAGGTCGTCGGAGACGATGGTTGCGTAGTCGGTTCCCTGAACATAGCCGGTCGGTGCGTTGTCCACAAAGGCGACAATCGTGCCGGCTTCCAGCGCCGGACGATAGACCTCGCTGGCTGTATCGGGATCGACCGGAAGCGACAGGATGATGGTCGGCTCCTTGGCCATCATCGTTTCGACGTCGTTCTTCTGCTTGGCCGGATCAAAACCGGCATCGCTGACAGCGACGACCTCGATACCGAGACGGGCAAACTCGTCATGTGCACCGCGATCGACCGCTGCGGTGTAGTCGGACGGCGTATGCCAGGCCAGCCCGGCGGTGTAGCCGCCTGATTTGATCTTGTCTTCTTCTTCCGGCGTCAGCGTGACGCTTGAAGCCGGGACTGCCGTTTCGCCGTTTGGCCCGGTGGTGGTACCGGCAGCGACCAGCCCGGTCGAGGCGATGAGAAGGGCTGTCGCGACTACTGTCAGTCTGCCAGTTACGGATGTCATGATCATTCTCCCTTGTTGAGCGAGCGAAACGAGCGGCCGAATGCCGCCCGCACCCGCTGGTGGTCACTTCATTGCGTCGAGCACGCTTTGCGGAGGAGGACGGTTCAAAGACTGCTGCCACCCGTCAGCAACGTTCTCCTTGGTTACCGTAATTGCCGGTGCGACCGCGAAGGCCGGCGCCGACTTGCCGATCAGGCCGTAGCCGGCGACGGTGGCCATGGTGCGCCCGAGCTCGTAGGCCTTGTCGGCGGTGAGTGCTACGACGTTGCCATCCTTGACCATGTCCAGTGCCAGCGGCTCGGACAGGTCGAGGGCGACGATCTTGGTATCCGAATTGCCCGCGGCCCGCAGTGCAGCAAGAACACCTTCGGCGGGTTCCGCCCAGGTCACGTAGATGCCGTCCAGGTCCGGGTTCTTGATCAGCAGACCGTTGGCGATTTCCTCTGCCCGAGCGGGGTCGGTGATGCCGGCCTCGGCGACGATCTCGATGTCCGGATAGTCCGCTTCGATTGTCGTCTTGAACGCACCGTCGCGCTGGTTGGTGACGTAGTATTGCGCGTCGTGGAAGATCCAGGCGACCTTGCCTTCATTGCCGATCGCCGCGGCAAGCGCATCGGCCGCCTGTTTGCCCATCTGAAAGAGATCGTCGGTTACGATGCCGACATAATCCTCGCCCTGGACGTAGCCGGAGGGGACGTTCGAAAGCAGGACGATCTTCACCCCGTCGTCGACCGCCGCCTTGAAGGCCTGTGCGGAGGTGGTGGGATCGAGCGGCAGCGCCAGGATCGCACTCGGGTTCTTGGCGAGCACGGTTTCAATGTCGCTCATCTGTCTGGCCGAGTCGAAGCCTGCGTCGGTCGTGGCGACCACCTCGACGCCAAGTCGATTGAACTCGTCCTCGGCGCCGGCGGTTACCGCGTTCACGAAGTCCGACGATGTATGCCAGAGGAGGGCGGCGGTGGCGTTCATGTCCTTGATCTGCTGCACTTCGGCGTCGGTCAGCGTCACCTCGCTTGACAATGTCGGGCTCTCGCCACCGGGCCCCATGGTTTGCGCAATGGCACCCGTCGTCATCATTGCGATCGCAGTGGCGATCGTCGCCAACTTCCATTCAATTCGCGGTATCATGCTGATCCCTCCCTTTCTGGTTTGAGGACGTGCCGTCGATGCGTCCGCTGCAATAGCGGACGATGAAGGTCGCAAGAGCGGCGATGCCGTCGAGATACTCTTCGATAGGGACGCGCTCCTCGAGCGAGTGACAGATACGGATGTCGCCAGGTGCGAAATAGGCAGTCGGAATTCCCTTGCGGTCGAGGAACGACGCTTCCGACCAGAATGGTGCGCCGGCGATTCTCCCCCGGTCGGGCCGGACCGTGCGGATCGCGTCGCACAACATCGCCGGCGCATCGGAGCCGGGGTCGATTTCCATTGCAGTGCCGCCAATCGGGTGATCGCGTCCGGCCGGATAGGAGAAAGCGACGCGGATATCGGGATTGCTGACCGCCGAACGAACGATCGCTTCGATCTCTTGGCGCGCGACAGACAGATCCTCGCCCGGCCTGAGTTTGCGGATCAAGCTGAGTTGGCAACGCTCCGGAACTGCGATCAGGCCACCGCCTTCCAGGCCGGTGACCAGCAGAAACGACTTGCCGACGAGCGGATGGTCTCCGCGGGTCTCGAGATCGGCGGAGTGGGCCCATAGCGCTGCGAGAATGGCGTGGGCCGCTTTCAGTGCGTCGGCACCGAGTTCGGGGACGCCGAAATAGGCTGTCCGCCCGGTCACCTCTATGTCGGCAATAAAAAAGCCGATCTGAGCGGAATATACATCGAGCGTGGTCGGTTCGACATAGATAGCGAAATCGGGCCTGGGGATCGCGCCCGAGTCGATCATTGGCATCAGCGCCTTCATGCCGGCGCTCGTGCCGGTGCCAGGTTCACCGCTCTCCTCATCGCCGATGAATGCGAGGATGACATCGCCGGCGAGCGCAGCACCTGCATCGTCGAGAACCCGCAGCGCCTCAATAGCCGTGCAGATACCCGCCTTCAGATCGGCGGCACCGCGCCCCCAGATCTCGCCATCGACGATTGGCGCTGCGAAGGGGTCTTCGCGTTCGGTGCCGGACCAGCGTTCCCGCCAGCCCCTGACATGGACAACGTCTGTGTGGCCGGTAAGGAGAAGCTTGCGGCCGCCGCCCGTTCCCTCTCGGACGCCCCACACATTTGGGCGGCCGGGAAGAAAGTCGCCGACGTTCACGCTGGCGCCGGCGGTCGGCAGCGCGTCAGCGAGCATCGCGGCGAAGCTGGCCTCCTCGCCGGTGACGCTTGGGTAGCCGATGGCGCGGCGAAGCAACGCGACGGCACGGTCGCGATCGATCGAAAGGGACGTCACGGCGTTCATGTCGCGGCTCCCAGCCCGCGGAGTTCGTCGACTGCCGGAAGGGACAGGACACGGGGCGTGAATGACGGGGCGAACAAGGCGTTTTGAATGTTGTTGATACCGATCGCGAGTGCGCCGCTGATGCCGGCGCGATTGCCGAGGGCGCTGGAGACGATCGGTGCTGAGTCGACGCCGAGCGAGCGGACCAGTTCATTGATGGCATCCACAATTTCGCGGCGGGCGCCGATACTTCCGCCGAAGACGACGATCTGGGGATCGACGGTTGCGACCACTGCAACGACCGCGAGAGCGAGGAGCCGCGCCGACTCATCTACAACACCGCGCGCGACGGAATCGGTAGGAAGGCGATCGAACAGTTCGCGCACTGTGATCCCCGGCTTGCCACCGGCAGCTTCATAGCGCTGCGCTATCCCGCCCGATCCCACGGCGGCTTCGAGCGTGCCATGCAGGCGGCTGGCGGCGTCGAAGGGGTCGCCACCGATCGGCAGGTTGGCGATCTCACCGGCACCGCCATGGGCGCCGCGGATGATCTTTCCATCGGAGACGATGCCCATGCCGAGGCCGGTGCCGAGCGCAATGTAGACAAAGGTGTCGAGCCCCTTCGCTTGGCCGAGCCAGCGCTCGCCAAGTGCTCCGACATTAACATCGTTTTCGATGATGACATCGGCACCGAAAGCATCGCGGAGCGATCCGACGACGTCGATCTTGTCGAAGTCGGGAACATTTGGTGCGAGTCGGATCGACCCCGTTGCCACGTCGAGCACGCCCGGTGTGCCAATCACCAGGAGACGAACGCGGTCTCTTGCAATTCCTGCCTCGCGCACAAGGCGATCGGCCAGCTTGGCAATCTGGCGGACGACTGTTTGGCCGCCCACCGGATCCGTGATCTCCGATGCTTCGGCCACGATGGAGCAGGCGAGATTGGCAATGGCCATGCGCACCTGGGTACCACCGAGATCGACTCCGGCGACGTAGGCCGCGTCTGGCTCGATTGCATAAGTGACCGCGGTACGACCGATGCCACCCTTGGTCTGCCCGTGCACACGCACCCAACCGCCCGACTCGAGCTCGCGCACGACCTCCGAGGCGGTCTGTTTGCTAATTCGTGTGAGTTTTGCGACGTCGGCGCGGGAGATCGGGCCGTGGTTGATGATGGCGTCCATAACCGAGCCCAGCGAGAGCTGCCTGAGGACCGGCTTTGGTCGGGACGAACGGGTCATCATCGAGTTCCATTAGTTCGTCAACCTGACGATCTAATTACATCGGATCGCTTTTGTCAAATGCCGGTCGTCTCAATTCGCGGGCCAATGCGTACTCGCGCGTAGTGGGAACGCTCCTTTTTTGATCGGAAACACCGGGATTCGAGGCGACATTCGTCGGATGGGCAGTCGAACAGATTTCTTTGACGGGAACCCGCCCGACAGCGGGTTTGCTGATTACCTGGTTGACGTGTCCGATCTGCGCGTTGTGTCAACGACCCTGCGTGACCGGTCATTCAGCCCGGAGCACCTCGGCGGCATGATCCAGCCATCGAACAGCCAATCCCTGGCTGTACAGCAGGAGGATCAGACATTGACCTACATTCTCACCGCCTTCGCCGCGATTGGACTCCTGGCGATTTCAGCCCTGGGCGTCGGGCTCTATCTCGACGCGAGCGAATTCGACCAGACTCGCGGGGGCTATGAGGCACCTTATGAAGGAGTCACGGGCCAGCCGGTCGACTGGTTCGCGATGGACAGGACGCCAACCGGACTGGCCAAACGGGGTCGGGTCGTCAATGTTCTGGTTGACGGCAAGACCGGCATGATCAGTTTCGAAGCCTTTGGACTGGTGGTCGATTTCCGGACCTTTTCGGATCGCGCCCTGGCGGTTCACAAACCACGCGAAGCGCTCATTGCGATGGGGTTCGAACCGGAGTTTTGAATGTCCGCGGTCGAGTTGGTCGGGCAAAAGGGGTGGTCTCTCGAGGTCACCCTTATTTGCGATTGCCAATTGCCTTGAGACCCGATCGATGCTGTGACTCCTGCCGCCGGATGATGCGCTCTGCTTCGGAGAACACGGATGCGCCATGTTTTCACTGCCCTGGCGCTCGTGCTGCTGGCTTGGCCCGTCGCTGCCAAGGAGATGTCGATACAGCTTGGTGGGGACGAGGCGGCACGTATCGCAACGGATGAAGCCGCCGTCACGCTGACCGTCACGCTGACCTATAACGACCGCATGACGACCGCACTGACGATCGCCAACGCCTCGTTCACACCACAAGATGTCAAGCCGGTCATTCTCTGCCGGCAATGCGAGCCGACCTACTTCATCGCCGCCTGGGATCGGTCGTCCACCTATGGCGCGACAACCGGGCTCGTGCTGTGGAAACGTGGGTGGTGGAACATCGCCGTCCTGCCGATGTCGGTCGCCGGAATTGAGGGGCCCGACAAGAACGGCGTGTCGGTGCTAATCGAGTCCTCCGACCGCGGAACCGACGGAGGGCCTGCCCGTTTCGGATTTCGCGACGGACGCTTGATCGATCTTGTTGAGTGAGATCGGACTGAAGGACTGATACTTATGGAGGGCGGCCATCAGGGGAGCCTTTCTTCATTTGGCAATCCGCGATCCCCGGTTTGCGCGATTGGCCAAACATCCTGCGCGACCTGCCAATCACATGACGTCGGTCATTGCGTAGCCTCCCGGTCATGCACTGGCGACCCCGCCGGGCACGATCACAAGGAACAGGGCAATGCACTCCAAATACCTCATCATCGGTGGCACCGGTGCCATCGGGTTCGCCGTCACCAAAGCACTCCAGGAAGCCGGCGAGTCGGCAACGCTCCTGGTGCGCAACCGGACTGCCGCCGCGGAACAGCTCGGCGATCTCAGCGGCCTGACGCTGGTTGAAGGTGACGTCAACGACACCGCGCTTTTGAAGGATATGGCGGTTGGTGCCGATTTTATCTTTCACGGCGGCAACGTGCCCTATGACAAGTGGGCAAAGGCGATGCCGGTTATGACCCGCAACGTCATTGACGCAGCCGAGCATGCTGGCGCAACCGTTATCTTTCCCGGCAACAACTACAACTATGGTGAGACCGACCAGCCGATCAGTGAGATCACGCCGTTCAATCCGAACACACGCCTTGGGCAGGTTCGCGTCGAACTCGAGAAGATGTTGCAACGGGCGACCGATCAGGGCCGAATCCGGACGCTGGTGGTGCGGATGGCCGAGATCTGGGGGCCGAATGTCACCAACAAGCAGTTTGCCCCGATCTTCGAGAATGCCCTCAAGGGCAGGAAACTGCCATGGATAATCTCCGCCTCGACGCCGCAGCAATTGCTCTACAGCAAAGATGCCGGCCGGGCGATCGTGCTGCTGACCCGGCGCGATGATCTTGATCCCTACGCCGTGTTCAACCTCGCCGGCACCCGGGTGCCAAGCATGGAGAGTTGGCTGAAGCAGGTCGGCGAAATCGCCGGCAAGCCGGCCGGGGTCAGTGTCCTACCAAAGCGCATGCTCTCGGTGCTGGGGACCTTCGTGCCGATTTTGCGCGAAGTTCGCTCGATGGCCTACAAATACGAAACGTCGGTGCTCCTCAATGACGACCGCTTCACCGGGCTCTACCCCGACTTCCACCAGACGCCGATGCCGGAGGCAATGGCCGAGACCCTGAAGTGGTTCGCCGACAATGGCGAGAACAGCAACCGCAACCGCAACCGCAACCGGGCCAAGCGTCGCAAGACCCGTGTCGACGCCGTTGTCCGCTTCGCGGTCGACAATGTCGCCATCGGCGTGTTCCCGGTCGCCATCGGTCTGGCGGCAACCCAGATTCCGGCACTCGAGGGATTTGCCATGTACATGGCGGTCGCGGCCGGCATCTACTGGACGCCGGGACTGCACGGCCTCACCGACAAGCTGCGGGGCAGGGCGAAGGCGGTTTAGTCTCGATGCCGAGCCCCGAACGCCGAGTGGCGTTGGTTCGATCCTTTTGTGATCGGCGGGGAGGCACGGACATCGCAGAACAAACAGGCGGGTAGGCAATCGATGATGGGCCTGCCTGCCAGACGTCGCTGGCGAGGGTGTAGCGACCGGTATCCGGATGTCTGCTGAGGCGTGAGCGAATCAAACTTGCCAATGCCTACTCACGGCGGCACCTTCTGCACGCAGGATCCGCGGTCGGTGGATCCCAACTGACGGAGGGTACGGTGAAGGCCATGTGGAAACTGGCTATCGCCCTGGCTATAGCAGCGATGCCGGCGGGAGGAGCCTGGGCCGCTTGCGAGCCCTTCATGGCGTTTTCTCCTGGTGACGCTCGCGTTGTTCATTTCAGTGATATGGACAATGACGGTCGTGTCAGCGTTGGCGACAAACGCGTTGGCCGGAAGGGGATGTTTGACGCCGACGGAGACAGGATCGGCCAATATTATCGGGTGAACACGGTCCGCGAGATGATCGCCGAAGGCGAAGCCGGTGCGCGATCGACCGACAATGTTTACGTTCTTGGCCACGGCGTCATCTTTACCACCCGCGACATCGCCGCGCCGCGCGGCAACTTCCAGGTCGCCGAGGAGGTCCGGCCTTCGCCGGACATTCGTGTTCAAACGATCGTCGGGGGTCTCGGCGCTTCCTCGGGGCACGAGGCACCATGGAAGCCAAGGTGGACGGAAAGGATCGTGAACTCCAGTTCAACGTGACCTGCGACTAGCGCATTTCGGCGGACGTCGCCGTCGGAGTCAGCCCTTTCTCGCGGGGTGCGTGCGGAGACTGCCTGAGATCGCTGCCACGGCTTCGGGGAGGATCGAAGATCGTTAACCTCGGTTTTGGGTCTCGAACTCCGACGGCGTCAATCCAGTCCACTTCTTGAACGACCGGGAGAACACCGACATCTCGGAGTAGCCGAGCAGATAGGCGATCTCGGCTTTGCCGACCTGCCCATCCTTGAGATAGCCCTTGGCCAGGTCGCACCGGGTTTCGTTCATCAGATGGGAGAAGCTTGTTCCTTCCTGGGCGAGGGCGTCCTGTAGCTTCCGCACGCTGACCGCCAGCGCCGATGCGATCTCATCGACCGTCGGCGTTGTGCCCTTCAGTCCGTCGAGGATGCGCCGCCTGGTCTTGAAGGTGAAGGTGTCACGGGCCTCATAGGCGTTGAGCAGGCCCTGGGCCTTTTCCTCGAAATAGCCGAACATCTCGATGTTGGCGCCGATGACCGGCTGATCCAGCGCGTCATTGTCGTAGATCTGATAGCTCTCCGCCGATCCGAAGGTCACGGGCGCGGGCGCGAAAATCGCCTCGTATGGCGCGACGTCGGCCGGGCGCTCGTAAAGAAACCCGACCCGCAACGGTCGGATCGGCGCGGCGGCATTGGCCGAGGCCCAGCTAGGCACCACCGCCATCATCACGTCCACCGTGTAGCGCAGTGCGTCGTGCCATTCGCTCCATTGCTCCAGCCAGATCTTCGACGTCCGCTCGCCTTTTTCGATCGCGAGCCCCATCGTGTCGCCGATGATGCGCTGGTAGGCGCAGCACTTTTCGATTGCGATGCGCATGGATGGGGCGTTGGCCATGACATAGCCGAGCAGCGTCATCGCCTGGGTCGGCAACCGATCGCCGCAGATGAGGCCGATGTCGTCGCGCCCGGTCTGCTCCACGATGGCTCGCCAGACCCGCCATTCCACGGCTTCATCGATGAATTCCGGCCCGCCTTCCATTGTGTCTTCCGGGAGTCCGGCAGCGGCCAATATCGCGCCTGGGTTCGCTCCCAACTGGGCGGCGATCGCGATGCGGAAGCGGATGATGTCGGTGCTCAAGCGTGCCATGCCGTCGTTGTACGGCCTTTCGGCCGACCGCAAAAGACGGCGATGGCTGCGTTCAATGGCGGTAGACAGTCAATTCCATTTTTTCGAAGAGAGTCCTATAACCCATTCGAGATAAATAGGAATTTTGGCAAAACCTTCAGCGCGAGAGTTGGGACTGCAACGCAGTGGAGGCCGGAATGCTGGATGGAAGATGCGCGATAGTTACGGGCGCAAGCCGTGGGATCGGGCGCGCTGCGGCGTTGCGCCTGGCCGCGAATGGTGCGGTTTTGGTCCTGAATGGCACCAACGAGCAGTTACTGGAAAGCCTCGCGAATGAAATCAGGCGCGTGGGATCCAGGGCGGTCATTTTGCCTGGCGACGTGGCCGATCCGGAAGTCGCGGCCGCAACCGCGGCCCTTGCCGATCAGAAATTCGGTGGGGCGGACATACTCGTCAACAACGCTGGCATCAACACAAGAAGTCCCACTTTGGAAATGCCGCTAACCGACTGGACGCGGGTTATCGACGTGAACCTCAACGGAACGCTGCATTTCTGCCGCGCAGTCTTGCCCGGCATGATCGCGCGCGGATCCGGCTGCATCGTCAACGTCAGTTCGACGGCTGCCAAGACACCACACAAACACGCTGCGCCAGCCTACGGGGCGTCCAAAGCGGCGGTCAATTATCTGACCATGCATCTCGCGCGGGAAATGGCGCCTCATGGCATTCGCGTGAATGCCGTCTGCCCTGGCCCGGTGGAGACCGAAATGACATCCGATTGGAGCGCTGACTATCGATCGCAGCGAACCGCGGCGGTGCCGCTCGGGCGATTGGGTTCGGCCAGGGAAATTGCTGATATCATCGTATTTCTGGCCTCGGAAATGGCGAGATTTGTGACCGGAGAGTCCATCAATGCCAATGGCGGGACGTTCATGAACTGAACGCTCGCCGACGAAGCCCTGTCACCATGCGCGCGACAGACGCGACTGGGCTGTCGATCGACGGCGTGAACCTCCTCTCACAACGCGGCCCGATAGATGGCTGCCACGTCGTCGATGCGCATATCGCGAGGATTGTTGTCCATCAGTCGCCGGATACCGTGGGCCTCCGCAGCCCAGTCGGACAGATCAGACTCGCGCACACCGTGCGCGGCGAGTGACATGTTGAGGCCGAGTCTCTTGCACCATGCGCTGGTCCGGTCGGCAATCTGTGCGGGATCTACCGTGGGTTCTATCCCCAGCGCCGCCAGGGTCTTCGCGGTCTTCTCAGGTCGCGCGCCGGCGTTGAAGGCCAGCACGTGCGGGAACATGAGCGCGACAGCCAGACCGTGGCCAAGTCCACCACGGGTGCTGAGCGGATAGGCAAGTGCGTGGCCGGCGGCGGTGTTGACTGGCCCCAGGCAAAGCCCGCCATAGAAGGACGACAGCAGCATGCCTGTGCGTGCGTCCGCGTCGGTAGCGTCGGCGCAGGCATGCGCCAAGTGTTGCCCAGCGAGTTTGATCCCCATCCGCGCATAGTCGTCGATCAATGGATGGGCGCGGATGTTGGTGAGGGCCTCGACCGAATGGGCCAGCGCATCCACGCCGGTTGCCGCCGTCAGCGCCGGCGGGACGCTCATTGTGACCTCGGGGTCGAGCGCTACGAGATCGGCGGCCATATGCGGGCTTTCGACGGCCAACTTCATTCCCGTCTCAGTGGACGTGACGAGTGCGCGGATGCCGCCCTCCGAACCGGTTCCCGCGGTGGTCGCTATCTGCGCCAGGCCTGAGCGTTTCTGGGCGACCCTGTTTGGCCCGACGACGTCGGCAAGGTCTTGATCGCTGTCCCAGAGCACGGCAACGAGTTTGGCGACATCCATCACTGACCCGCCGCCGAGGCCGACGACCAGATCGGGACGATACGCCCGCGCGGCCTCGATTGCCGTGGCAAGGTCCGTGTCTTTCGGTTCGGCGGGGATGTCGCTGGAAAGGCGGACGTCGCCCTTGAGATTCAGTCTCGCGACCATGTTCCGGGTTGACCGGGATACGACGACGAGGATACGCGAAAACCCTTGCGCCCAATCGCCGACAAGGGCAGCGGACCCGGCGCCGATCTCGATCCGTCGGGGAAGGTGCAGCGTGATTGCGCGGGGGGTGTCCATCGGTGTGGCTTCCTATCCGTCGAGATCGGCCATCTGGTCCCAGACGGTCTGGCGTTCAGCCGTGGTCAATTCCACATGAGGAGGCAGCACGTTCACCCATGTCTCGTCGCCGCGGATGCGCGCGATCATCGACTTGGTGGTCGGGATCTGTGCGTAGGACGCCGCGAGGCTTCTCCATGCATTAACGCGATCCTGCGCTGCCTCGACAGCCACCGCCTTTTCGGGGGGCCGCCAGTTGTCCCAGACCACCCGGAGCGCATCGGCGCGAAGGTTCGACGTGGCCGTAATGCAGCCTGCGCCACCGGCTTGCAGGACTGGCAGCATCAAAGGGTCGGCGCCCGCAAGCACGCCAAGGTTCGGGAACCGTTCACACATCGCCACCATGTTGTCGATGTCGCCCGAGCTATCCTTGATCCCGCAGACGATGCCTGGGTAGGCGGCGAGCAGCCGTTCGATCAGGCCGTGGCTGATCGGGACCTGGCTCATCTGCGGTATGTGATAGAGCACGACGCGCAGGCGGTCGTCGCCGACGCCCTCAATGACGCGGGAGTAATAGCGGTAGAGCCCCTCATCGCCCGGGTTCTTGTAGTAGAAGGGCGGCAATACCACAGTCCCCTTGGCGCCGGTCTCCACCGCGTGCCGGGTCAGGTCGATGGTGTCGGCGATGGCGGGGGTCGAGGTGCCAGGCACCAGCACTTCGGCCGGGATCCCGCCGTCGATGATCGCTTCGACCAATGCCTTGCGCGTGCCGTTGCCAAGGCTGTTGGCCTCACCGGTGGTGCCGAGAGGGGCGAGGCCGTGGCAACCTTCGGCCAGAAGCGCGCGACAATGGGCAATGAGTAGGCCGAATTCGGGGTTGCCGTCGGCAGCAATCGGAGTTGCCACAGCGCAGTGGACACCCTGGATAGCGTGATTCATTGGGACTCCAGCCAATCAGGTGCCAGACGGACATGTTTGATAGCGCGGCGGTGATAGGTATAGGCGAGGTCGATCGTGCCGTCATCCTGCTGAATGAGTGACGGATAGGACATCTCCTTGTTCTGCCCGTTGGCCGAGTTGTTGGACAAGCAGGTGCCCGGTCCGTCCTCGACCACGAACCGCGTTTTGAATGTGCGCCCGTCGTCGTCGGAGAGACAGAGCGATATCGGGGCACGGGGTACGCCCCATATCGGGTCGCAGCCGCCAGTGGCATTCGGGCGGGTATCGGTGTCTCCGAGTTCATCATAGAGCGACGCGCGCCGCGCGTCGGGGTACATGGATGCATTCGCCGGATTGCACGCCATGGCGACGAGCCCGTCGCTCTGGCGGATGACCGAGATCGAGGAGTTGTTGTTGGGCACGTCGGTCGGTTCAGGCGCGGTCCAGCTTTCGCCGCCATCGCGGCTCTCGCTCCGATAGACGAAGTCCGCCTGCCGGCGGCGAAAAAAGGCCGCATAACCGCCGGCAAGCGGTACCAGTGTCATGTGAACACATCCGATGGATCCCGGGACGTCGATCTCTCGCCAGGAGTTGCCAGCGTCTTTGCTGACCGCAAGTGCCGCCGTGTCATGGCTGCCTGTCCAGCGTTGCCCGGGGCGTGAGACGCATCGGAAGATCGGCATGAGCCAGGCCCCGTCGCCGCGAACGTGGATCGGTCCCCTGACAAATGTGCCTGGCGGCAGAGAAAGGTCCCGAGGGGCGCGGCCCGCTTCGCGCATCCGCACCACGCAGGTGTCCTGGTTTCCGCCGGGTTGGGCCGTGTGGAGGAGGAGCGTGCGGCCTTCGGGGGCGTCGAATTGCACCGGGTTCTGTTCGGACATGTGCGTGTCGTCGGTCATCTGTTCGGCGGTGCCCCAACAACCGTCGCTGAGGCTCGAGCGCCAGACCGAGATGTCCGATTTGCCCTCAAGCGAACCACCGAACCAGAGGCACTGAAGGTCGCCGGAACCGATCGTCAAGAATGCAGCGTGGTTCTGGATGCAGGGCGATGGAAGCAGGGCTTCCGACCGGGCTTTGCCGGAGGACCGCAGGCCGCCATCCATGCCGGCGGCGATGTTCTGAGGAGTTGGCTCCGTCACGGCCAGCGCCGCCCCCTTCTTTCCACCCGGTTGCTTGAGCCGGGAGTCTGGGAAAAACATTTCCGTCAGTCGAACGGTTGTCAAGTTGGGAATGGTGGGATCTACCGGGCTGCTGGAAGGGATATGAAGCCTGGCGGCGGAACTCAATCGCGCGGGGCACTCAAACCGCCGACGATCTGCTTTTGTCCCGAAGCGTCTGAAGGATGGTGTCTCGAACACCGGCGTGGCAACAGAAAACCGCGGATCGGAGCGATTTTGAGACAAAGGTGCGGTTGAACTGGCCCGGCACACTGATGAGCCCGAACTCAAGGTTGCTCCATCTTCAATGCCATCGCCGATCGAGGAACGAGTGCGATGCCAATCCCGCCGTTGACCAGTGACAGCACGGTCCGGGTCCGACTGACTTCCTGGACTATCCTTGGCGCGACGCCGACCGTTTCGAAAAGAGCACTGTGTATCTCTCGCAGAAAGCCACCGCGTTTGGTCGAGTACCGCCTGCGCCCTGTCGCACCCTCGCGATGGATAAGCGTGATCCGATAGATCGATCAAAATAGACTATAAAATATATATACAGCGGAGCTTTCCCAGGTATCCTGTACATCATTCCATCCCGGCCCGCCGGGCGTGGAGGATGGGCGATGAGAAAAATCGTCACGACGGGGAACATGGGAGGAAAAAGCATGACCCGAACCTTGGGCCGCATTGCCGCGGCTTTTGTTGTAACCACCTTTGCAGGACAGGCGCTGGCCGAAGAGGTCACGATCGTCCTGTCCGAGGAACTCGACATTGTCGATCCCTGCGAGGCCTCTCGCTCCAATCTCGGCCGGGTGATCTTGCAGAACATATCCGAGACGGTGACCGAGTTGGTGCCCGGTGAGGGTCTGAAGCCTCGGCTGGCGGAGAGCTGGGAGGATCTGGGCAACGGTACCTGGCGTTTCAAACTACGCCCCGGTGTGACCTTCTCGGACGGATCCGCTCTCGATGCCGCCGACGTGGCGCATTCCATCGCGCGTGTTCAGAGCGAGGATATCTCCTGCGAAATCGGAGCCAAGTTCTTCGGCGGGATCGATCTGACCGGCGAGGTCGTTGATGACACGACGATCGACATTACGGCCGATCCTGCGCAACCGATCCTCCCGCTGCTGATGTCGACCGTGACGGTGGTCCCGGACGGAACCCCGATGGACAGTTTTGTCGACGAGCCCATCGGCACAGGCCCCTTCATCTGGGACGAATACGCTCGCGGGCAGCACATCAAAGTCAGCGCCAATCCGAACTACTGGGGTGACAAACCGGCAGTGACCGCCGCAACCTACGTATTCCGCCCGGACAGTGCCGTTCGCGCCGCCATGATCGCCACTGGCGAGGCCGACATCGCGCCGAACATTGCGCTGCAGGACGCCACCGATCCGGCAACGGACTACTCTTACCCGAACTCGGAAACCGTCTACGTGCGGCTCGACCACGCCGTGCCGCCGCTTGACGACATCCGCGTGCGTCAGGCACTGAACTATGCGGTGGATCGCGAAGCCTTTGTTGGCACCATCCTGGCAGACGGGACGATTCTGGCGACTGGCATGACGCCGCCGTCGACGCTGGGCTACAACCACGATCTCAAGCCGTATCCCTTCGACCCGGACAAGGCGCGCGCACTTCTCGCTGAAGCCGCCGCCGATGGCGTTCCCGTCGACGCACAGATCACCGTGATCGGCCGTACCGGCAACTTCGGCAACGTGCTTGAGATGATGGAGGCGCTGCTCTCCATGTGGCAGGACGTCGGCTTCAATACGGAGCTGCAAATGTTCGAGGTGGCCGAGTGGCTTGAACACTACTCGCAGCCCTTCGCCGAGGGGCGTCCGCCCGAGATCGTCGAGGCGCAGCACGATAACGCCAACGGCGACCCGGTCTTCTCAATGTACTTCAAGTACGATTGCGACGGCCTCCAGTCGGGTATCTGCGACGACACGCTGGGGAGCATGATTGCCGAGGCGACGGCCCTGACCGGCGATGAGCGTTCGGAGAAGTGGAGCGAGATCTTCAAGTACATCCACGAGGACGTCGTTGCAGACGTGATGCTGTTCCACATGGTCGGCTTCAGCCGGGTGAACCCGCGACTGGACTTCACCCCAACGATTCGCACCAACTCGGAACTGCAACTGAG
>JAAEOR010000476.1 GCA_024222895.1 Hyphomicrobiales bacterium | reverse complement strand
TGCCTGACGATCCGTTAGTCTATCACGACAAGATGCTCAACGGACTCGATCACCTGGCGTTCCATCTCATCGAAGCTCTCGTCACCAACGCCGCGGGCAGCGCCCCTCGGCCACTTGGTCCGATCGACTTCGAGGCCGAGTTTTCGGCGGCGAAGCGGGCCGACATGATGCGGCCGGTCGATCGAAACACCAGCCGAAATCGGTTGGCTGGCCCCGATCCCGTGCTGTTCTAACTAACCCGCTACACGAACGCCGATGGCGATCGGCTCGTCGGCAAGATTGGCCTGCGACAGGAAGCCGGCCGGTGTATCGACGGAATCGTAGGAAATCGCAAGCGTCTCACGCTTGACGGTGTCGAGATGGGCCGCGATCGCTGCATCGGCAGCGGTGCCGGCCTTCACTTCAATCTGGATGCGGTCGGCAACATTGAACCCGGCATCCTTGCGCGCCACCTGAACCAACCGGATGAAGTCACGCGCAAGGCCTTCCTGCTGGAGGGCAGCATCAACCTCGGTGTCGAGGACAATGACGCCCGCCGATCCGTCGAAACTCGCCGCATCGAGTCCCTCCGCGGCGCGAAACCTCAGTTCGAACGCATCGGGCTCGAGGACCTGTCCGGCCACCTCCACCGCCTCGCCGTCGAGCCTCCGCCATTCGCCCGACTTTGCCGCCGCGAGCACATCT
>JAAEOR010000475.1 GCA_024222895.1 Hyphomicrobiales bacterium | reverse complement strand
ATCGTCGGTCGGAAGCCGAAGCCCCATCTGCCCGGTCTTGTCGAGGAAGCTGAACATATGCCCGTTGAGCGATGTGTAGGGCATGGTCGCACCTTTGCGCTTGACGGCCGGATTGGTCGCGACGAGCGCCTCATAGTGCGCTAGTTTTTCGACCGGCGCGGACGCGGTCTTCCTGGCCATAGGCCTCTCCTTCTTGATCCGTCCCGCTCGCTGCCACCGGCAAGCCAAAGGCTGTCGACGCGCCTGCCTCGGATGATATTTATACCAAGGGTATTACACCCGGATGTTCTATTGGGAACCGACAACGGACACGGAATCATGAGCGACATCTCGCGAGACGCATGGCTGAACGAACGGCTCCAGCACCAGCAGCACGGGCGGACGTTCCTGTCGAATGAGGCGCTGCGCTGGGGGGAACTGATCAGGCCCGCGGCCGACGAGAACCCCGCAAAGACGGGCGAAGGTCTCCGGATTCTGGCAATCGCCAGCTTTCCCATCGGTTATCGCGTGCTCGAGACCATCAAGGCCTACGAACGCAGCCATCCCGGCCGAATGAACCTCGTCGGCCTTCTGGCTGACGATCCGCTCAACGAAGACGCCCGGATTTCAGCGAAAAAGCGTATCTGGCACTTCTATCCTGAGCAGGAGCGCGCTGACATCGAGTTTGCCATCGTCGAGTCCGGTCTCGAATTCGGCGTGCCGGTGTTCACCGGCGACGTCAAGAACGACTGGTTCCGAGCACAGTTGATGTCCTGGAATCCGGCCGCCGTCGTGTGTTGCGGCTACGGTCAGCTGATCGATCCACCTTTCCTGAGCGTTCCTCCCATGGGGATCTACAATTTTCACCCGGCCGACCTGCGGGCAGGCCACGGCGCCGGCCCCGCGCCTTACGATGATGCGGCCGCGCGAAACATCACGACAACCCGGTTCACGATTCACAGGATGACCGAAGAGATCGACGCCGGACCAATCGTCGGTGTCTCGCCGCCGATCAACATCCGCGACGAAGCCGGCATCCTGCCTGATCCGGCGGTCTACTACGACAAGATGCTCGACGGACTCGATCACTTGGCGTTTCACCTCACGGGAGCTCTTGTCGCCGGTGCCGCGCACGGCGCCCCTCGGCCACTTGGTCCGATCGACTTCGAGGCCGAGTTTTCGGCGGCGAAGCGGGCCGACATGATGCGGCCGGTCGATCGGAACACCAGCCGAAATCGGCTGGCGGACCCCGATCCCGCGCTATTCTAGCGGTCACGTCGACGCAATACTCCTGGATTCGCTGTGCGGTAGAGCCTGTTATAGTTCCGATGGCGGCCGGCTCGTGGCTTGCGGACGCTGCACCAGAGTGTTTTTGTTGGCGATTGACGATGGCCACGGGATCATGAGCGATATCTCGCGGGACGCCTGGCTGAACGAACGCGTCCGGCACCAGCGGCAGGGGCGCACATTTCAATCCAACCGAGCGCTGCGTTGGGGTGAACTCATCATGCCCGCCGTCGGCGAAAACCCGGAAAACGCCGACCAGGGTTTGCGGATCCTCGCAGTCGCCAGCTTTCCTACCGGCTATCTCGTGCTCGAGACAATCAAGGCCTACGAACGCCACCGTCCCGGCAGGATCAATCTCGTCGGCCTTCTCACCGACGACCCTCTGAATTCAGACGCGCGAATAGCGGCAAGGAAGCGATTTTTTGGCACTTCTACTCGGAGCAGGAGCGCGCGAATATCGAGCTTGCAGTCGTCGAATCCGGGCTTGAGTTCGGCGTTCCGGTGTTTACCGGCGACGTCAAGAACGACTGGTTCCGCGTGCGTTTTAAGTCGTGGCGCCCCGACGCCGTCATCTGTTGCGGCTACGGTCAGTTGATCGACCCACCCCTGCTAGCCGTTCCCCCCATGGGGATCTACAATTTCCACCCGGCCGATCTGCGAGCAGGTCAAGGTGGTGGTCCCGCACCCTTCGATGATGCGGTGGAACGAAACATCAAGACAACCCGCTTCACAGTCTACCGAATGACTGAACAGATCGACGCCGGACCGATCGTCGGCGTCTCGCCGCCGATCAATATTCGGACTGAGCGCGGGGTACTGCCTGACGATCCGTTAGTCTATCACGACAAGATGCTCAACGGACTCGATCACCTGGCGTTCCATCTCATCGAAGCTCTCGTTACCAACGCCGCGGGCAGCGCCCTTCGGCCACTTGGTCCGATCGACTTCGAGGCCGAGTTTTCGGCGGCGAAGCGGGCCGACATGATGCGGCCGGTCGATCGAAACACCAGCCGAAATCGGTTGGCGGACCCCGATCCCGCGATGTTCTAACCCGCTACGCGAACGCCGATGGCGATCGGCTCGTCGGCAAGGTTGGCCTGCGACAGGAAGCCGGCCGGCGCCTCGACGGAATCGTAGGAAGTCGCAAGCGTCTCACGCTTGACGGTGTCTAGATGGGCCGCGATCGCTGCATCGGCAGCGGTGCCCGCCTTCACTTCAATCTGGATGCGGTCGGCTACATTGAACCCGGCATCCTTGCGCGCCACCTGAACCAACCGGATGAAGTCACGTGCAAGGCCTTCTTGCTGGAGGGCAGCGTCAACCTCGGTGTCGAGGACAATGACGCCCGCCGATCCATCGAAACTCGCCGCATCGAGTCCCTCCGCGGCGCGAAACCTCAGTTCGAACGCATCGGGCTCGAGGACCTGTCCGGCCACCTCCACCGCCTCGCCGTCGAGCCTCCGCCATTCGCCCGACTTTGCCGCCGCGAGCACATCT
>JAAEOR010000474.1 GCA_024222895.1 Hyphomicrobiales bacterium | reverse complement strand
GGCGGCGCGATCAAGGACGCGGTGGACGCGGGCATCCCGGTCATCACCATGAACTCCGGCCTCGAATCGTCGAAAGCAGTCGGCGCGCTGATGCATGTGGGCCAGCCCGAGCGCGATGCGGGGTCCGCCGCCGGTGAGCGCGCCAAGGCCGAAGGCGTGACCAAAGGCCTCTGCCTCAACCAGGAGGCCTTCAACACCGCTCTGGTCGACCGCTGCACCGGCTACTTCGATGCCATGGGCACCGATCTGAACCAGATTGACGTGTCGAACGACGTCGCGCAAATCAAGACCCGGACCGCGGCCGCGCTTCAGGCCGATGCCGAAATCGACGGTCTGCTGGCCGTCGGGCCGCATGTCTGCGCCGCCGCCGCCGAGGCCGTGGACGAAGTGGGCGCCGATGTGCACCTGGCCTGCTTCGATCTGAGCCCCGAGGTGATCAAGCTGATCGAGGCCGGCAAGGTGGCCTACACCATCGACCAGCAACAATACCTGCAGGGCTACATGCCGGTCGTCGTTCTGCACCTTTACAACAACTATGCCGGCATGCTGCCGGGCGCGAGCATCCCTTCGGGCCCCGGTTTCGTCGACGCATCGAACGCGGCTGGCGTGGCCGAACAGGCCGGCGTGAATCGCTGATCCTCGCCGTATAAAGAAAGGGCGCAGACGGCCGCTTCCGTCTGCGCCCCAACAGCGAAGATGACGCGCGGGGGACTCTCATGGCGGGACTTAGCGAATCCGACCGGCTACAGCAGGAAACCTGGGTTCAACGTCTGATCAGACGGCCCGAGATCGGCGCTTTCGTCGTGATGGTCGTCATCATCATCGCCCTGACGATCGCTTCTGACGGAAAGGCGTTCAACGCGCTTGGCCTGAAGAATAACGTCGCTATCATCTCCCAGTTCGGAATCATCGCAACCGGCGCGGCGGTGCTGATGATCGCGGGCGAGTTCGACCTCTCCATCGGCTCGATGATCGGCTTTGCCGGAATGTCCCTGGCGATGATGCTGAAATGGGGCCTGCCGTTCGGCATGGGCGAAGCGACGCCGTTCCTGGCCTTCGTCATCACGCTGGCGATGACCCTGTCGCTGGGATTCCTGATCGGCACCATCGTCGTGCGTTCGGGCCTGTCGAGCTTTATCGTGACGCTGGCATTCCTGTTTTTCCTGCGCGGCACCACCGAGGTCTCCTACCGCCTGATCAATCAGTCCACGCAGATCTCCGGCCTGCCTGATTTCAAGGAAACCAGCTGGTTTGCCAACATCCTGGGCGGCGAGGTCTTCGGCTGGTTCTACGACATCTGGTTCGCTCTCGGTGGCAACCTCAACCGGCGCGGCGAGCAGTGGGTGACCGGCTTCGACGCGCGGTTCCTGTGGTGGCTCGTTATCTCCGGCGTGGCCTATTACATCCTCAGCCGCACCCAACTCGGCAACTGGATCTACGCGACTGGCGACGACAAGGACGCCGCCCGCGCCAACGGCGTGCCGGTGAACCGGGTCAAGATCGGCCTCTTCATGTTCACCGCCTTCTGCGCGACCATGTTCGCCGCCTGCCAGGTCTTCGACACCAACACCTCGGATGCCGCCAAGGGAAACCTGATGGAGCTCGCCGCCATCGCAATCGCGGTCGTCGGCGGAACGTTGATGACCGGCGGCTTCGGCTCTGTCATCGGTGTCGTATTCGGCGCCGTGACGGTCGGCCTTGTGGCCAACGCGGTCTTCTTCATACCCTGGATCGACGGGTCGTGGTTCCGGGTTTTCGTCGGCGCGATTCTTCTGGCCGCGGTCTTCGCCAACGAACGCATCCGCAAGCGCATCACCGGGGGGATATGAGCCTTGGCAGAACCGCTCATCCGCGTCCAGGACATCGTAAAGAAGTTCGGCCCCTTCATGGCGCTGAACGGGGTTAGCCTCGACGTATTCCCGGGCGAAGTGCTTGCGCTTCTGGGCGACAACGGCGCCGGCAAATCGACACTGATCAAGATCCTCGCGGGCGTGCACCAACAGACCTCGGGCAAAATCTTCATCGAGGGCCAGGAAGTTCGATTCCGCAGCCCGCGCGATGCCAGCGCCGCCGGGATCGGCACGGTCTACCAGGACCTGGCGCTGAACCAGCTCATGTCGGTGACGCGCAACTTCTTCATGGGACGCGAGTTGAAGGGCATGCTTGGCAAGCTGCGTATGGACGAGATGGACAAGATCGCCCATGACGAGATGCTCAAGATCGGCATCGACTTTTCCGATCCGACCCAGGCTGTCGGCACGATGTCGGGCGGCCAGCGTCAGACTCTGGCCATCGCGCGCGCGATCCATTTCGGCGCCAAGGTGCTGATCCTCGATGAGCCGACTTCTGCACTCGGCCAGAAACAGCAGATGGAGGTACTGAAGACGATCAAGCGGGTGCGTAAGCGCGGCGACATCGCGATCATCTTCATCACGCACAACGAGATCCATTCGCAGCTTGTCGCCGACCGATTCACCTTCCTCGCCCTAGGTCAGGTCATCGGTTCCGGCACCAAGGACGGCCTGGAGCACGACGAAATCCGCCGGCTGATGGCCGGTGGTGCTAAAATGGGCGACCTGGAGCAGGAACTCGCCGATCTCTGACGCGCCGGTAAAAGCCATCATGAGTTCTCTCGCCGGCAGATGATAACGGCGTACCGGTGGCCCGGTAGCGCTTGCTGTCCTTGCGCTTGACCGGGCCATGGCTATCGAGCACCGCATAGACGGTACCGCGGGCTGGAAGCCGAACATCCGCGGGCCGGACCAATAGTTTGCGCATACCCCGGTCAAGCCCGGGCACGAGCCGTTCCGCGCCCCCAATGGAGGGTCGGCGCGCCAGGTCTGACAATCAGACTTTCGACTTGAAGGGGCGGCTGGTTTAGCCTGGCAGGTCGGACAATGCGCCGGCCCGCAACTGCATCCCCGGATCCGGGCCGCCCCCATCGAGATCAGGTTGCCTGATCAGGAAACTCAGATGGACACCGAACGACTGGGTCAATCGCGATTTCTGAACATTCTTTTCAAGCCGGCGGGTTGGCTGATGGAAAGCCGACTGCGGCACTGGCTGATGCCGCCGAGGAAGACCCTCTCGGGTGCCGGTGTCGGTCCGGGACAGACGGTTCTGGAAGTCGGCAGCGGCACCGGCTTTTTCACTCTACCCGCCGCAGAGATGATTGGCGAAACCGGCCGACTCATCGGCATCGACCCGTTGTCGGACTACGTCGACCGAGTGCAGAACAAGGTACGGGAAGCTGGCCTCAACAATGTCACGGTGCTGAAGCGCGATGCCCTCGACACAAAACTGGTTGCCGCCAGTGTCGATGTGGTTTTGCTGTTCGGCGTCCTTCCCTATCCCACCCTGCCCCTGGACAAACTCCTGCCCGAAATGCACAGGGTCTTGAAAGCGGGGGGCACGTTGGCGGTATGGATGTTTCCGGTCTCTTTCGGGGTTCCGGAGGCGATTTCACGATCCGGTTTGTTCGCCCGGCTGGGAAAGAAGAACAGCGTTTACACGTTCCGGCGAACTGAAAATTGACGACCTGTCTTACGCAACGCCTGCCGCCCGCCCAGTTGCTTAAGACGGGCTAGCCGTAGATCCTGAGAACGTAGATCGCGGCGATCCCTGCCAGCATCGTCAACGGCAGGTTCCGCGTCGCGACGGCAACCCCAAGCGAAATCGCCCCGGCGAGCCATCCGTCAGGCCCGGCGGACAGCATCAACATGGTCACCAGGGCGACAATCAGGCTGCCCGGAAGCGCCTGGAGCGCCCGCGCCCACGGACCGGTTTGCGGCAGGCGGGCCCCCAGGAGAACGCCACCAAGGCGAACGGAAAATGTCGCTGCCGCCAGACCGACAATCACAATCCAGGTGTCATCCATGGAGTCCGGCTCCAGCGGTTGCCGCTCCCGCGAGCCCGCCCAGGATCATTGCCCAGGAGGGCTCGAGGCCGAGCAGATAGATCGCCCCGGCCACGGTCAGGGCGGAAACGCTCCACGCGGCAAGGTCATGCCGACCCCGCCACAGCGATCGGGCAATGGCGATGAAGGCGGCGGTGAAGGCGAAATCCATGCCCAGGGCCCGCGGGTCCGGGATCGCCTCGGCCGACACCGTCCCGGCGACGGTTGCGATTATCCAGGCGGCCAAGATCGCAAGTCCGGCCCCGACAAGATAGGCAAACCCGACGGTATCCCCCTCACCCCGCTTGGCCAGCATCAACGCCCAGTTTTCATCCGTGGTCAGGTGCGCACCCAGGGCGATCTGCCACCAGGGACGACCGGCAAAGACATCGCGGATCGAGGCGGTCATCAGTAAGAGTCGCAGGTTCAGCGCAAGGCCGGCGATGATGGCTACAGCCGCGCCTGCGCCGGCAAGAATACGCTCGACGGCGACGATCTGGGCCGCGCCGGCGAACACCAGCCCGCCCATGACCCCGACATCCAGCCCACCCATCCCGGCCTGCGTCGCCAGAAGCCCGAAGGCGAGCCCGTAGATACCCGCCCCTGCCGCAAGCGGCAGGACATCCCACGCGCCGCGCCGGAATTCCCGTGCTGAAGTCTGCGAGTCCGAGGTCCGAGCCCGTCGTTCCCTCATAGTCTGCCTTCAGGTCCTCCTCGCTCGGACGTAACAGCCCTGGCGCAACTGCGGCCCGGTTCATGCTAAGCCGCTGCCCCGATCGTCGACACCGCGATCGCTGCGAGATGGATCCGCTTTGTCTTGATGCGCGGCGCGCACCATGGTACCAATTTACCGTATTGTAAAGAGCAGGCGCGGATCATCATGGCAGCAAGGAAAACGATCGAACGGGTCCAGACCGGCGTGCGGATCGAGAAACGCGTGCTTCAGGTGCTGAAGGCGATCGCGGCCAAGCACGACATGGGGCTGGGCGACCTGATCGAAGGGATCGTGCTGCACAGTTTCGAAGGGAAACCCCCGTTCGATAAGGACGGTCTGGCCTTCATCAAACAGATGCGCAAGGCCTATGGGCTCGACCTGACGGCGAAGGACAGCCACCACTTGTCGGAAGCGTGACGCATCGGTCCGGTTGGAGCTGACCGGGTCCGGTATTTGGTGGCAGCGCATGATAGTGCGCCCTCTCCGTTCACGGCGCTTGGGCCATGGTCTGGGCACACGAACGCCGCCTGTCCTCCCGCGTCACCGTTGAACTTGATCCACAGGTGTTCGGTGCAGTCTCAGCTGTCGCGAGGCTTGGTGCCTTTTATCGATCGTCCATTGCCGGCGGGCGAGGCCGAGGGGCCGATTTCGCCACCTCCGCTTCCCCCTCCATCGTCATCCCGCGGCTCGACCGCGGGATCACTATCAACTCGCGCAATCGCTGGGCTGAGGTTCTCCCAGCTCGGATTCTGCTTCTCGCGGTTTTCCACGCGCGTTTCCAGGACTTGATCCGCTTCTAGCGACGGATCGAATCGACGATGCGATCAAAAGCGCTCGTAGTAACCAGCCGCTTCAAGTCCTACCGTTTGGTGAGCCCTCCAGAAAGTCCGTCTCGATGCTCATGAACACGACGAGCAAGGTCGTTGGTAACGCCAACGTAAAGCATCCCGTGGTCGCGATTGGTCATCAAATAAACGTAGAAGGCCATACGCCATCTGAGGCGGAAACCGATCGTTCGGTCAAGCCGAACGATGACGATGGAGGGAAAGGCAGGGGCGGTCCCCTCTTGCAGCGCGGGCGTTATCGTCGTACATTGGTACCAATACACCATCGTACTAATAGGGAGACTGAGATGTTGTCGAAACTAGCGTTTGTCCTGACGTCGGTTCTTTCCGGCGGATCGGCCTGATCGTACCTGGCGCCATGGCGATCGCGGACGGTGGCGGCCACGGCGGGTCCAGCCATGGGACCACCGCCAGCGACTTGACGCCGCGCGTCCAGATCACCCGCAGCGGCACGGTGGAAACGAAGTACCCGCCGCGGCTGGCGACGCAACTGTTTTCGGCGGAAGGGGAAATCTATTGGCTCGGGGATGCGGGCTGGGACCCTGCGATCCTTCGCGGCGATGGCTTCAGCCGCAGCGACGTCTTTGCCCTTGCGGACAACACTTTCATCACCGTTGCTTTCGATGCGGAAAAGGGTATCGCCCGATACGCCCGTGTCCAGGCGGGAAAATCCGCCGGACTGATCGACATCAAGGTTCGCGCGCACGGCACCGGGTCGATCGCAGAAGTCACATACGCCATGACAAGCCTCAGCGAAGAAGGCGACGCGGCGCTTTCTGCCATCACGGAGGAGGCCTTCGCCATCCAGATGGCGGAATGGCAGACCGCAATCGAGGCCAGCGACGACGAGATCCACGACTGGCTGGCGTCGCGGAATTGACGAAGCTAGTGGCCTGACCCGACATTAGCTCCACAATGGCAACGCTTCGAGCCGGCTGATTCTGGTCGCTGCCCCGATCCGACCCACCTGCACAAATCGATAGTACACGTTTTAGTAGATCATGATGTTTTCCTGGACTAACCTCTGTCAGGCGCGGTATCGGGCGCTGACAGGCATCTCGATACATGAGCGCCTTGATGCGGTGCTTCGAGCAAACGTCAAACTGGAACCCGCGTGAGATCAAACGTTGGCGCAACAACGGCGATTGCCGGTGCCACGAACCGGTCAGGTTGGACTGCATGTCAAGGGAGGACCCTATGACCAAAGCCGACGATATCCGTTGGTTCAAGGAGCAGTTTCAGAAGAAGATCAACAAGGCGGCCAAAGGGTCGCTGTTCGACGTCGACATGCTGGTTGCCGTAGCATGCCAGGAAACCGGTGAAATCTGGCCGGTTCTTCGCAGGAAGGGCCTTCCGGTCGACGAAATCCTGCGCCTCTGCGTCGGCGACACACTCGACGAGGATAAGGGCCGCCGGGCGTTTCCGCGGACCAAGGCGGCGCTCGTGGCCAAGCCCAACGGCCAGGAAATGTTCGAAATTGCACACCAGGCCCTGGTGAACATGGCCGTTCATATTCCCGGCTACCGCGGTGTCGCCGCGCGGCCCGCCAAGTTTTGCCACGGTTTCGGCGTGTTCCAGCTCGACCTGCAGTTCTTTCTCGAGGACCCCCAATACTTCTTGAAGAAGCGTTATGAGAAATTCGATCAGACGCTGGGGAAATGCCTCGCCGAACTTCAAAGCGCGCTGAAAAAGGTCGGGTACCACACCAAGAGCGCGCTCACCGATCTCGAATTTGCCCATGTCGCGATTGCCTACAACACCGGTGGCTTCAAGCCGAGCAAGGGGCTGAAGCAGGGCCACTTTAACGGCACGCGGTTTTACGGCGAGCAGGTCTTCAGCTTCGTGCAACTGTCGCGAACCGTGGCGATGGCGGGGGCAACACCACAAATCCCCCCGCCCCCCGACGGCGGCGCGATCGTACCGGCGCCGACACCAGTGCCCAGCGGCGGCAAGCGCTTCGTTGTTGACACACGACTCGACACCTTGCGCATGCGCGAAGAGCCGAAGATCGGATTTCCGCCTTTCAAGAACGTCATTGCCCAGCTTCCCGACGGGCATCCGGTGCGCGCCGTTTCCGGCACTAAGAGGAACAGTTTCCTGGAAGTCGAGACCAGCCTGTCGGGGGCTCATCTCAGGGGGTTCGTCAAAGCGAAATTCCTGAAGCCCGCACCGGCGCAAACACACATCCCGATTGTCATCCCCGACGCAGAGCCGCCCACCGAAGGCATCGTTGCGATCAACATGCCGCGCAAGCAAGGCACGGTGACCAAGCGCACCGGGGTAGCCGGCGCGCACTCCTTGAACGAGACCGGACAACCCGGCCGCAAAGGCACAGCCCCGACGGAATTGACCGCGGCGCTTGCCAAGATCATCGACTGGCTTGCAGTCGACAAGACGTCTCACAAGCGCTACCAGCCGCGCAGCGGGCTGACATTCTGCAACATCTACGCCCATGACTATTGCCATCTGGCCGGGGCCTATCTGCCGCGCGTCTGGTGGTCCGAAAAGGCACTGCTGAAACTCGACAAGGGCGAGACGGTCAAGCCGCTTTATGGTGATACGATCCGCGAGATGCGCGCCAACGATCTGTTCCGCTGGCTACGCGATTTCGGGCCGCGCTTCGGCTGGCGCCAATCCGGCAATCTCACCGAACTGCAGCAGGTGGCGAATGAGGGCGGCCCCGGCGTGATCGTGGCCCGGCGCAAACAGGACGGTCGATCCGGTCACATTGTCATGGTGGTGCCCGAGATCAGCGAACACACGGCGCGCAGGAACGGGGCCAGCCAAGTCGTGGCGCCGCTACAGAGCCAGGCCGGCTCGACCAACTTCCGCTATAGCCGCGGAAAGACCGATTGGTGGCTGGAGGACCGTTTCGCCGAAAGCGCATTCTGGGTCCGAAGCTAGAGCATTCCGCTCTTTGTCAGAATCGCAGGGGCGATTGAGGCGCGTCGCTGTTCGCGCGACGATGCAACGGTAATCCTCCCCCGATTTCTCGGGGGAGGTAGCGACGCGAAGCGTCGTCGGAGGGGGCCTGGGGAGCGCCGAACAGTATCGATCAGCCTTCGATGGCGGCCCCCGCAGCCTGAACAACCCGTTCCACCGTCTCATCACACTGTTGCATCACCTCGAGGGCAGGAATCCGCAGTGTCCTGATACCCCGTTCGCGCAGCCAGGCGTCGCGCCGTTCGTCGCGCTCCGACCGGTCGCCGGCGGCATGACTCCATCCGTCGATCTCCGCCGCGAGCCGGGCCGCAGCGCAATAGAAGTCGATGACGTAAGGACCAACCGGATGCTGCCGACGGAACACTGGCCG
>JAAEOR010000473.1 GCA_024222895.1 Hyphomicrobiales bacterium | reverse complement strand
GTCACCGGGTGGTCGGTGCCACGGGGCTGGGCGGTTTTTCGGCGCCGGGTGGAATCGAGACCAAAATCGCATTGTTGCGCCATGAAGGCGCCTATTCGTTACTCATCTAACGCGCATTTCTCTCGCTCTATGCGGTCTGCAACCCTCGGGCCGGCATCGGGTGTGAGAAATGCGCGCTGATCGTATGTCCTGTGCCGATCCGGCGGGTTTGCATCACCGTGGCAGCTACCCACGGGGAGCTGCCGGCCGATGAGCCGGACAGGCCCTGGCTGTCCTGAAGTTACGAGGGAGGGAGTTCCAGAGCCTCCCGCAGCGCCCGAGCCATCACCACCTTGTCGGCGTCCTGCCCGGTCCACATCTTCACACAGATGGCGCACACGCTCACCAGCATCTCCATGCCGCTGAGGCTACGGCAACCTTTCGATTTTGCCATCCGCAAGAGGTGGGTCTCGGGCGGATTGGTGACGCCTTCGGCGACGAACATGGTCTCGCCAAGCGTCGTGTAGTCGACATCCAGCTTGCCGTCGGCATCCGGGAACATGCCGACCGGCGTTGCATTGAACAGAATGTCGGTGTCGGGCGGCAGCTGGAAGGAGGGCTGCCAACTGGCGTATGCGGCGGCGGCCGGTGTTTTGTCGTTCAGCAGGGCAACCAGCTCGCTGGCCCTTTCCTGCGACCGGTTGACAATCAGGATGTCGGACACGCCGCCGAGGGCCAACTCGACGCTTACCGCTCGTGCCGCGCCGCCAGCGCCGAGGACGACCAGCTTCCTGCCGGAGAGGTCCAGTCTCTCGGCGATCAGATCTGCAAACCCCCGCCCGTCGGTATTCTCCCCGGTCAGCGTCCCGTTGCGATTGACGACGGTGTTGACCGCGCCGATCACCTCGGCCGATTTCCCAAGTTCGTCGATGTGGTCGATAACGGAAACCTTGTGGGGAATTGAGCAGTTGAATCCGGCCCAGCCCATCGCCCGAGCACCCCGCACCGCGTCGCCCAGATCTTCGGGCGCGACTTCGCAGGTAAGGTAGCGCCAATCGAGGCCGCCAGCCCGAAAGGCCGCCTCCATGATCGCTACTGTCGGGTTTTCCGCCGCCGGCATCGCAAAAAGACCGACCATTTCGCTGAGGAAAAGCTTGGCCATCGCTTGCTCCTGATTCGACCTTCGGTGGACAATTCCACCACCAAGTCTGTGACTCTGCCATGCGTGACCGGACAAACCCGCTGTTTACTTGATAGAATTCCATCAGCGTCGAGCGTGAAAGGCTGACGGTTGTACGGAATGCATCGAATATGTGCGACGGCACGAGCCACATCCCATTCCTGAAAACAGAAGAGCTCAGTGTGGCGAAACCCGGAGTCGCCTCCGTGAGATCGTCCCGGCCCGGGAACGTTCCACGTCATGGTGAGTGGAGACCTCGATGCCGACCCGTCTGAAAGGTTGCTCTGCGGCCTCCGGGGAAAACGGAGAAACCGGCGCAGGCAGGTCAGGGACAGATCGGAAACGGCGAAAGCCGAGACTGGCCGACGTCGCCAAGCTGGCCGGTGTCGGTATTGCGACCGTCGATCGCGTGCTCAATGAGCGAGGGCACGTGTCTGCGGACAAGGTTCGCAAGGTCCTGGACGCAGCGGCAGAATTGGAGCTGCCTCGTATATTGCCGCCACCCTACAGACGCGGGCTGCGCGTCGAGGTTCTGATCGCACGGCGGGAGTCGGAGTTCATCTGGCGCCTCGGAGCGGCCTTCAGACGCGTCGCCGGCACATTGGACCGCTCGATCATCGTCGTTCAAAACTATGTCAATGAAGAACGGCCGGATGAAGTTGCCAAGCGCATTCGATCATCGCAGAGCGACGCTCTGGTGGTCTTCGGCAAGGAAGAGGCGGGGGTGATCGAGTCGGTGGCAGCGAAGACATCTGCGGGTGTACCGGTCGTTACGCTTGTCAGCGATCTGCCAACAACGCCTCGCGCTGCCTATGTTGGCATCGATCATTATCGCGCCGGCCGAACGGCCGCTTTCTTCATGGCCGGCATGGCCGAGAAACCGGGTTCCGTTATCGTCGTCTGCCACAGCTTCGATTACCGGGCTCATGCAAGTCGCGTCAGCGGGTACCGCGAGGGGCTCGACGACGACAATTCCCGGCTCGAGCTGGCCTGCATCCATCAATCTCGCGATCGTCAGTTCGAAACGGAAGAAATGATAAGCGAGTGGCTTGCGGCCGACGATCGTCAGATCGTTGGGATCTACAATACCGGCGGTGCCAATCGCGCTATCGGCCGCGCTATCGGGCGGGCGATCGAGATGGGGCACATCAACCGAAAGCCGCTGTTTATCGGTCACGAACTGACGGTTCACACTTCAAGAATGCTGACGGACCGGACGATGACCCTGGTCATCGATCAAAACCCGGATCTGCAAGCATCGCGTGCGCTCGACTTCCTGTTGCAGCACTTCGGATATGTAGGCAAATGCGAGACGCCGGATCGCGTCCGTTCACCATCTACAGTCCGGAGAACATCTAGCCCGCTTCTCCCCCTTCTGCGTTGCACTTCCGGAGTGCAGATACGGCGTCGGGCGGCGATAAGTGTATGAGATCATACGGTTGAGCCGCCATGGCGCTGTAGATGCCCGCCGAGATGCAACCCTTCGGGCGGGCTGAAGCGCAAGACAGGGTGTGTCGAAGCCTTCGACCGTATCCTCGATACGATCTTCGCGCTTCTCCTGCCCCGCCCCGCGCTTGGCCGGTGCAGATCACACCGAGCGTGAGAGAAGTGGGCTAGCGGGACCGGACACGACTACCCTGTTCGCCGGCGATTTTGCGGATCGGTACGTGCTCCGATTCACGTGAGCGAGCGAAGCGTGATAGAAAACCATCAACTGTGCGATGGCCGGATCGCACCGTCGAACCATACGATGCGCTCCGCTGCGTGGTTGGTCGACTTGTGGCTTCCGGCATGGCGCAGGAAGCCGACGCGAAAGTGTCGGCGGTTGTCTGAACAATAACTGGAGGAAACTCAGAAATGCCAACACTTAACATGCGCAATTTGCTCCTCGGTAGCGTGTTCGCAGGCACCGGATTGTTGATGGCGGGAGCGGCCGCGGCTCAGGATCTCGCCCCCGTTAAGGTGACCTTCATTCAGCACTGCTGCTCGGGCATCACATTCTTTCAGCCGATGCAGTTCGGTGCCGAGGAAGCCGCACGGCTTTTCCAGGTCGACCTGACTTATGTGAATGCCGACGGTGATGCCGCCAGGGCGGCGAACCTTATCGAAACAGCCATCGCTGAAGGTCAGGACGCCATTCTGGCAACGATCACAGTGCCCGACGCGCTGGACGAAGCGGTTCAAAAGGCCGTGGACGCCGGTGTCCTCGTGATCGCACAGAATATCGACGATCCGGACGGCGCCGCCGGTAATGCGCGGCAGTCTTTTGTCGGTCAGGATTTTATCGCGTCGGGCAACATCATCGGCAAGCGAATGATCTCCGAGCACGGCTTGAAAGAAGGCGATCATTGTCTCCTGCCGGTGGAATTTCCAGAGTTGACCTATGGCATAGAGCGGGCACAGGGCGTTCAGTCGGCGCTCGAACCGGCGGGCATTACCAGTGACGTCGTCGGCACGGGCACGGCCGAATCCGAAGCGCTGACCATCATCTCCCAGTCGCTGATTGCAAATCCGGACATCGATTGCATCGTCGGCCTCGGCACGACGCCGACCACCGTTGCTCCGGACGCGGCAAACGAAATCGGACGGACCGGAATTCCGATCGGCGGTTTCGACACAAACCCGAAGATCATGGACAATATCATGAACGGTGTGGTCACCGCGACGATGGACCAGCAGCCTTTCTGGCAGGGTTACCTTCCGGTGATGTTCGCCGCGTACCACACGCGCTATGGGTTGACGCCTCCGGATATCGATACGGGTAACAACCTCATCGACGCCAGCAATGGACAGAAGGCGCTGGAGCATGGCGGCACCTACCGCTGAACTCTGATACGCAGACTTGGGCCGGGCGCTGATGCGTCCGGTCCTGCCGACGCCCCTCTGTCCGGAAGGCCGACGTGACCCAATCCAGCGATCTGGCGGAACTGCGGCGACCGACTGACCGGTTGTGGCTGAGGCGCGTAAGAGCCTATCCGGCGGCCAGTATTGTCATCGTCTATGGCATTGTCCTGGTCGTAGCCGTGGCCTGGAGTCTGAGTGCACCCGGTGAGTTTTCGTTCGCGGCGCCCGGGAACCTCTCCATGCTGGCGCAGCAGATACCTATAACGGCGATTGTCGCCATCGGTGTCGGTCTTCTTATGATTTCCGGCGAATTCGATATCTCGACGGCCGGGTCCTTCACGCTTGTTGCGTTCGTCGTTGCGACTACGTTCGGGGAGTTGGGCTGGCCGTTACCCTTTGCGCTTGCTGCCGGTCTGGTGGCTGCACTTGCTGTGGGCGCAACCAATGGATTCACCACGTCGTGGTTAGGCATCCCGTCCTTCATCGCCACGATCGGAATGATGTTCTTTCTGCGCGGTGTCATTCGCTTCATTTCGATCAATCCGCAGACCAATATGCCCGACAGTATGGCCTTCAACCCGAGTCCGCTTTTTGAAAGCGTCATGACCGGTCAGTTGTTTGGTCCGATTTACGCTCAGCTGATCTGGCTGACAGGCATCGGGATCGCCGCGTATCTGGTCCTGAACCGGCATCAACTTGGCAATCACATGTTTACCGTAGGCGGCAATCGGGATGCTGCCACGGGCGTAGGTGTCAACGTCCGACGCACCAAACTCATTGCGTTCATGATATGCGCGTCGACCGCAGGATTCGCCGGCGTATTGCAGGCGACCCGAATTCACGAAATTGAGCCGTCATTCGCGACGATCAGCGGTTTGGAACTGAAGGCCATTGCGGCAGTGGTGGTCGGTGGGGTCAACCTCTTCGGCGGGCGTGGCACCGTGCTCGGTATGATCCTTGGTGCGGCTCTGATCGAGACAGCCGACAACATCCTGGTGCTGGTGAGTGCACCCGAGATCATCTTCAAGGGCCTGCTCGGCGCGCTGATCATCGTTGCGGTCGCCTTCAACGGCCTGGTTGCCCGGCGTATCGGGGCCTCGGGATCGTGATGGATCATTTCCCCTGGTCAGCTTGGATGACGAGCGCATGGTAGCCACGCAGTCCAATCCTCTTGCTCAGGACAGATATACACGCGCCGGATGGTTTTCCCGCATACGCTCGCACACGGCCGGACCTGTTTCGATCATGTGCGGCGGGCTGCTCCTGTGTCTGATCGTCGCCGGCCTGTTGGCACCCGACAAGTTCTTCTTTCTGACCGAAGGCAATATCAAGCTTGTCTTGCGTGCGATCACAAACCTCGGTTTCGTTGGCCTCGGCGTCGGATTGCTGATGATTGCCGGCGAGTTCGATCTCTCGGTCGGCTCTGTCTACGTCGCAACCCCGTTCGCAATGGCGATCTCCTATGTCGGCGGCGTGCCCCTGCCGGTCGCAATCGGTTTTGCCTTTGCTATCGCAATCGGAATCGGACTGGCGAATGCAACCATCACGCTGCGGCTGGGTATTCCGTCGTTCATCACGACGCTCGGCATGCTGTTCATTGTAAGGACCGTGGCGCCGTTCATTGCTGACTACAGGCGCAGCGTTCTTTTCAGACCGCCGCCGGCGTTCAAGGAGGCACTGACTGGTGACGTGCTAGGGGTCCCCGTGCAGTTCTTGTGGTTTCTCGGGTTTGCGGCGATCGCCTACGTCATTCTGAATCGGCACTTCCTCGGCAACCATTTCTTCGCCGCCGGCGGGGACGCGCGCGCGGCAAGGTTCGCCGGCATAAACGTCAACCGGACGAAGACCCTGGCGTTTGTCCTGGCTTCCGTCATGGCCACCGTCGCGGGGATTTTTAACGCGACGAGGGTGGCGACATCGTCGACCAATCCCCAGCTCTTTATCGAGCTGTTCGCCGTTGCAATCTGCGTGATTGGCGGCGTGTCGTTGTTCGGCGGTCGCGGTTCGGTCATTGGAATCGTCCTGGGGGCAGTCGTTCTGCAACTGGTTCAGGACGCCATCATTCTCGCGCGCCTTCCGGGCTTCTATCTCGACATGTTCGTTGGGCTCATGATCGTTCTCGGAGTCGTGCTCAATCAGGCCGCACGGCGGAAATACTGATACAGGCGGAGGCAACACGAATGAACACGACCGACGCACAACCTGCCGGTGAGAACGGTGCGGCCACGCCGCTGTTTACGGCGCAGGGAGTTTCGAAGACCTACGGTCACGTCAAAGCGCTGATGGACGTCGACTTCGAAGTGCGACCGAACGAGGTCGTCGGTCTGCTCGGCGACAATGGCGCCGGCAAATCCACGCTGATCAAGATCCTCTCAGGCGTCGTATCCCCGGACGAGGGGACGTTCCTGCGTCTCGGCGATCCCATCGACATCGGGTCGCGCCGTAAGTCCGAGGCCGCTGGAATCCAGACGATCTACCAGGACATCGCCCTGGTCCGTTCCATGTCGATCATGCGGAACATCTTTGCCGGCCGTGAACCGCTCCGGGCGCTCGGGTTCCTTCGCATGCGCGAGATGCGGGAAACGGCCATGGATATCCTTGACAAATATGTGCAGATCGCCGGGATAACGTCCCCGGATCTGCTGGTCGAGGAGTTGTCCGGGGGGCAGGCACAGGCCGTGGCCATCGCACGGGCGGTTCATTTCAAACGCGATATCCTCCTTCTGGACGAGCCGACGAGCGCGCTTTCCATCCGTGAGACCGAGAAGGTCCTGGCGATCATGCGCGACCTCGCGGACTCCGGCGTCTCCTGCGTGTTCGTGACCCACAATTTGTACCATGCATTCCGCGTATGCGATCGCTTTGCCATCATGGCCCATGGTCAGAATGTCAAGAGCGTACCTAAATCGGAGACGACCCTGGGCGAACTCACCGACATCATCATGACCCATTGAGCAAATAGCCGCCGACAAACGCGGGCGTCCCGGGGCCGACAGGAAAACGCCAGCCATGGACCAGCGCCGACATGGCACTCGGTAGCGACGGCAAACCTCGGAAAAGGGTGGTCATCGTCGGTGGCGGCCACGCTGGCGGCCGGCTCGCACAGGCGCTCGTAGCCGGGCGGCAATGCTGCGGAGTCATTCTTGTTGCCCGGGAAGACCATCCTCCCTATCAGCGCCCCCCGCTCTCCAAGAGCATTCTCCTGGGAACCAGCACATTTGAGGATTCCTGCGCGCTGTGGCCGCCCGGCGACAACGCCTGGCGTGATGTTGACCTTCGCACCGACGTGTCGGCGACCTCAATCGATCGAGACGCCAAGAGTGTCCACCTCAGCGACGGAGCAGTGGTCGCCTACGATGTGCTCGTGCTGGCGACAGGATCGAGCCTGCGGCGGTTATCCGTTCCCGGGTCGGAGCTGACCAACGTGCACGGCCTGCGCACGATCGACCAAGCCTATGCGATCGCCGAGGGATTTGCGAAGAGCAAGGCGCTTCTGATTGTCGGCGGCGGCTTTGTTGGCCTTGAAATCGCTGCCTCGGCGCGGATGAGCGGTCTGGAAACAACTGTTGTGGAGGCCTCCGACCGCTTGCTGGCAAGGGTCGTCCCGCCGCGGATAGGGCGCCGCATCGCGTCGCGCCACGAAGCCGAAGGCGTATCGATCCGGATGGGCGCGATGGTGACTCGCTTTGTCGGAGACAGGCGGGGAGTGCTCAAGGCGGCGGTGCTTTCCAATGGAGAGACTGTCCCCTGCGACCTCGCCGTCGTCGGCGTCGGTGTTACCGCACACAACGATCTGGCGCTCCACGCCGGGCTGGACGTTGATGTCGGGGTACTGGTCGACGCGTCGCTTCGAACCTCTGATCGAGGTATCTTTGCTTGCGGCGACGCCGCGTCGTTCTGGCATCCGCTGTACGAGCGGTATGTGCGCGTGGAGGCCTGGCAAAACGCAGAGGATCACGCCAAGGTGGTGGCACGGAACATTCTTGGTCAATCGGCTGTCTGCGACACCGTCCCGTTCTTCTGGTCCGATCAGTATGAGTTGTCGCTTCAGGTGACGGGCCTGGCGCACGTGGCGTCGTCGGGGGTCGAGCGCCGGAATTCTGATGGCTCGGTTCTGATGTTCCACCTGGATGCGGTCGGAAGGATAGTGGGTGCGACAGGCCTGGGCGTTTCGAGTGCGATCGGTCGCGACATTCGACTGACCCAGCGCCTGGTTCAACGTCGGGCCCGTCCAAATCGACAACGATTGGCAGACCCGCAGGTGTCAATCAGGCGACTGGTGGACGAGCCGGTGGCGGAGAGTGACACCGCCCGGGAGAGGGTGGCGAAATGAAGTGATGTGACGTGAGAGAAGCGGGTTACGAGCCGCAAACCGGCTCATGGTCACTAGAGCATTCCGCTCTTTGTCAGAATCGCAGGGGCGATTGAGGTGCGCCGCTTTTCGCGCGACGATGCAACAGCACTCCTCCCCCGCGTTTTGCGGGGGAGGTGGCATGCACCAAAGTCGGGTTTACCCGACTTTGGCACTATGAGTAACGAACTCGGCAACAGCCGAGTTCGAGTGCATGGCGGAGGGGGCACT
>JAAEOR010000472.1 GCA_024222895.1 Hyphomicrobiales bacterium | reverse complement strand
GGCGCCATTGTCAATATCGCCTCAAATGCCGGTAAGGTCGGCTTCCCCAACATGGCCGCCTACAACGCCAGCAAGGCGGCGGTGATCAACCTGACGCGGTCGCTGGCGGCCGAGTGGGCCGATCGCGGCATCAACGTCAACGCCGTCTGCCCCGGCAGCGTGGCAACGCCGATGCTGCACGAAGTCGCCGAAGAGCTCGCCCGCGACGGCAAGGGCGACGCCGGAACCCTGTTCGCCGGCATGGTGCCAGGCCAGCTCGGCCGGCATGTCACGCCGATCGAGGTCGGCGAGGTGGTCGCCTTCCTGCTCAGCGACGCCGCAACCATCATCCGCGGCCAGGCGATCAATGTCGACGGCGGCGAGACGCCTTACTGAAGAGGTGTGCTGCGGTTCGAGCCGGCCAGCGCGGAGTGTCAGGGTCGACGCTCGATCCGATCGATCACGATCGGACCCGGGCGCGATGGCTCCGTCGCCGAAATCTCGACCGCGGCGCGGATTCGGGAGGCGCCCTCCTCCCACTCCGCTTCGTTGCGGGTGTGGAGAACACAGAGCGGCCGGTCGGCGCCGACGGTGTCGCCGACCTGGCAGAAATCGGTAAAGCCGACCGTGAGGTCGATGGGGTCGCCCGGTCGCTTGCGGCCACCACCGATCGCGATCAACGCGAGACCGACGGCCTTGGCGTTCATCCCGGCCACATAGCCGTTGGTCTCGGGGACGACCGGCCGGATCACAGCCGCTTCGGGTAGAATGTCGGCGGCGCGCGCGACAAAATCCGCCGGCCCGCCGAGGGCTGCAATCATGCGATCGAACCGCTCTGCGGCACTGCCGTCGTCCAGCCGTGCTTCGGCCAATGCCCGCGCTTCGACGATATCGGGCGCCACGCCGGCAAGCACGATCATCTCGGCGGTAACCGCGACGACCAGTTCCTTCGCCCTCGGATCGCGACAGGCACCGGACAGGAAATCAACGGTTTCCTGGACTTCGACCGCGCTGCCGACCGACGTTCCGAGCACCGCGTCGAGGTCGGTGAGCAGCATGACGCTGGGGATGCCGG
>JAAEOR010000471.1 GCA_024222895.1 Hyphomicrobiales bacterium | reverse complement strand
TCCCTCTTCGACAGGCTGTTGCCGATGCCTTTGAAGAACGCGCCGTAGAGCGCGATGGTGTCCTTGTTGGGTTCGAAGTCGAGGATAGTGTCGACGTTGGACTTTTTCAGCTTGTCGCTGAACCGGAAGGTGTCCCTGCCCCTGCCGCCGACCAGTTCGTCGTTGCCCTTGCCGCCATCGAGCAGATCGTCCCCGCGCCCGCCGTCGACAAAGTCTTTACCGGCGCCGCCAAACAGGCCGGTCAGGAATTCGGTGTTGTCTGGTCCGGCGAAACGCGTGATGCCCGAGTCGCTGCCGCCACCGCCATAGACCTGATCGTTGCCCGGCCCGGCGTAGAGTCCGTCTCGACCCGCGCCGCCCTCAATATAGTCCCAGCTAGGGGGCCCGTCCGGGTCCTGCCGTACAAAGTCGTCGCCAAAACCACCGTAGATGCCGTCCCCGTTTTGCGTTGCGCCGGCCTCGATACGATCATTGCCGTTGCCGCCGTAGATGTCCCCATAGGTGACACCGTCCGCCCAGCTGAAAATCAGGAAATCGTTTCCCTCGCCACCGTACATGACAACGATACCTTCGTAGGAACTCGCAAGCGTGTCGTTGCCGCCAAGTCCATAGAAATCGGTGTATGTGGCGTCGGGTGTGGGGAAGATGTCGCCTGTGACATCGCTGCCGATGAAAGTGGGCATTGTGTCTTTTCCGGCTGTTACGAAAAGTCGAGCCTATCTGCCGGATCGGACGTTGTCGATGGAGCCGCGAGAAGCGCCGAGACGCAACCGCTGGCCGATTGGCGCCGGCTCTCGCGACCTGGGTCGCTCGGCAGATGGAGCGACGGACTGCGTGATGGTAGGCTGGTTGAGGATGTTGTGAATCGACTAAGGAAAGCCGATGGAACTGATCGAGAGAGAGGAATTGAAGTCAAAGCTGGACCGAGGCGACAGGTTCAAGCTGGTTATGACCATGGGGGACTGGGCCTATCGTCTCAAGCACATTCCCGGCTCAATCAACATCAGCAGCGCTGCTGATGCGGACTCCGTACTCGGTCTCGATGACGAGATCATCGTCTATTGTTCGGGAGGAACCTGCGTGGCCAGTGCCGCCGCCTATCGCGCCCTCAAGGACGGCGGCTATCGTAGTGTCCGTCACTATGCCGGCGGCCTGGAGGATTGGGAGGAAGCAGGCTATCCGCTCGAAGGCGACCAGGTCGAAAGAGGATGACTCCGTTCAGCGCGAACGCGGTGGCGCCAACGAGGCACATTGGCTAGGCTTAGGCTAGGGCAAGGCTAGGGCGGGATCCGATCGAACTCACTCGGATCG
>JAAEOR010000470.1 GCA_024222895.1 Hyphomicrobiales bacterium | reverse complement strand
TGCGTCGCGTCAATGTCGGTGACGGCGCGGCACCACGCTTCGGCACCCTCATCCAGAGGTGCGAGGGCGAAGCCCGAGCCTCGAAGGACGCACACCATATCAGGCGGCACGATCGCTGCGGCCAGTCAGATCGCCTTGTCCGGCAAGCAGGCCGGCAACCGAAACATCTTCGTCGAGCGTACCCCAATGGAGCCCGAGCCGGCTCAATTTGACTTGTTCGCGATCCTCCGGAGCGGCCTGAAGCAGCCGCGGGAACCAAGCCAGGGGAACACCAAGAGTACGCCCGTCGCTCAGGTCGACCCACATCGTGTTTTCGTCAAAACGGACCGCCGTCGGCGAAATGGTCATGCCAAGCCCTCAGTAAGCGCTGCCGGTTACTGTCAACCACGCGAAGAATACGCGCAAGTTCGGGTCCGCATGCGAAGCCCGCACGCCGGACCTACCCATTGCCCTCCCTCGGCCCCACATGTTGCTATAGTGTTCTCCAGATAGATTCGAATGTGAAGCAAGCGGCCTGTGACCAACGGTTCCTCAGCCGGAAAGCCCGTGCCCGATCCGCATCGCGGAAACGGGACAGATTCCTCACCAGACGCTCCGGATAACGGCGCTCAGGCTGCCTATGACGACGACTACGCCGGCCACCAGCCGGAGCACGCGGAAGGCCTCGTCGACGATACCCGATGGGAGCGCGGTGATGACGGTGGCGCTGCGCCGAGTGACAGGAACAGCGCAGCGAACACCGTAGGCGAGTCGCCAATGGACGGGCCGCCGGAGCCGACTGCCGAAGCCCCGCCCCGCCGGAGCATCTCGGACCGGGCGCTGGGTGCCCGCGCCGGCGGCGATTATCTCGGGAAACTGAATCCGGAACAGCGCCGCGCGGTCGAAACCCTCGACGGGCCGGTTCTGGTGCTCGCCGGGGCCGGCACCGGCAAGACCAGCGTGCTCACCACGCGCATCGCTCACCTGCTTGCCACCGGCAAGGCCCGCCCCTACGACATCCTCGCCGTCACCTTCACCAACAAGGCGGCGCGCGAGATGAAGACCCGGATCGGCGGGCTGATCGGCGGTGTTGTCGAAGGCATGCAGTGGCTCGGCACGTTCCACTCCATCGGTGCCCGCATGCTGCGCCGTCATGCCGAGCTCGCCGAGCTCAAATCCGGCTTCACGATTCTCGACACCGACGACCAGGTCCGCCTGATGAAGCAGCTGATCCAGGCGGCCGGCATCGACGAAAAGCGCTGGCCGGCGCGACAGCTCGCCGGCTGGATCGACTCCTGGAAGAATAAGGGGTTGACTCCCAAGCAGGTGCCGGAGGGAGACGCGATCGCCTTCGCCGACGGGCGCGGCCGCAAGCTCTACACCGCCTATCAGGCGCGGTTGAAGGTGCTGAACGCGGCCGACTTCGGCGACCTGGTGCTCGAACCTTTGCGGATCCTGCAGAGCCATCCCGACGTGCTCGCCGACTATCACAAGCGTTTTCGCTACATGCTGGTCGACGAGTATCAGGACACCAATGTTGCCCAGTATCTGTGGCTGCGGCTGCTCGCCCAGAAGACCCGCAACATCTGCTGCGTCGGCGACGACGACCAGTCGATCTATGGCTGGCGCGGCGCCGAGGTCGACAACATCCTGCGCTTCGAGAAGGATTTCCCGGGAGCGACGGTGATCCGGCTGGAACGCAACTAC
>JAAEOR010000469.1 GCA_024222895.1 Hyphomicrobiales bacterium | reverse complement strand
GGTGCATAGGCGGTGAAGTAGTTGTAGGGCTGGTGATGTGGCTGCAAATTGACGGCGCCGAGCGTGTTGTAGATCGCACCGCGATAGGCGAGCGCCACGTCCCAGCCTTCGGCATACCAGGCCCAGTCGACGTTCTTGTCGGTCAGACGGTCGCCAAGCGTCGGCACGGTTTGCGGTGGCAACGGACGGCCGGCAGGATCGGCCAGGTTCGGATCGCCATCCTTCGCCGGCGGAATGCCGCTCGGCTGATAGGGGGGCTGCACCGTGTTGACGACGTGACCGTCGGGTGTGACGCTGCCGTCCTGTACCCACTTCGGTGGCCCGTTCAGCGCCGACTTCGGTGAGTTGGCGGCAAGCTTGAGATTGCCGGCTTCGTCGACGACCGCGCGCATACTGTCGGGGGCGGACTCGAACCGCGGCGAGCAGGCACAGGCCAGATAGAAATGGTTGAAGTTCGAGCCACCGAAGGCGCCCATGAAGAACTGATCGGTTAGGGTGTATTCGCGGGCCAGGCGATAAAGATGAGTGCCTTGGCCGCGATAGGTTCCCATCGTCAGAGAGCCGACATCGGTCCAGGCGACGAACATGTCGTTGCGGCCGCCGTTGATTTGCATCCGGTTCTGATAGTATCGGTGCACCGGGCTCGGGGTCAGGATGTCTGCGGGGGTGTTGTACGGTGCTTCGCCGAGGAAGAACGGAGCATTCGGCATCGAAGCGGGAAAGCTTGGATCGGGCGCGCCGTGGGACCACACCGGTGGCAGATGCGGCAGTTCCGAGCCGTCCCGGTCCCGTTGCACTACGGCCGATCTGGGTGCTTCGGCAACAGCGGCGGCGCCGGGGAAGTCGGGCAGCAGATGAACAAAGCTACGGTTTTCAAGGTAGATCACGACGATCGTCTCGATCGCGTCGAACGCGTCCGGCAGCGGCCTATCGTCGGCTGCTGCGGATACGGTCATCATCACCCCGGCGAGGCCGGCCACCATCATTCGCATCGCGGTCTGTCTCCATCCTGTGAGCGCCACGCGCACTGTCGCCCGTGTGGGCATTGGGAGCAAGGGCGGGGTGCGGTGCGGTTGGGGTGAATCGACATCGGTGTGTCGAATTCGACGCGATGGCCTTGCGTTACGACCTTCCTCGGTCGTTCCTCCCCTCCGTGTTGCTCCGGCCTAACCTGACCGGGTGGAGTTTCGATGTTTCCATTCAGCCGCCCACCGCCGCTGCGTTGCCGGCGGCCACTCATTTCGACTGACGGCCGGCTCCTTCGGCGCAGCGGCAGGCGTTGAAGTCGGCGATCGGTACGTGTCCCGGGGAGCAGCCATAAACCGGCCACTCGGTGGCCGGATCGTTGCCGTGGCCGACACCATAGAGATGAGCATAGGTGGTTCGCTTGCCGCCGCGCTCGGGTGCCGAAAGCGCAGCGCTGAGGACGGTCAGGCTCGATCGGTCATAGGGTCCAAGCCCGTAGGCGGTGCTGAACCGGCCTTCTTCCCGCCAGGTCGGATTGGCCCCCTGTTTGGCGGCCGCGGCGAGGTTGGCCAGACCGAAGGTCGTCTTGTCGCTCAGCGTCCCGGTTTTCCGGTCGTAGTCGAAGACCTGGTAGCCGGGATTGTTGCCGAAGATCGGGCTGATCGCGGGGACGATACTGGCGAAGCCGATCGGCGCGCCTTCACTCCCCGCCGACAGCCGGAAGGAGTCGCGGTGGATATGCCCGGAAAAGGCGGCAGTGACCGTACCAGCATCGGTGTCCATCAGTGAAGCGAAGCCCTCGATGTAGGTCTGCTTCCAGAACGGCATCGTGTCCGCGGCGCAGGTCCCCCCGTCGCTTGGCCTGGCGTGGGCGGTCGAATAGGCGTTGACCCCGGCCGGGACGTGGTGGACCAGCCAGACCGTCTTGCCGGTGAGCCGCGCCTCGTAGAGCGTCTTCTTGAGCCAGCCCATCATCGCCGTGCCGGGATCGCCGTCCGCCGTGCCGCACCGGTTCTCATATTTGGTCGACCACAGGACATTGTTGAAGACAACGATCAAGGCATTCTCGACCGTCGGATGGCGGGCCGCATAGTAGCCGCCGGCCCGCCAGGTTGCGGCGGCGTCGGACTGCAGGCGATCGGCCCCGACCAGTTCCTCGACCATCGGCCAGGTTGCGGTCAGATAGGCTCCCTCCGGCTCGACCTGATAGTCGCCACAGGCGGAATCGGTGTTGCCGAGGGCGGGGAAGATCGGCGCGGACGGAAACGCAGCCTTGAGGGCTTGACCAACGGTCCGCGTGATCTTCGCCGCCATCGTGCTGACAGCATCGGCCGGAGCATCGGCATCGGCGGCGGTGACTTTTGTTGCCAGTTCATGGACGATGAAGTCGCCGGTATAGAGAACAAAATCCGGCGACGGAACGCGGGCGGCGGCATCGGCGATCGCCGACTGGAAGAGTGGAACATTGGCGTCGGCACCATAAGTGACAACCGGCTCCGGGTGCCGTGCAAACAGGCCCGGCCAATCGCCGGCATCGGTGCTCAGCAAATCGGTCAGCGGCACTGCACCGGTCAGCGGATTGAGGTGAACGTCGCTGATGGCGAGGAACTGGCCATTCTCAGCGAGAGCTGTGACCGGGGCCGTCAGCGCCGCGGCGAGCGCCAGGGCGAGGATTGACGGGATCGGGTATCGGGAGCCAGGAGTCATCTTGCATTCCACGCCGCGTGATCCCGGTTTGACCGGCCGAGGCCCCGGCGTCCTTCTGTTTGCTTGATCTGGATCATACCGCGGAACGGCCGGAAGGCACGCTGCGTTGCCTGAATGGGCGACCTCTCGCCGAAAACCCGGTCAGGAGCCGGGTGGCGAGTGCGAGAAAGACGGGATAGGGTGCTGATGTAACAGGAACAGTGGGAGCTGGGAGCGACATTATGGGGCACAAATATCAGGATATTCTGGAAACCGTCGGGCGAACACCGGTGGTCAGGATCAATCGCCTGGCGCCGCCGGACATCAACCTCTACGTCAAGATCGAGGCGTTCAACCCGCTCGGCTCGGTCAAGGATCGTCTGGCGCTCGGTGTCATCGAAGCCGCGGAAAAATCCGGCGACCTCAAACCCGGACAGACCGTTGTCGAAGCAACCAGCGGCAATACCGGCATCGGCCTTGCCATGGTGTGTGCGGCCAAGGGCTATCCGCTGGTCCTGCTGATGGCCGAGCCGTTCAGCGTCGAGCGCCGCAAGCTGATGCGCTTCCTCGGCGCCAAGGTCGTGATTACGCCAGCTGCGGGGCGGGCGGTCGGCATGGTCGCGAAAATGGAGGAACTCGCCGCGGCTCATGGCTGGTTCATGCCGCGCCAGTTCGAGAACGAGGCCAATGCCGATTTCCATTCGCGCACGACCGCGGTCGAGATTCTCGACGATTTCGAGGGCGAGCGGCTCGACTACTGGGTCACCGGATACGGTACGGGAGGGACGCTCAAGGGTGTCGGGCGGGTTCTGGCGAAGGAGCGGCCGGAGACGAAGATCATCGTTTGCGAGCCGGCTGATGCGCCGCTGATCGGTAGCGGCGTGCCCCAGGAGCGGAAGCCGGACGGGACCCCGGCCGCTCCGCACCCGGCCTTCCAGTCGCATCCGATGCAGGGCTGGACGCCGGACTTCATTCCCAAACTGACAGGCGACGCCATGGACATGGACGTCATGGCCGAGCTGTTCGAGATCGCCAATGCCGATGCGATGAAGTGCAGCCAGGATCTGGCCACACAAGAGGGCATCTTCGTCGGCATCACCTCCGGCGCCGCCTTTGCCGGCGCCCTTCGCGTCGCCGAGCAGGCAGAAAAGGGTGCCACCATCCTCTGCATGCTGCCCGACACCGGTGAGCGCTATCTCAGCACGCCATTGTTCGCCGGTATCGAAGCCGACATGAACGAGGAGGAACTGGCGATCTCGAAGTCGACGCCCAGCGGCCAACTCGCCGACTGATGAGCCTGCCGCAAACCCCGCCGTTCCACCACGGGATGGCCGGGGCATACTCGCAGAAATTGCCCTACGTTGCGGGTGCGAGTGCTGCTGTCACGGGCGCGGCCGGGGTGGTGGGATCGGAGAGCCCTTCCGGGACGCCCGGCCCTGGCAGGACCACAACCCGGGTGCCAAGCGGAACGCGCTCGTAGAGATCGATGATGTCCTGCTGGAAAAGGCGGATGCAGCCGCTCGACACGGCCTGGCCGATACTGTCCTGCTCATATGTCCCGTGCAGCCGGTAGAGCGTGTCCTTGCAGGCTTCGGTGCGCGTGTTCTTGCCGTTGCACTTGCCCTCGTACAAATAAAGGGCGCGCGAACCGAGGGGATTGCGCGGGCCGCCTCTCATGCCGTCGGGGAACCTCGCGGCAAATCGATCGCGCTCCTGCATCTCCTGCGGCGGGAACCATTTCGGCCACGCCTGTTTTTCCTGGATCGTCGCCTTACCGGCCCATGAAAACCCCTGGCGGCCGACGCCGATGCCGTAGCGGAGCGACTGGCCGCTGTCCTGCACCAAATAGAGAAACTTGCCATACGGGTCGACCACGATCGTCCCGGCGGGCTCGCTGATGGTCGGCGGGGTAGGAACCGTTTGTCGCAGGTACTGCGAGTCGACCTTCGAGACCCTCACCGCCGGGACGCGAAACGGTTCATTCTGCGGCGGTGCATATGCCGCCACGGTCAACGGATCGACCGGCTCGCCCGAGCCGGATGTCGGAACCGATGCACATCCCGCAAGTATCAGACCGCCAAGGATTACCGCTATCGCTACGGCAGGGCCAAACCGGGCCTTATCAACTGAACTCAACGCGCCCACTCCTGTGCATGCCATCTCGAACAGACAACGACCTGTGTCACGGACACATGTATCACTCTGAGTTCGCCTTGTACTTGTTTCTGATGAATACGCCAAAACATAGACGTTGAAGCGACTATCACAACACCGCGAGGTCCGCGGTCCTCTGCAGCGCGCCCAATCGGTGGGGACGCCCGGTCCACATTGACGAAGCGGCGGGCGTCAACCGTCGAATTTACGAATTCTGATGCAAGCTTGCGTTTCTGACGATTCCGCTAACGCAAAAACCCCACCGCTCTCAATAATAGACTGCAAAACTGATCGAGATACAATCTATGTTATCTGCTCGCGGCTCTCCCGGCCGACTCAATGTGGGATGGGTCACGGTGGACCGGGACCGTTGAGAAAGGGCCGTCCATCAACAGGACGATGGGCCGGGCCGGCTCCTCCGGGTTGCATGCGCCGCGATCGGCGAACGTCTCCGAAAGCCAGTCTTTGGACGACGGTTAAGGCATTATCCCGGCGAAGGCAGTGCGCGACACCGCCTCCACCGTCCGGTCAGATGATCAGATCAGACCCCCCGAGTTGACCAAGGTCGATGCCGTTGATCTCGATCTCCGTGCCTTTGGCGGCGAACGCGATCTGGTCATCGTTGCCAGTCCCGACTTCGGAGAATTTCGACAGCGCCTTGGCCTTGCTGGCGAAACCAAAACCGGAGAGGTCGAACTTGTCCTTGCCGTTCTGGAAATCGGTGACGACGTTGTCGCCGTGGTTCATGTTGAAGATGAACGTGTCCTTGCCGCCGCCGCCGGTCACCTCGTCGTCACCCTTGCCGGCCTTGAGTTTGTCCTTGTTCTTGCCGCCGTCGAGCGTATCGTCGCCCTTGCGGCCTTTGAGCGTGTCGTCGCCGCGATTGCCCTTGATGTCGTCATTGCCGCCGAGGCCGCTCAGCTTGTCGTCGCCTTTCTTGCCGCGAATGATGTCATCACCGGCGGTGGGCAGCGGTTGACCGGGCACGGTCTGACCAAGATTGACGATGTCGTCGCCCTTTGTACCGATGATCTTCACGCCCTCGACGGCAAGCTTCAGCGGATCGATCGTGGCGAAATGGATATCCTTGCCTTCGATCTGGAGCAACTGGACCGGTGCTTTGTCGGCAGTCGAGCTTGTGGCATAGATGCCAGCGACGTCAACGTCGGCATCAAAGCTCACGTCGTACAGAACAACCTCACCGGTCAGATAGAAATCGCTGGAAGGGCCACTTCCACCATCGCCGTCATTGAAGTAGCTGTCGAAATGGCTGACCGACTCACCGTCGGTCTTGAAGATGGTCAACAGCGTGTTCCCGCCGCTGTCCCCGGTGATCAGCGCTGTGCCGTTACCCGGTCCGGCCGGATCGGAAACAACCGCGATGTCTTCGAACCTGTCCTCGAAGTATCCGATCTGCTCCGGTGGTGAAATGCCGTCCCAAAAATACAATTCAGTGTTGTCCTGCCCGGTGTCTTCGACGTCATTGGCGGTAAACAGCAGACCGCCGTCGAAGGCCGCGAAGTTGCTGGGGTAGGAATCCCCGGGGTGGAGATCGGCGATCAACTCCGGGTCCGCGCTGTTGAGGTCCCAGAAATAGGGTTCCAGACCGGTGCCCGCCTTGTCGCCGGGAAAGGCGACGCCGCCATCGACCGCCGCCAGCGAGGCCCGACCTTCGTCCAGTGTGACCTGTCGGACCGTACCCGGCGTGGCATAGTCGACCGCGTTGACGGTTGTGTCGTCATCATTGAAGAACACCAGGGTGTCGCCAATCCAGACAACCCCGTCGTCGTCGTCCGGCAGGACACCCGTTGCCACAACATGGGAGCCGGCCTCCGTCCCGTCGGTAATGACAAGAGCTGGATCCGCGCCGCCGTTGAGCAAAAAAGCAAAAAGACCGGACCCATTGCCGACGCTGAAGCCGAGTTCGTCGGCGCCAGCCGACAAGTCATCCAACTCGATGATGACCGGGTTCTCGCCGTCTTCAACGACGAAAAGCTGCCCAGGCCCGGTTTCCGGCTGGATGCCGTAGGCCAGCATATCGCCGCTGACGGCTGGCTCGTCGATCTTGCTGTCGACCGGGATGTAGGGATCGCCGGCGGGTGATGGGTCGCCGGGCTTGTAGATGACGGTCCCCTCGGCCGTGCCGTCCGAGAAGCCAAGAATCCTAACTTCCGTCGGATCGTCATCGTTGATCTCAGCGACAAACACGGCACCACCGGCAAACGTGTCGAAAAAATTAAACTCAAAATCCTCGATCTCCGGCAGGCCGAATTTGGCGTCGCGGAAATCGGCGATCATCTTTGTGCCCGCCTCCGTCCCGTCGGTTGCGTAGAGAAAACCAATATCGTCGTCGTCGATATCCTCGACGAGGCTGAAAACCACCAAGCCGTTGTTTGCCATTTGCCAGCTCCCGATTTTTATCGTGTGTGCAAGATTAACTTGGGAACTAGGGCGGCGACGGCAAAAGGAAAGTCTGGGTTAAACAAATACTCCTAGAATAAAGACAATTGGAATGATCGGCTCCTGGCCGTGCATGGGCTCGACCGTTGGTGATCCGGATGGCTTATGAACAATCCTGACGACGCAATCGGCAAGGCGGCCGCTCTCGCCCAGTTTGTCGCCAAGGCCGAAGAGGTCTGTCGGGTCGCTCTCGGCGTGGCGCCATCGTCGCGCGAAGTGATCGATGGCCGGCCGATCGTCCGCGCACGGGTCGGCACCGACAGCGTGATTGTCCACTATCGCCGCGATCCGGCCCGGGTGACGCGAGAGTGGGCGGTGATGACCGCCCTGCACGAACAGGGCGCGCCAATTCCGCGGCCGATCTTTGCCCGCGGGCAGTGGTTCATCCAGGAGGATGTGGGCACGGTGCCGCTGTCGCGGGCGATCGCCGACGGCAGCGGCCCCGGGCTCTTCTCCCTGCTCGGCGATGCCATCGACGCCCTGGCGGCGACCCACCGCGCCGGTGCAGCCGCCGGCCTCGCCTCCCGGGTTCCCGCGCTCGGCTCCGATCCGCGCTGGACCGCGGCGCTTCTTCAGCGGATCGCGGCGGTATCGACCCGGGCCGGGGTGGCGCTGCTGCCGGCCTGGCCCGCCCCGTTTCAGGCGCTGCTCAGACCCCGCGAGCAAGCCTTCATCAAGTGGGATGCCCGCCCTGACAACGCCATGGTGGCTTCGGCCGGCGGCATCATCTGGTTTGACTGGGAGCACGCCTGCGCCCGCCATCGGACCGACGATCTGATCTGGCTGCTCTGCGACGAAACTGTTGCCGACGACGCCGAGACCGAAGGCGCGCTGCTGGCATCCAGACTCGGGCAGTTCCAGTCCAAGCCGCGCCGCGCGGAGGCCGACCCGGCACTGATCGCCTTCGCGATCGCCCACAGCCTTGTCCGCATCGATGTCCGGACGCGCCTGGCCGAACGCGATGTACCCGCATCGGTGCCGCTGACGCTTGGTGAGATCCGTCGACGGCAGATCGGCCGCGCGGTGCGATGGTCGCGGCGCAACAAGCGCTTTCGCGAAGCGACGGACTGGCTTCGACGCTTGCGGGATCGTTGGGTCGACGCGGACGGCTGAGGGGCGGTTTGTGGGGACTTTCCGATACGATCGGTCCCGCGCACAGAATGCCCAACCGTCTTCTCAGGGACTCAAGCCGCCGATCGCGCCTCCGAGATCAGGGCCCGTTCTGCGTCGCTCGCCAGTCGTGCGTCCCAGTCGGCAAGCGGTGGCCCGATCACCCGGAACCACAGAGGCGGCACCAGGGCGATCGCCGACATGATCGCGCTGCCATAGGGCGTGATCGCGGCGCCGTCGATGATGGTCAGATCCCAATAGGGGGTGCCGGCCGATCGATGATGGTGGGAGTGCCGCGGTGCGTTGATCATGGTGCTGGTCGAAAAGAAACGTGGGCCGTTCCACGAGTGACGCGGGCAGACTGGCTGACCTGGAACCCTGACAACGCCGTAATGCGGCACGTAGTTGCCGAGTTCGACAATCACCAGGGCGATGAGACCGCTGGTGACGAACGCCGCGAGGCCCCAGAGACCGGCAACCAGAAAGACAATCACCAGAAGCGCGGCCAGCAAAGCCAACCCTTGAAGAAAGCGGTTGTTCATCGAGACGACCGGCTGGCCGCGTCGCCGCATCCGGCTGGCCTCGATCGCCGCGGCGCCGCGGATTTCGTCAGCGACAGTGTGCGGTAGGTACCGCCAGAATCCCATGCCGCGCGGCGCCGTCGTGGGATCGGCGGCGGTGCCGATGTTGCGGTGATGGCCGTAGACATGTTCCAGGGCGACCGACGGGTGAAGACAGAGAACGAGAAGAACCTGGCCAAGCAGCCATTCGGCACGGGCGGGGCGATGGATGAGTTCGTGGGCAAAGGACACCCCTGCGCAGCCGGCGAGGATGCCCGTCGTGAACACGACAGCGGCCGCGTCGATCCACCAGGTCACACCAGCCGTGGCTATGCTGAATTCCGCTGCGACCTGCGCCATGATTGTGTCGGGCGATGCTGCGTAAAGAAGCAGGCCGACAGTCATCAACACCATCAGCGGCACGGCCGAGTGGAGCATGGCGTCGAGGAAGGGCCGGCTTGGATGGTCGACCCCCTCAACATAGTTGTCGCCCACAAGGTCGGCGAGCAGATTGACGCCGAGGAGCAGGAACCCGCCAAGCCACAGCCAGGCCCCGCCCCAGGTGAAAGCAACGAGCGACAGGGCCATGATCGCCGGCAGGATCGCAAAGCGGCCCTGGGCGACGATTGCGGTCATGCCACCGACTCCGCGACAGGTCCCGGCTCGGCGACTGACGGCCGGCCCGGTGGCCGGTCCAGCGGGGAGGCCACCAGTCCTTCGCGCCTCAGAAAGGCGACGATCGGCTCGACGGTCGCCGTGATGTCCGGATGGGGCAGGGCCAGCGGTTCGCGATCGCGGGCGAGACGATAGTCCCGGCTGTCATAGCGCTTGTCGCCCATGCGCCGAATGCGCTGGGTATGGCGGTCGAGGAAGGAAAGGAGCGGATAGAGCTCGTCATTCGGCCGGCAATGCGCGTGGGCGTGGGCGACGAAATCCTCCAGCGTAGTGACTTCGAACCGATAGCCGAAACGCCCGGTGATCACCGCACAGATCTCGGCGATGGTGTGATAGCGGTCCGATGTCATATGCAACACTGCCGGCGTCCCGACGTCGCTGCGGGACAGGGCAACGATGTTCCGGGCGCAGATGTCGACCGGGAGGAAGCTGATCTGGTTGCGGGCGTCGACGGTCAGTCCGTGCCGGATCATGTAGCCGAGAACGCGGGCAGTAATATCGCGACGAACGAAACTTCCCTCGGCAGATGCGGTGACCAGTGACGGCCGGTAGATGGTCGCCGCGACACCCTGTTGCTGCGCTCGCAGCACTTGCTGCTCCGCCACCCATTTCGACTGGGCATAGCCGAAGTCGAGCCTGTCCATCTCCGCATTACTATCGGCCTCGCGCAGCAGCGGCCGCGTCGACCAGCCGAAGACGAAGGTCGTGGAAATGTAGTGGAGCGATTTCCCGCAGCCGTGAGTCGTCAGCTCGATCACCGTGCGGGTGGCCGTGACGTTCGCTGGGCGCAACAGGTTGTAGCTTTTGACGTAGTCGACCTCGGCGCCGCAATGATAGATAGCCCCGATACTCTCGGCGAGAGTGTCCCAGTCGAGGTCCGACTGGCCAAACCGCGGCAGGGCAAGATCGCCGGGCAGAACCCGAAGCCGGCAGCGGAGTGCGGCATGCACGGCGGCCGCCGGCATCCTGCTGCGCAACAGGGCCTGGCGAACGCGCGCCGCACCGTGAGCGGGGTCGCGGGCGCGGATCAGGACAGTGATTCCGCCGTCGGTCTGTTCGATCAGCGACCGCAGGACGAAAGCGCCAAGGAAGCCGGTGGCACCGGTGAGCAGGACTTCATCGCTCGTCGGTGCGGTCAACTCGGCAGGCGTGGCCGGGTTGGTCGGCAACGGCATGGCGGCATCGGCTCGCATCCGGTCGTGCTCGTCCTGCTTGAGCTTGGCGCCGGCGTCGTCGAGAAGATCCAGGACCGTCCGGGCACCGTCGACGCCCGAGCGAAACACCTGAAACGCCGACTGGATCTCGGAGGCGCGGAGGGCCTGGAGCAGGGACAGGTCGGCAACCTGTTCGATCCGCCCCGGTGACGCCAACCCAGATTGCTGCAGGAGACCTTCGAAGGCGAGGCTGAGATCGACCAGCGCGATCGAATCCAGGCCGAGCTGATCGAGGGTCGCATCCGGGTCGCCGAGTGACTCGGCGTCGGTCACCAGCCGGGCGATCAGGTCTTCGACGTCGGATCCGGGGTCGTCGGCGGCGCGCAGGACCATGATCGCATCGACCTCACCGGTCTCCCAGACTGCCCGGCAGAGGCGTCGGGCGATCTTGCCGGAGGAGGTGCGCGCGATGGTGCCGCGCGGCACCCGCGCCAGCACACCGACGCCGACGTCGCAGGTCTCCTGGATGACACGACGAAGCTCCGTGAGAGGCGGCGCCTCGGCTCCGGCCTCGACCAGTACGGTCAGTTGTTCGCCGCCGGCCTCGGTCGAGCCGGTTCCGAACGCCACCACCCGTCCGGCGAGATGTGTGGCGAACCGTTCCTCCAGCACCGCTTCGATGTCGGCCGGAAAGATGTTGGCGCCGTTGACGACCACCATGTCACGCAGGCGGCCGCAGACGAAGAGTTCCCCGTCCTGAAGGAAGCCGAGATCGCCGGTTCGCAGATACGGTGGGCTTCGCGGAACGTCGGCGAGTTTGGCTTCGAAGTCGGTTGTGCTTTCGGCCGGGCGGCGCCAGTAGCCGGCCGCCTTGCTCGGGCTGTTCACCCAGATTTCGCCGATGCCCCCAGCGGCAACTGCGCGACACCGCTTGGGATCGACGATCCTGAGGTCGACGTCGGCGGCCGGCCGGCCGCAACTGACGAGACGGCGCGGCTCGGCGCGGGCCCCGGTTTCGGTGCCGTCGGTCCACCGGGTCTCGGTCGATCCGCCGGTGGTGACGCAAAGGGTGTGCTCGGCCAGGCCGTAGCCGGCGACATAGGCGTTTCTGTCCAGGCCATGGGGCGCGAAGCGATGCCAGAACCGCTCGAAGGTCGCGGCGCGGACCGGTTCGGCGCAATTGACCATGGTGCGCAAGGAGCCGAGGTCGATGTGATCAAGCTGATCGTCGGCGATCTTGTCGTCGCGCAGGCAATATTCGTAGGCGGCGTTCGGTGCGGTGGTGATGGTGGCCCCGACCCGGGTGATCAGGTCGAGCCAGAGAACCGGCCGGCGAAGGAAATCGAGTGGCGAAAAGCAATGGGATTCGCCGCCGCGCACGACATTGAAGAGGAAATAGCCCAGCAGTCCCATGTCATGGAAATGGGGCAGCCACGATACGCCGACCGGCTGATCATGATCGACGCAGAGGCCGGCATTGTGGATGACGTTCTCGTGGGTCACCGCCACGCCCTGCGGTGCCTGCGTCGACCCCGACGTGTATTGGATGAAGAGGGTCCCCGACGCCCTGGCGTCGAAGGAGTCACGGTCACCCGTCAACCGGTCGGTGGCGGACCAGGTGAGCCCGCCCAACCGGCGGGCGGGTGCCTCGGTCGACCCGGCGATGGCGGCTGAGACCTGATCGGCGATGGCGGTGGTCGTCAGAACCCGGGTCGCGCCGGCGTGGCCGGCGATATGAACCAGCCGCCCCCAGCCGCCCGGCTGCCGCGGCCGGACCGGCGGCGGTGCGGGAACCGGAATGGCGCCGATCGTCGCGCAGGCGAAGAACGCCACCGCCATCTCGGTCCCGGGCGGATAGGCGAGGACCGTCGGCTGCCCGGCCGTGACACCGGCATCGCGAAGGCAATGGGCGACATGGTT
>JAAEOR010000468.1 GCA_024222895.1 Hyphomicrobiales bacterium | reverse complement strand
CGGAAATCGGACCTTGAGCAGAATTCGTCTTTGATGCCAGTCGATGTCGGTCTTGAACTCCAGGCGAGCCGAATTCGCCCAAAGCCGGATCGTCTGCACGATCTCGCTGTCGCGAAACCGGCGAACGACACGAACCGCAGCACGGTGCGGTCCGCTTTCAACGACCGCCGGCTCATCGATCGCGACGATCTCCTCCCCGTTGTCGACGTAGGACTCGTCGATGTCCCAGGCGTCGTAGTGCCGCGGCTTGTCGACAAAGGCCCAAAACTGATTGCCGCGGTCGGAGAGCGCTTCACGCTCGGCCCGCTTGTCGTACACACTGGCAATGGTTCCGTCGGCAGCCAGGGTTACGCGGACTGCATCGTTTTCGAGCCGGCGCGCGTCGACCTGGAGGCCGGCCGGTGGTGATACGCCGATTGCGGTGACCACGGACAGACCCGGTACCGGTTGGTGGCCCGCCAGCACCGTTCCTTCCTCGACCGCCTGGCCGCCCGGCAGTTCACCCGGCGACGTGATCCGAAACGGCCGTGCGGACAGGTCGGTGTTGACAACAAGCACGCCCGACTTGTCGCCGGCCGAAACCGCCTCGGCCTTGTCGGCAATTGCCGCAAGGCGGTCCGACGAAAAATTTACCGCGGCAGCGACGACCGACTTCAGTTCGGTCTCGGCCAGCTCATAAACCTCGCGGATGCTAGATCCCGGCAGTATGTCGTGGAACTGGTTGCGCAGGAGTATCCGCCAGTGGTCCTCCAGTGAGCCGGCAACCGGTTCACCGAGCAGTGTCGCCATGGCAGACAGGGTTTCCGCCGTGATCAAGGCACGCTCGGCTCGGCGGTGAAGGAATTTTGTGCGGCCCTGAGTGGTGAGCGTTCCGCGGTGCAGTTCGAGGTATATCTCACCGACCCAAAGCGGCGTCGCCGCATCCTCATTTGCCTCGCGCAAGACGGTGTCAAACCACTCGCCGACGTTAACCGGGCGCAACGAGGGGACAACCGGGAAGTCCGCAAGCTGTCGCTGCCGGTCCAGCATTTCCTCGGTCGGGCCGCCGCCGCCATCGCCATATCCAAAGGCCAGAAGGCTCTCGGGGAAACGATGCTTGCCGCGATAGTTCCGCCACGTCTGGATATTGGCTTCCGGGCCAAGTTCAGCGTTGTAGCCGCCGACCGGGTTCTCGAAGGTATGGGCGATGACCCGACTGCCGTCATTGCCCTCCCACCAGAAGTGATCAAAGGGAAACTTGTTGGTCTCCGACCAGTTCACTTTGATCGTGAAGAAGGCGGTCACCCCGGCCTGCAGCAGCAGTTGCGGTAGCGCCGGCGAAAACCCGAAACAGTCTGGCAGCCAACACACGCTGTGACGGCGGCCGAAGGTCTCTTCGAAATATCTCTGACCGTAAAGCAGTTGCCGGACAAGGGACTCGCCGGTCGGCATGTTGGTATCCGGCTCGATCCACATCGCCCCGATCGGCTCCCACTGGCCGGTCTCGACTTTCTCCTTGATCCGCCGGACAAGGGCCGGATCATCTTCCTCAAGAAAGCGGTAGAGCTGTGCCGTCGACTGGTTGAAGCGGAACTCGGGGTGGCGATCCATCAGACCGATCACGGTATGAAAGGTGCGCATCGCTTTGCGCCGTGTCTCGGCCAATGGCCAGAGCCAGGCAAGGTCGATATGGGCATGGCCGGTAACGGCCAGGGCGCCGTCCTGAGGGTAGCGGGCGCGGAGCCGGTTCAGCCGATCCCGGAGGGAATTGGCTGCCAGGCGCACGGAAGAACGCTGTGCGTCGTCCAGCCCCTCGGGATCGTCGGATAGATCGGCCGGGAGTTGCCAGACCCGTTGCATTTCAGCGCCCGACGCCACCCGGGCGATATACTCCTCCGTCGCGTTGGGCCATTCGAGTTCTGCCATGGCCTGAGCGCCCGCGGCCAGCAGCGGCTCGACCACATCGTGCTTGCCCAGCACCTCGGCGGATTCGATCACCTGGCGAAGGAGCAGGGCAAATTCGATGAGGTCAGGTTCAATCCACGATATCTGGGCTCGCTTCAGCTCGGCTTGTCGATTGGGCACACCAAACGGCAGTCGTGCGACGCACTGTGCCGAAACGGAGAACCGTCTCTCCTTGAGGGGGAAGCGCTGATGATGCGGGTCGAGACCGAAGCCTTCGCTGGCGCTGTCGGCGTAAGCGATGTCCACCAGACCTTCACCGCCCAGATCGAGATCAAGGCGGACTTGATCCAATGGCCAACTCTCAGGAACGTCCACGGCGCCGTGTGTGAGTGCCACGATGCCGTCTCGCCCCGGCCACAATGCACCCAGCTGAATCGGTTCGCCGTTGAAGGTCCAGTCGGCCAGTGAAAGCGACGCGCGAACAGTCCAGAGCTCGAGCTCAGCCAGTCGTTTGCGAAGATGATCGATTCGTTGCTGAGCGCTGAGCGCCATGATGTTGAAACCCGTTCGTTGTGGTCCGGAGAATGCGAGTCAGCCCTTCACAGCTCCAGCCATCAGGGCGCCGAT
>JAAEOR010000467.1 GCA_024222895.1 Hyphomicrobiales bacterium | reverse complement strand
CGATGTGGCAGCCCGGCCGCTGCCGCAGACGTTCGATCCGGCACCGCTGCAGGCGGCGCTGTCGCAACTTGAGGAGCGGGTGAGCGACGTGGCGGCACGGCCGCTGCCAGAGACGTTCGATCCGGCACCGCTGCAGGCGGCGCTGTCGCAACTTGAGGAGCGGGTCAGCGATGTGGCAGCCCGGCCGCTGCCAGAGACGTTCGATCCGGCACCGCTGCAGGCGGCGCTGTCGCAACTTGAGGAAAACCTAACCAGACGCCAAGACCTTGAACTCGCGGGCCTGGCGGATCGAGTAGCGATCGTTAGCAGTCGCCTGGATAGCTTCGAGACGAAATTGGCGGATTCGCGCAGAGGCGGACGGCCACGCTTGCTCGGCCAGGTTTATTTTGACAGTGGCAGCAGCCACCTGAATGATGCCGAGGAGTCGAAGATCCGCGCTTGGCTCGAAGAGCTTGAACCGCATCAACGAATCTTTTCGGTAATCGGCTACTCGGACAATGTCGGAGCAACTGGGCATAATCTGAATCTATCTTTGAGAAGAGCAGTATCGACACGAGAATCCCTGATCAGATTGGGCGCCGGCAGTGTCGGTGTCACCTCTGTTTCCGCTATTGGCGAGTTTTCCGAGGCGGCCGGTACGATTGAGCAACACCAGGACAGAGCTCGAAACCGTACTGTTGAAATATACGCTTACGACTGAATGTAATCGCCATAGGGGCGGCGCCCGGATTGCCCTAGCTCGCCAAGCCCGAAGTTCCACAGATGGCACAAAGCCGAAGTTCAAACTTTGTCGCAAATAGAATACTTGCGACGGACGCCCGGAGGCCGTTCAATCGAGCGCGCTGCGGATCCGACGGATTGCCTCGTCCATGTCCGAACGACTGACGTCACGGTGCAGAACAAATCGCAGCCTGTCTCCCTTCGGCGGGTTGACGATCACGCCAGCGTCGACCAGGCGGGAAACGAGCGCACCCGCTTCGATGCGCTCAAACGGGATGCGCACATAGACGATGTTGGTCTCGACCGCCGCCGGATCGATGTCGAGGCCAGTCCCATTCAGCGCCACAGCCAGTGTCTTTGCGTTGGCGTGGTCTTCCGTCAGGCGGTCCCACCCGCCCTGCAGCGCGACCAGGCCAGCCGCGGCGAACACGCCCGCCTGGCGCATGCCACCGCCAACCATCTG
>JAAEOR010000466.1 GCA_024222895.1 Hyphomicrobiales bacterium | reverse complement strand
GCTGGTTGCCGACGAACCGACGACCGCGCTCGACGTCACCGTCCAGGCGCAGATCCTGAGCCTGATACGGGAGCTCTGTGACGAGCTCGAAATGGCTGTTCTGTTCATCTCCCACGACCTCGGCGTGATCGCGCAATTGGCCGACCGGGTGGCCGTGATGTACGCCGGCCGGGTGGTCGAGCGGGCGACCGTCGACGAACTCTTCGCCGCACCCATCCATCCTTATACGCGCGGTCTGTTCGACTGCCTGCCGGATCCGGCCAGGCGTTCCGGTCGACTCTCTCCGATCGCCGGCCAGGCGCCGAAGCTCAGCGACGTGCCGGACGGTTGTGCGTTTGCCCCGCGGTGCAATTACACCACGCAGGACTGCACGGCCGGTGCCGTGTCAATTACCCGAACGCCCGGCGGTCACAGGGCCGAGTGCAATCATCCATTACTCCAGCCCGCGGAGGACGTTTCCCAATGAGTGGCGAAGCGATCCTCGATGCCCAGGAGCTCAGCACGTCGTTCATTGTGAAGCGGGCGCGCCGGCGCTTTGAGCTGAAGGCGGTAGACAACGTCTCTTTCCAGCTGAACCGCGGAGAAATCCTCGGAGTCGTCGGCGAAACCGGTTGTGGCAAGACCACGGTTGGCCGATCCCTGGTTGGTCTGGTCAGGCCGAAATCGGGCCGCGTCGTTTATGACGGCGAAGACATTCTGTCTCTCGGGGAAAAACGCCTGCGCGACATCCGGCTCAGGATCCGAATGGTGTTCCAGGATCCCTATGCATCGCTCGATCCACGGCGAAGCGTTGGGGACTCGGTGGCCGAGGCCGGCGACATTCATGGGCTTTTCCCGAACCGGCAAGCGCGGGCCGAATCCATCGACACAACCCTTCGGCAGGTCGGGCTTGATCCCTTCTTTGCCAAGCGCTTTCCGCATGAATTGAGCGGCGGACAAAGGCAGCGAGTGGGAATCGCCCGCGCCATCCTGCCGACCCCGGAAATAATCATCGCCGACGAACCGGTATCGGCGCTCGACGTGTCGATTCAGGCTCAGGTCCTCAACCTGCTTCTTGATCTGCAGGGATCGCTCAATCTGACGATTCTCTTCATTTCTCACGATCTGTCCGTCGTTGGTCAGATCAGCAGCCGGATCGCGGTGATGTATCTTGGCCGGATTGTCGAACTTGCCGAGGCGACGGCTCTTTACGCGGCGCCGGCGCACCCCTACACGAAGGCGTTGATCGCAGCCGTACCGCGAGCCGATCCGACTCGTCGGGTCAGCGGCGGTGGCGCCCGGGCCGAGTTGCCCAGCCGGTTCGAGGTCCCCGATGGTTGCGCTTTTGCGTCGCGTTGTCCCGTCAAGCAGCAGAGGTGCCTGACGGAAACACCGCGCTTGCGATCGCTGGCGGACGGGCGTCTGGTCGCCTGCCATTTTGCGTGATTCAATAGACCCGGGCAGTGCCGAACGGCGTTGACAATATGAGGAGAAAGACATGGACCTGATCCTGGCCGGGGGCCACGTCATCGATCCGCGATCCGCACGGTCGGGCGTTTCCGATGTCGGTTTTTCGGGCAACCGGGTAGCCGGCGTTGCAGAAAAACTCGACACGTCCACCGCCCGGAAGACGATCGACGTTAGCGGGAAATACGTGGTGCCGGGCCTGATCGACCTGCACACCCATGTCTATCACGGCGGTACGTCGCTCGGTGTCGACGCAGATCATCTGGCCAGGCGCGCCGGGACCACGACCTTCGTGGACGCCGGCAGCGCCGGGCCGGGCAATTTTCTCGGCTTTCACGATCACGTCATTCAGCGGTCGCGGGCCCGCATCCTGGCATTCCTCAACATCTCCTTCGCCGGGATCTACGCCCATACCCTGCGGGTTGGTGAGTGCAAGGATCTGGAACTGTGCGATCCGGCGGTGACACTGGACAAGGCGCGTGAGTTCGGCGACTCGATCATCGGTATCAAGGTACGGGTCGGAGCGTACACGTCTGCCGGCAACGGCGCTGCGCCGTTGAAGCTCGCCAAGCAAGCCTCCGACGCGCTACACAAGCCTCTGATGTCTCACATCGATTTGCCACCGCCCACCATTCAGGAGGTGGTTGACACCCTTGGTCCGGGCGACATCCTGACTCACTGCTTCCGGCCGCAGCAGAACCAGCCTTTCGGCCCGGCCGGCATGATCTATCCGGAGGTGATCGGCGCCCGCGAGCGCGGGGTCGTCTTCGATGTGGGCCATGGCCTTGGCTCTCTCGGCTTCGAAACGGCGTCAAGGATGCTCGAGCTTGGCTTCGAGCCGGATTGCATCAGTTCGGATGTGCATGCCGAAAGTATCGACGGACCGGCCTATGATCTGCTGCACGTCATGTCGAAGTTCATGGCTCTTGGCATGGGCCTCGAAAAGGTCGTGGAGAAGGCGACTGTGGCGCCGGCGCGTGCAATCGGTCACAGCGAGATCGGTTATCTCGGCGATGGGGCGCTGGCAGACGCGACCATTTTCCACATCGAGGAGGGACGCTTCACCTACGTCGATACCATCGGTGAGACCATCTCGTCGGACAGCCGCCTGGTATGCGACGGTCTGGTGATCGATGGCACGTTCTGGGATGCTGCCGAGACCTGAGGCCTCCCGGGACAGGCCTGCCTTGATGGCCCCCAGGCGGCCGCCCAGCGCCGGACACCGCCCAAAAAGGGTCGAACCGACAGGTTGACTTTCCGGGGTTCTCTCGTAGTTTGGCGCCAATTCGTCAAGGGAACATCATCATGGCCAAAGCCGCGACCATCAAGGTCAAGCTCGTCAGTTCGGCCGACACTGGCTTCTACTACGTCACCAAGAAGAACAGCCGCACGCAAACCGACAAGCTGTCGATGAAGAAATACGACCCGGTTGTCCGCAAGCACGTCGAGTTCCGGGAATCAAAGATCAAGTAACGGCGGCCATTGCCGTAACGAAGGGTACCGCTCGCGGCGGTGCCCTTTTAATTGGATGAGGCCGCGGTGGCCGGCCCAGAACGGGTTTGTACGAGGAGGCCACTCAATCCGTTCTGGAACCGGCCGACCCTGCGGACCCAGGAGATGCGGCGGACCTGGGCGGCCCCGCAGGGGGTCGTTGACTGCGCAAACGCTGCGCCCGGAAGCAGTCGTCTTGTGTCATCGGCTGCGTTCGACGACGTCCGCGGTCGATAGAATGTACGTCCAGGGGGTGGTGAATTGAACCAGATTCGCCGCTGTTGAAAATAAACATCAATTTTTAGTAAAGATTTATGCTTAACCGGCGATCCGATCTGTATGGGTGGCGTACTCTCCGCCCGTTACACACGGACAACGGCAAGCCGGACGCCAGCGGCCGGCGCTGGCGGCTGATCAGGCGATTGTCGGCGACAAATCAGTCCGACCTGAAGCCAACCCTCTTGTGGCTGCCATCGCAGTAGGGCTTGTTGGCGGAGTGGCCGCAGCGGCAGAAGAAGGCCTTGGTCACGGTCGAAGACCGGCGACCGCTACCGTGAAGGACTTCGAGATTTCCCTGAACCATCAAGGGGCCGTTTTCGGTCGGGGTCACTTCGAGAACGCCATCACGTTCTTCGAGAACCTTGCCATCCTGATCCGGAATCTCGCCGGTTGCGACAAATCCGTTGCCGACATGCGAGCCGTCGCAATAGGGCTTGTTCTTTGAAGCGCCACAACGGCACAGCGTCGCCCGTCTGCCGGCATCGGCGCCATCGATTCTGAGTTCTGCCCGAACGGCAAGAGGCCCGTTCTCCATCACCCGGATGGTGTTGACCTTTGGCAGAGGCTCGGGTTCGCCGCCGTCGTTGCGCTCGTAGCGGATCGCACCCGATGGACATCCCCGTGCCAGGACGACGATGTCTTCCACCGATCCGGCGTCCGGGAATATCCAGTCGCCCTTGGTGTTGGCCAGAAACACGTCAGGCAGCGACAGGACGCAGTTTCTGGAGTGGATGCACTTCCCGCCATCGTAAAGGATGGAGATCTTCTTTCCGGCGATCTTGTCCAAATTCACCTCCCGGAGCGGCCGCGCTCGGTTGCTGCCCCCCCAGCAGTGGCCCCATGGAAGCATAATCGCCGGGATCGGCAAAGCGCCCTTTGGCAACGACCGTGATCCAATGAGATCCGTGTGCCCGGGTCAGCCCCGCCGTCCGCGCCCGGGCTTTCGCCCACGCCGGTCCGGGGGCGCGCGCCGTCGGCCGGTTGGCTTCGGCCGCTCCTTGCGCGGGAGGATGCGCCCCTCCGACAAGAGCTCGAACCGCAACGCCCCGGCCAGCGGCGCTGCCTCGATCAGCTTCACCTCGACGGCGTCGCCAAGCCGATGCATCTCACCGCTGTCGCGGCCGATTACGGCGTGACGAGCCTCATCGTAGACGTAGTAATCGGTGCCCAGAGTCGAGAGGGGCACAAAACCGTCTGCCCCGGTCTCGTCGAGTTTCACGAACAAGCCCGCTCGGGTGACACCGGCGATACGGCCGGCGAAGGTGGCACCAATGCGGTCGGCAAGCCAGTGCGCCACCAACCGGTCGATGGTGTCGCGTTCGGCTGCCATTGCGCGGCGCTCGGCCGCCGATATCTGTGCCGCGATCTCCGCCAGTCCGGTGGCGAAGCCTTTTGGCAGCCGGCCGGCGCCCAGCTTCAGCGCGCCGACCAGGGCACGGTGGACGATCAGGTCGGCATAGCGGCGGATGGGCGAGGTGAAGTGGGCATAGCGGCGCAGGTTCAAGCCGAAGTGGCCGATGTTCTCGGGATGATACTCAGCCTGTGACTGGGTCCGCAGCACGACTTCGCTGAGCAGTGACCCATGTTCGGTCGCCTTGGCCTTGTCCAGGATCGCATTGAAGTGCGACGGGCGCAGATTACCGCTCTTCGGCAGGGTCATGTCGATTGAGCCAAGGAACTCGCGTAGCGCCTCGAGTTTGGCCAGCGACGGCGTATCGTGAATCCGGTAGACCAGCGGTGACTTGTGGGCCTCCAGCGTCTCGGCCGCGGCGACATTCGCCTGGATCATGAACTCTTCGATCAACTTGTGGGAATCGAGCCGTGCCGGGACCGTAACCCGGACAATCGCTCCATCGTCGCCCAGGACCAGCTTGCGTTCGGGCAAATCCAGCTCAAGTGGCATTCGGTCGGCCCGGCCGCGCTTCAATGCCCGATAGGCGTCCCACAATGCCCCGAGGGCCTGGTCGACTGGTTTGCCTGCGGCCGACTTGCCGCCATCGAAGACTGTCTGGGCTTCTTCATACGAGAGTTTGGCCGCCGAGCGCATCATCGCCCGGTGGAACTGATGCCGGAGCTTGCGGCCCTTGGCCGAAAACACCATGCGCACGGCGAGGGCAGGGCGGTCTTCGGCTTGGCGCAACGAACAAAGATCGTTCGAGATGCGCTCCGGCAGCATCGGAACGACCCGGTCGGGAAAGTAGACGGAGTTGCCACGTTTCAGCGCCTCCCGATCGAGAGGCGAACCTGGCCGAACATAGGCCGAGACATCGGCGATCGCGACCGTGACCACGAAGCCGCCCTTGTTATCCGGGTCGGTATCCGCCTCGGCAAACACTGCGTCATCGTGATCTTTGGCGTCCGCGGGGTCGATGGTCACCAAAGGCAGCTCGCGCCAATCCTCGCGGCTTCGCATCGTGGCGGGCTTCACTGTGTCGGCCGCGGCGATCACCTCGTCGGGAAACTGATTGGGGATGCCGTGTGACAGGATCGCGATCAGGCTGACCGCCTTTTCGTCCTTCATCGAGCCGATCACTTCGTCGACGGTCGCCCGGTCGGGCCCGTATCGGCCAGGACGGCTCACCGTCACCGAAACGAGGTCACCTTCCCTGGCTCCCTTCAGCGTGCCCTTGTCCGCGATGAGTTCCTTCTGCTTGCGATCGATTGGTTCGATCCGCGCGCCGCCTGGTGTGTTGCGGACAACGCCAAGCTGGGTCGACGGCTTGCGGGCGAGGACCTTGATGATCCGGGCGGTGTAGTCGAAACCATCGGGGTCGCGCTCTTTGATCAGCCGGGCGAGGACGCGGTCGCCAACCCCCGGTGCCCGGCCCTTGCCGCGTTCTGGATTGATCAGAATCCGGGGCGGGGCGCCTCGTTCCGGTGGCCACTCGGTCGGCTCAGCGACCAACTCTCCCTGCGTGTCGCGGCCGCTGACCTGCAAAACCGTGACCGGCGGCAGGTCGCCGGCCCGTTGCAGCCGGCCCTGACGCTTTTCGATGACGCCTTCGTCTGCCAAATCCCTGAGAATCGCCTTCAGTGCCACGCGGTCGGTGCCCTTAACGCCAAATGCGCGAGCAATATCCCGCCTTGCGGTCTTGTCCGGGTAGTCGGCAAGATAGGCGAGGACGTCCTCGCGGGTTGGAGGTCGTCGTTCCGAAGAAGTGGGTCGGGGTTTTCTCGCCAATCCTCAGCTCGATTTCGACGCCCTGCCGCCCTTGGCCTTGCCGCGTCCCGCACCCTTCTTGGCCTTTGCCGCCAGCAACTCAAGCGCCTGATCCATTTCGACGCTTTCCGGTGCGACGTCCTTGGGCAGGGTTGCGTTGATCTTGCCGTGGTTGACATAAGGGCCGTAGCGTCCTTCGCGGACGGTGATGGCGCCGCCTTTGCTGGGGTGCTCGCCAAGGGTCTTCAGTGCTTTCGGGGTTGCCCGGCCCCGACCACGTCCGCCGCCGGCCTTTTTCTCGGCAATCAGCGTGACGGCGCGATTGAGGCCGACGGAAAAGACCTCCTCGACCGAGTCGAGATTGGCGTAGGTCCCTTCGTTGAGAACGAAAGGTCCGTATCGGCCGATACCCGCCGTGATCATCGTGTTCGTCTCGGGATGTAGTCCCACTTCCCGCGGTAGGGCGAGGAGGGAGAGCGCCTGGTCGAGGTCGATCGCTACCGGATCCCAACCCTTTGGCAGGCTGGCGCGTTTCGGTTTCTTGTTGTCCTCGTCGGCTTCGCCGAGTTGCACATATGGGCCGAAGCGGCCCGTGCGCGCGGTCACGTCGAAGCCGGTTTCCGGGTCGGTACCGAGTTTGCGTACGCCATCGGTGCCGAGTTCAGTGCCATTGCCGTTTTCGCTATTCTCGGCGATCTGGCGGGTGAACCGGCACTCGGGATAATTGGAGCATCCGATGAACGCACCGAACTTGCCGAGCTTCAGGGAGAGCTTGCCTTCCCCGCATGACGGGCATAGCCGCGGATCGCTGCCGTCCTCCTTCTTCGGGAACACGTAGGGGCCCAGCAGTTCGTTCAGGGCGTCAAGCACTTCAGCGACCCGAAGATCCTTGGTGCTGTCGACATCGGCGGAGAACTGCTTCCAGAACTCTCGCAGCACGTCCTTCCATGAGACGTCGCCATTGGAGATTCTGTCGAGTTTCTCCTCAAGATCGGCGGTGAAATCGTATTGCACATACCGTTCGAAGAAGGAGGAGAGGAAGGCCGTGACGAGCCGACCCTTGTCCTCCGGAACGAGTTGCCGTTTGTCGAGGCGGACGTAGCCGCGATCGCGAAGCACCGACAGGGTCGAGGTATAGGTAGACGGCCGACCGATGCCGAGCTCTTCCATCTTCTTGATCAGAGTCGCTTCGGTGTAGCGCGGCGGCGGCTCGGTGAAATGCTGATCGACAGCGATACCGCGCGCTGCGAGTTCATCGCCGCTTGACAGTGGCGGCAGCCGCTTGGCATCGTCGTCTTTCTTATCGTCGTCGCGCCCCTCTTGGTAGAGTGTGAGGAATCCGTCGAACCGGACAACCTGGCCGGTGGCGCGCAAGCCGACCGCCTCGGGGCTGCCGGCGGCGATATCGACCGTTGTCCGTTCAAGCTCCGCGGAGGCCATCTGGCTGGCCATCGTCCTTTTCCAGATCAGCTCGTAGAGCCGTGCCTGGTCGGACTCCAGTATCTTGGCGACCGACTGCGGCGTGCGGTTGACGTCCGTCGGTCGAATGGCCTCGTGGGCTTCCTGAGCGTTCTTTGCCTTGGTCTGGTAGTGACGTGCCTTGGCCGGCACGTATCGGTCACCGAAGTCGGCACTGATCTTGCCGCGAGTGGCCTGGATCGCTTCAGGCGCGATATCGACGCCATCTGTCCGCATATAGGTAATCAGCCCGACCGTCTCGCCGTTGAATTCAGCACCTTCGTACAGGCGTTGGGCGACCTGCATCGTACGCGCAGCGGCAAAGCCGAGCTTGCGTGAGGCCTCTTGCTGAAGCGTCGACGTCGTGAACGGCGGCTGTGGATTGCGCTTGACCGGTTTGGCTTCGACCGAAGTCACCCGATAGTCGCCCGCCATCAGGGCCGCTTCGATACGTTTGGCGGTGGCTTCGTCGGGGATGTCCAGGCGGCCGATCTTGTCGCCGTCAAAGGCAACCACGCGAGCGATGAACTTCGCGGCCTCCCTGGTCTCCAGCGTGACCGCCACCGACCAGTATTCCTGCGGAACGAAGACCTCGATTTCAATCTCGCGATCACAGACCAGCCGGAGCGCCACGGATTGGACGCGACCGGCCGAGCGAGCACCGGGTAACTTCCGCCACAGGACCGGCGACAAAGTGAAGCCGACGAGGTAGTCGAGGGCACGGCGCGCCAGATAGGCGTCCACAAGGTCGGCATCGATGCTGCGCGGATGTGCCATCGCATCCATTACGGCATCGCGGGTGATCGCGTTGAATACCACCCGCTCGACCGGCTTGTCCTTCAGCGCCTTTTTCGCCTTCAGCACCTCGAGCACGTGCCACGAAATCGCTTCGCCCTCGCGATCGGGGTCAGTGGCGAGGATCAATCGATCCGCGCCCTTGACGGCTCTGGCGATGTCGGCGAGCCGCTTGGTCGACTTGCCGTCGACGGCCCACTCCATTCGAAAGTCCTCATCCGGATCGACCGAGCCATTCTTGGACGGCAGATCGCGGACGTGCCCGTAGGACGCCAGGACCTCGTAGTCGGAACCGAGATACTTGTTGATGGTTTTCGCTTTGGCCGGCGATTCGACGATGACGATGTTCATGGATGCCGCGGCAACGCTTTCACTTTACTCTGGGAAGGCTAGATAGGGTCGGGGTGCCGATTGCGAAAGGGGCGACCGGCGCTGCAAGGAGGCCGGACAATCGGAAAAACCGCCCGGACTGTCAATCGGCTGTGACGCGAGTTTGTTTTTCGCGCGCTCGCCTGATTGATTGCTACGCAAGGCGTTTCGGCGTTTCCGCCGCAGCTATCGGACAATACAGCACCATGCCGATTGAGTGGGTGAGGGCGGATAAACGGCGCGACGTCCGAATCACCGTGGGTGGTGACGAACGAGCATGCGCGGCGATCTGGGCCAGTTCACGACGCGTTCGATCGAACCGACGCCTGTTTCCCGGCGCCATAGTTCATGCGGCGGCCACCGCCAGTTCTCTGCCAAACCGCGACATCGGGCGAAAGTGTTCGTTTCGACTCGCTCGTGTCAATCAGCTCCGCCACGCGATCTTGCGCGCCGAAATTTGCGAGGTGGACGACGTCTCCTCACCGCACCTGTGAAACCCGACAGCAAAATGCTGACACAGTTGTCGACCACGAATCACCTTGGCTGTCTGATCAGTAGCCGCTCAGTTCTTGATTTCGTGCGGAGCGGGAATTCTGGCTCTGTTCGACCTGACCGCAGGAGACGGCGATGGTCCTCCGCGAACGGTTTGTCCAGCAGGGTGACTTCCTCTTCCGTTGGCGCAGTTTCGTTCCGCTTGTCCTGGCGCCGATCCTCATTCTCACGGTCAGCGATGATGCCTGGCCGATGGGCGACGCGCTGGAGGACTGGGTCGAAGCGGCATGTGTTTTCATTTCGTTGGCAGGCCTCGCCATACGCGCCGACGCGATCGGATACGCGGCACCACGTAGTTCCGGTGGAAACACTAAGCGTCAACGTGCGGACACTCTCAACACCACCGGCCTTTATTCGGTCGTCCGCCATCCCCTGTATGTCGGCAATGCGCTGATATGGCTCGGGCTCATCCTGTTCAACCACACGATCTGGGTGATTGCATTCGTCTGTCTTTTCTTTGCCATCTACTACGAGCGGATCATGGCGGCGGAAGAGCGGTTTCTCGAAAGCCGTTTTGGGGACGTGTTTCGCCAGTGGGTGGACAGGGTGCCGGCTGTTGTTCCCGACATCCGGCTTTGGGTGCCGCCCGATCGTCGCTTCGATTGGCGTGTCGTCATCCGGCGGGATTACGGAGCCGCATTTTCGGTCGTAGCTATTTTCACCGTGCTTGAAGTGGGGGGAGACTGGCTGGAGGAAGGTTCGCTTGACGTCGATCCGCTATGGCTGGCGTTTTTTCTGTTGGCCACGGGCCTGTATGTCGTCGCGCGTGTAGTCAAGAAGAGGACACGACTGCTCCGCTCGCCGTCCACCCGGTGATCAGGCTCCGGGTCCCGCTTATCATTAAGGACCCTTGGTATAAGTTCCGAGTTCGGCGACGACCCTGAATTTTGGCGTGCATCCCGGGTTGCCTACGGGATCAGCGACACCCGCTGACCGCCGTGACGCTCCAGACGGCCGGCGAGTTCCAGCTCCATCAGGACAAGCAGGACGATGCCCGGCTCGAGGCCGGTGAAGCGGATGATCTCGTCCACCTCAATGGGCGTCGGGCCAAGCGCCGACAGGACCGCCGAGCGAGCGGCGTCCTCGACGTCGAGGGGGTCCGGTGGGCTGCGTCCAGGCTCGGCGAGCTGGCCACGATCCGGTGTGGGTTGGTCGAGCATGGGCGCCAGCTCAGCCGTTATGTCGTCAATTCCGGTCACCATGCAGGCGCCGTCCTTGATCAGACGGTTGCTGCCGGCGGCGCGGGGGTCGAGAGGTGACCCGGGGACCGCGAATACCAGCCGGCCCTGTTCGCCCGCCAGCCGAGCGGTGATCAAGGAGCCGGAACGGTTGGCCGCCTCGATCACCACCGCGCCAAGCGACAGGCCGGATACGATCCGATTGCGTCTCGGAAAATCCCGGGCGCGAGGCGCCCGGCCGAGGGGCATTTCGGTGACCTGCGTGCCACCCTCAGCCACAATCGTCTCCGCCAGGTCGACATTCTCGGGCGGATAGATCCGGTCGAGGCCGCCGGCCAGGACAGCGACGGTGCCGGTCGGGATCGCGGCTGCGTGGGCGGCCGCGTCGACGCCGCGAGCCAGTCCTGACGCTACGGTATAGCCGGCCTCGCCGAGGCCGGCCGCAATCCGCGCCGCGAATTTACGTCCGGCGACCGAAGCATTGCGGGACCCGACAATGGCAACGGTCCGGCGACTCAGGCAGGTGAGGCTTCCCCGGACGGCGAGCACCGGCGGCGCATCGGCTATGTGTTGAAGCCATTCCGGGTAGCCGGCTTCACCAAGAAAAACGAACTGACCGCCGAGGCGATCCAGTTCATCGCGCTCGCGCTCAGCATCCTCCACCGAACACAGATTGATCCGGCGACCGCCGCGGCGGGCCAAATCCGGTACTGCATCGATCGCAGCGGTGCCGGCGCCGAAATGGTCGAGCAGTTGGAGGAAGGTGATCGGCCCGATGGTTTCGCTCCGGGCCAGCCGCAGGCGGGCAAGGCGCTCGGCGTCACCCATGACAACCGTCGTCGGCGGAACGCTTCCGCTCACGTCTTGTCGCCGATCCGGCTCTCCGATCTGGCGATCAGCCGGCGGATATTGTCGGCGTGGCGCCACCACAGGATCGCGGTCAGGACTACCGACAGGCCGCCAACCCGATTTTCCCCAAGCAGCAGGATCAGGACCGGCGGTGTGACCAAGCTTGCGATCAGGGCGCTGAGCGACGAGATCCGGCTGAAATATGCGGTAGCGCCCCATACAGCCAGGAAGATGAGCGCCGCCGGCCAGGCGAGACCGAACAGGACGCCGACATAGGTGGCGACGCCCTTGCCGCCCTTGAACTTCAGCCAGACCGGGAAGATGTGCCCGACAAAGGCCCCCAACCCCGCCACCATTGCCCCGTCCTGGCCGAACAGGCCCCCGGCGACCAGCACCGCCACGGTGCCTTTCAGACAGTCGGCAAGCAGGGTTGCGCCGGCCAGGTCGCGCCGCCCGGTCCTCAAGACATTGGTCGCGCCGATATTGCCGGACCCGATCGACCGGACATCGCCCAGTCCGGCCAGGCGCGTCAGGATCAGTCCGAACGGAATCGAGCCGAGGCAATAGCCGATCGCGAGCGCTGCAAGGATATTCAGGCTGGTCGGCATGGCTGTCGGGTCCGCCCTCCGATTGAATCAGCCCGGAGGGTATTCGTACACGGCCCGGCCGGCAACCAGGGTGTTTCGCACGACGATAACAACTTTCGATTGTCCTTCTTGTGGAAATAATCTATGGGTGAATCAACTGCAGGTCACAACGACCCCAATAGGAACGCAGAGGAGTGCGTTATGTTTTCAATCATCGACACGCCGTGGAACGTGGCGGAACACGCGGAGGAACTCAAGCAAGCCGGTGTTCAGACCGTTATCCGGTACTACAATCACCAGAATTCGCAAAAGTTGCCATCGAAACGAATCGAACCCGACGAGGCTCGCGCACTAATGGACGCCGGCCTGTCGCTCATGACTGTCTTTCAACAACGCGGTGGCAAGGACGGCAACATTCAGGATCTGGACGCCGAGAGCGGCAGGCGTGACTCGGACCGGGCGCTTGAACTTGCGAATAAGATCGGACAGCCCGAAGGTTCGGCAATATATTTTGCCATCGACCATGATTATTACAAAAAGGCAGACCTTGAAAAGATAAAGCCGTATTTCGACGCGGTATCGGACAATCTGCGGGGAAAATACCGCGTCGGTCTTTATGGTTCAGGAACCCAGGGCAAGGTGATGCGAGCGGAGGGGTCCGTCGACCTCATCTGGCTTGCCGCGGCCCTGGGTTGGTCCGGGACCAAGCAGATGCTCAAGACCGACGATTGGGCGTTACACCAAAAATGGCCGCCCAAGACCTGGCCGGGCGGCGCTTTCGCTTACGACGGCAACGTTGCCAGTCCGGCCTGGCCGGACTACGGCCAATTTGGAGAGAGCGTGGGTGAGGGGGGAGGCGTGACGCCTTCAATCGCGATCATGGAGGTCATTGCGCGAAACGGATTGAATCTGCGCCGCGGTCCAGCAGAACACTATTCAATTGAAACCACATTGCCGGAAGGGACGCTGGTGCATGCGATCGCTAGTCGTGGCGAGTGGATGAGAGTCGATGTCGAGGGCGATGGCCTTGCTGACGGCTTTGTTCATGGCGATTTTCTGCAGGTTGTCTCTGGAGGTCTTCCTGTCCGAGTCCCTGTCGGCGCGACGCCATATGAAATCGCGCTGGCCGAGTTGGCGCTGGACGTACGGGAAGAGCCGAAGTCGGAAAACAACCCGCGCATTGTGGCCTATCACAGTAGCACCAACGCCTGGTCGGGAACGGACGACAGCGTGCCCTGGTGCTCCTCGTTCGTGAATTATTGCGTTGAACAGGCTGGTCTGGAGGGCACCAATAGCCAGCGGGCGCGAAGCTGGGAGACCTGGGGAACGGACGCAGGAAATGAACCTCGGGAAGGTGACATCGCCGTCTTCTCTCGAAAGAACAGTACAACCGATGGTGGCCATGTCGCCTTCCTAAGAGCGGACCTTGGCGATCACCTGGCGGTTCTCGGTGGAAATCAAAGCGACCGGGTCAAGGTTTCGAACTACCCAAAGGATGGTCCGCATGGCTCCTTCAATTACGAGCTTCTCACTATCCGGAGAATGTGACGGCGAGCGATCGGTTTTCAGCTGGGGATGTGTTCGTACACGGTCCGGCCGGCGACCAGTGTGCGCAATACACGGCCGGAAAAGCGGGCATCGGCAAACGGCGTATTTTTCGACCGCGATCGCAGGATTTCCGCATCGAGCACCCAGGGCAGGTCCGGGTCAACCACGATCAGGTCCGCCGGTGCCCCCGGTGCCAGTCGCCCGACCTCGAGGCCGAGTCGCTCGGCGGGACGGGTTGCCAGGGCGCGGAACAGTCCAAGCGCACTGACCGTTCCGTCGTGGACCAGCCGAAGGGTCGCCGGCAGCATCGTCTCAAGACCGACCGCACCGTCCGCGGCCTCGGCGAACGGATGGCGTTTCGTGTCGACATCCTGCGGGTCGTGACTGGAAACGATCACGTCGATCGTGCCGTCGGCCAGTCCGGCTGCCATCGCCTGGCGATCGGCGTCCGAGCGCAATGGCGGTGACAGGCGGAAGAAGGTGCGATAAGGGCCGATATCGTTTTCGTTGAGCGTCAGATGGGCCGCCGATACGCCGCAGGTGACGTCGAGCCCGCGCGCCTTCGCGGCGCGCACGACTTCCAGGGACTCTGCACACGAAATCTGGGCGGCGTGATAGCGGCCGCCGGTCAGCGCCACCAGACGAATATCGCGCTCAAGCACGACAATTTCGGCTTCCTTTGGAATTCCGGCCAGCCCAAGCCGGGTTGCGGTCTCGCCTTCGTTCATGACCCCTTTGCCGACCAGGTTCGGGTCGGCGGTGTGGTGAACGATCAGCGCCCCGAAATCACGGCCATAAGTGAGCGCCCGGCGCATGATGGCGGCGTTCGTGAGAGACTGGCGACCGTCGGTGAAAGCTACGGCACCGGCCTCGCCGAGCAACCGCAGCTCGGTCATCTCGGTGCCGGCGAGCCCTTTGGTCAGTGCCGCCATCGGATGAACGCGAATGGCAGTTTCGTCGCGAGCGCGACGGCGGATGAAGTCGACCAGCGCGACATCGTCGATCACCGGGTCGGTGTCGGGCATGGTCACGATGGTCGTGACCCCGCCGGCTGCTGCCGCCTGGCCGGCGGAGGCAAACGTCTCGCGGTGCTCGGCGCCGGGCTCGCCGACGAACACGCGCATGTCCACCAGCCCCGGCGCGACGATCGCGCCCCGGCAGTCGATGACCTCTGCATCGGTTGGCCGAGGAGCGGCGGTGTCCGGTCCGGCGGCGACGATCCGCCGATCGGCGACAACCACAGCACCGGTGATATCAAGATCGCGAGACGGGTCGATGACCCGCGCGTTCTCAAGGACGATGGGGCGGCTGTGGCTCAACGGCGGCCCGAATTGATCGCGAATCGGCATGGCTGAGGGGCTCAGTTATTGGGCAAATGCGCGGCCAGCGCCTCAAGGACGGCCATGCGCACGGCGACGCCCATTTCCACCTGTTCACCGATCAGGCTGCGCTTGCCGTCGGCGACCGCCGAGTCGATCTCGACGCCCCGATTCATCGGCCCGGGATGCATGACGAGCGCGTCCGGCTTGGCATAGGCGAGTTTCCTTTCGTCGAGGCCGAAGAAGTGGAAATACTCCCGCACCGACGGGACAAAGCTTCCCTCCATGCGCTCCCGCTGCAGTCGCAGCATCATGATGATGTCGACGTCGGCGAGGCCGGAGCGCATGTCGGTAAAGACCTCGACCCCCAGGCGCTCAATCCCCGTGGGGAGCAGGGTTGACGGCCCGACGACGCGGACCCGGGCGCCGAGGGTGTTGAGCAACAGGATGTTGGAGCGCGCCACCCGGCTGTGGGCGATGTCGCCGCAGATGGCGACGGTCAGCCCGGAAATCGTGCCCTTATGCCGACGGATGGTCAGCGCATCGAGCAGGGCCTGGGTCGGGTGTTCGTGCACCCCGTCGCCGGCATTGATGACGGAGCAGCTAACCTTCTGGGCAAGCAGTTCGACCGCACCCGCAGCATAATGACGCACGACCAGGATGTCAGGCCGCATGGCATTCAACGTCATTGCGGTATCGATGACGGTCTCGCCCTTTTTCACGGCGGAGTTGCCGACCGCCATATTCATGACATCCGCACCAAGCCGCTTGCCGGCAAGCTCGAAGGACGACTGGGTGCGGGTGGAGGCTTCGAAGAAGAGGTTGATCTGCGTACGGCCGCGGAGAACGGCCTTTTTCTTCTCGATCTGGCGGCTGACAGCTACCGCCTCTTCGGCAAGATCGAGGAGACCGACGATCTCCGTCGCGCTCATTCCGTCGATGCCCAATAGGTGCCGGCTCGGAAGAGCGATCGACGGCAAGGGCGGTGGCGCGTTCATCAAAACCAGTCCTATAGGCAGAGTCGGACGGACGAGCAAGCGGAGTCCGGGGCTCCGTGGTAGGTTGTCACCAGGGATCATGGATTGCCGCCTCCGGGGCAGGGGTTTTCAGGTGAATTCAGCCGCCGACGTGTCAGCCAATCAGTCGCCGCCATTCTACGGCGTCAACCTGTTCAGCTCCGATCCGGCCTTGAACACGCTGGTTGACGGCGTGCCCCAGACGGTGATCGAGCAGTTGGCCGGCCATGGTCAGGCGTGGGGCACGGCCGAGACCTTTGAGCTCGGCCGACTTGCCAATGCTCATCCACCGGTCTTGAAGGCGTATGACGCCATCGGCAATCGGATTGACAATGTCGAGTTCCATCCGGCCTATCACGCGCTGATGCGCCGCAGCATCGCTGCCGGCCTGCACGCATCCATCTGGGACGCAGGCGAGGGCGAGGGTAGTGTTCGTACGCTGGCACGGGCGGCCCGAATGTTCATGACCGTCCAGGCCGAAGCCGGTCACCTTGGCCCGATGACCACCACCACCGCTGCTGTCGCCGCACTGGCCCATGCGCCCGATCTCGCCAGCCGGTGGCTGCCCAAGATCCGTGG
>JAAEOR010000465.1 GCA_024222895.1 Hyphomicrobiales bacterium | reverse complement strand
GAGACGCGCGTATCGTATTGATATGCCAGTCTCACGTCAAGGGTCAGGGAGCAAGTTGCCGGACCGCAAGGGAGCGCGGCGAGGCCCCCGCGCTCGCATGAAGAAGAGGATGCTCGACGCCGCGATGAGTTTGATGCAGGAAGGACGCATACCTTCGGTGAGCGACGTCGCAGCAGCGGCAGAAGTATCGCGGGCGACGGCCTATCGCTACTTTCCAAGTCAGGCGAAGATGGTTCAGGAGACCGTCAATAAGGCTCTGGGCCCGATCCTCGAATGGCGCTCGCAATCAAGCGAGGCGGGTGAGCGGGTCAGCGATCTCATCAGGTTCGCCTATCCTCGGCTTGACGCTTTCGAGGCAACCCACCGGGCGGCATTGCTGATTGCGCTCGACCAATGGACTCGCGACCAGGCGGGCGAACTGGGTGACGAAAAAGTCATTAAACGCGGGCGGCGCAGGCAGTTGCTCGGCGAAGCGCTGAAGCCGCTACGCGGCCGGCTCGATGACGCAGAATTTGACAGGTTGGCGCAGTCCCTGTCACTGATATTCGGGAGCGAGGCACTGATCGTTCTCAAGGACATCTGGGGCCTCGATGAAGAAGCGGCGCGCGACGTCGCTATCTGGGCGGCGAGCGCGCTTGTCCGGGCAGCCGCCGAAACGGCGCCGACCAAGGCAGCAGGCAGCGTCCGGGGCGCCAGGACCGTGAAGAGAAGAACGCGGCGAACAGTCAACTGAAACCGTCCGTCGCGTTGCGGCACGGTACGCCAAGGGAGCGAAACGAAAATGCCGATGAGACACCGGACCGCAATCCTGGCGGGAACCGGTATGGCCTTTCCGGTCGATGGCGTGTCGGTGGATGCTCTTGAGGCTTGTGGTGTCGGTGCGTGATTGACTAAGGTCCGGCCAAGAAGGGGATCCGGGTTGGGAACGATATGGCAGTGACCGCGCTCCGTATGAGCGGAGCGACTAAATATTACGGAAGAACGATGGCCCTCAACGGCCTCGACCTCACGGTCGAAGAGGGCCGATTCTATGTACTCTTCGGGCCGAGCGCCGTCGGCAAGACGACGACGCTCCGGGCGATTTCGGGGCTTGTTCGGGTCGATGAGGGCCGGGTCGAACTGTTTGGCCGCGACGTGACGCATGCGCCGATCGCCGGGCGCGGCGTCTCGATGGTGTTCCAGACCTTCGCCCTCTATCCCCACCTTACTGTCTACAAGAATCTGGCTTATCCACTGCGCGAAGCGAAAGTGGCGTCGGCGGAAGTTGACCGGAGGGTCAAGGAGATCGCGGAGATGCTCCGGATCACCCATGTCCTGGACCGCAAGCCGGCGACCGCCAGCGGCGGCGAGCAACAGCGCGTCGCACTCGGCAGGTCGTTGATCCAGCGCCCGCGCGTACTTCTACTCGACGAGCCGCTGACCAACCTCGACGCCAAGCTTCGCCACGACATGCGCGCCGAGTTCAAGCGGCTCCACCGCGAGTTCGGCATTACCATCATCTGTGCGACGCCGGACGAGCTTGAGGCGCTGTCGATGGGAGAGGAGATCGCGGTGATGGAGGAAGGCCGGGTTGTTCAGGTCGGCTCGCCCGACGATCTCTATGATCGCCCCGACAATGTCTATGTCGCCACCAAGATCGGCGCGCCCGCGATGAACATCATCGCGGCGAAGCGGGGCCGCGATTCGGCTACGATTGAGCTGCCGTTCGGCGAGATTCGCGTCGACGGGGCGAAGTCGCCGTGGGCGGCCACCGCGGCCAATGCCCCCGTAGGCGAGTCTTATCTTCTGGGTGTACGGCCTTTCGATCTCAAAGTGACACAGTCCGCCGGATATTCCGGCGAAGTGCGGCTGGTCGAACCGCTTGGCGACCTCACCGTGGTCGACCTCAACGCCGGGGGCGCCGACCTCAAGATCGTGCTACCGGAAGCACAAGCGGCTGGCGTTCACCACGGCGACAAGCTTAACTTTGCAATCGACGCGGCTCGCGCGCATCTTTTTCGCCCCGGAGACGGGGTGGCAATCGGGTGACGAAAGCAGCGGCGACACATCGGCTCGTATGAGCGACATAAGGGAGGAAATGAAATGAAACTCAGGAACAAACTTACTTTGATGACCGCAGGGGCGGCCATCGCGATTGGCGGTGCAGTGCCGGCGTTCGCGGAGGATGTAACCCTGACGATGGCGGTGCCGGACTGGCCGCCGACCCGCATCATGAAGGACCTGTTCGACAAGAACTACAAAGCGGCGTCAGGCAACACCGTGAAGCTCGATCTCGACTTCATTCCGTGGCCGGACTACTACACCCGCCTCAACACGTCGCTCACCTCGGGCGAAAACCGATACACGATGGCGGTGTCCGATTCGCAATGGCTCGGCGCGTTCATCGAGGCGGGCTACTACCGCAAGATCAACGATCTGATCGACGCTGATCCCAGCCTCAAAGCAACGCTGGATGACATGCATTCGGCACCGCTGCAGGCCTATGCGACCTATCCCTACAAGTCGGACAATTACTACGGCTTCCCGCAGATGCCGGATATCTACATCAATTACTTCCGTTCGGACGTCTTCTGCGCCGAGGATGAGCAGAAGAACTTCATGGCGAAGTACAATGAGAAGCTCCCCTGCACGCCGGAGGAGATGGATAACGTCGATTGGGATATGTACGAGAAGTTCGGCGAGTTCTTCATGCGGAAAAAAGGCGAGATGCTCGCCGGCAAGGTGCTCGACGACGACTTCTACGGCATCGCCTATCAGGCGGGCAAGGCGTATGACTTCAGCACCATGCAGGTCAATGCATTCATCTGGCAGTATGGCGGGAACATCTGGGACGAAACCATGGCCCCGGAAGGCCGCGCCGAAGGTGTTGTCAACTCGCCGGAAGCGGTTGAGGCCCTCGACCACTATCTGCGTTTGACCCAGTACATGCCTCCGGTGGTGAAGACCGGCGGTATGGACATCTTCAAGACCGACGAGTTGTTCCGTGAAGGCAAGGTCGCGTCGAACATCCAGTGGATCGGCTTTGGAGAGAGCTCGATCAATCCGGATACTTCGAAGGTCTCCGATGTTGTCGCGTTCGCGCTGCCTCCGGGTCTGCGGGGAGACGACGGAGAAATCATCCGCTGGGCGAATATCGGCGGACAGCCGTTCGTCATCATGACCTGGGCCGACGATACCCAGGTCAAGGAAGCCGTTGACTTCGTCAAGTGGTGGCTCTCGCCCGACGTCCAGCACGAGTTCGCCTCGCAGGGCGGCCAAAGTGCCATCAAGTCGGTCTACACCGACCCGAGGTACAACGAGTACCGGCCGTGGAACCGGACCTGGGCGCCAGGTCTCGACTGGCAGAAGGATACCTGGCACATTCCGGAGTTCTTCGAGCTCCTCGTTCAAGGTCAGGAGCAGTATGACCTGGCGATCACTGGCCAGCAGGACGCCAAGACGACGCTGGACAACATCGCGGCCTTCCAGGAAGACCTCCTGAGCGAATTCGGTCACATCGAGAATTGATCGCGACCTCGTAACAAAACGGCCGTGCGCCGAACCAGGCGCACGGCCCTCATGGTTGCCCCTCATACCGACGACGGATTGATGACCACCGACACCGCATCTGTGCCCGACGCCCCGCGGCGCTTTCTCGAGCTGCGGGCGGACAATTGGCCGCTGGCGGTCATCCTTGCGATCGTCATCTCGTTCGCAGCGATCTCCCTGCTTCCGCCGGAGACATCCTTCTGGGTGGCCCTCGCGGCGTGCGGGCTCGCTGCCGCCTCGGCCGTCTACAACGCCTGGGGTCGCTACATCGGAGGCCTGCTTATCGCTCCGGCGATCGCCCTCCTGTTCGTGATGAACATCTTTCCGCTGATGTGGTCGCTGGGGCTCTCGTTTTTCTCTTACCGTGCCAATCGGGCAAGGGCGCCAGTGTTTGTCGGCCTTGAGAACTACGCGGAAATTCTCACCGACGCCGTCGTCTGGCAGCGCCTCCAGACGACCGCCGTCCTGGTCATATTGACCGTATCCGTGCAGATGGTGGTGGGCTTCCTGTTGGCGTTCCTGTTCGCCAAGCAGTTTCCGCTCCGGCGCTATCTGCTCATCCTCGTGCTGACGCCGATGATGCTCTCCTACGTCGCCGTTGGTGCCTTTTTCCGGTACTATTACGAGCCGACCTTCGGTCTCCTTTCCCAGTTCATTCGCATGTTCACCGGTGAGCCCTACATCCTCCTGCAAACCACGGAGGGCGCGATAGCAGGCATCGTCTTCGCCGACGCGTGGATGTGGTCGCCATTCGTGATGCTCCTGGTACTGGCCGGCCTGGTCAGTGTGCCCAAATACCTGTACGAGGCCGCCGAGATCGACCG
>JAAEOR010000464.1 GCA_024222895.1 Hyphomicrobiales bacterium | reverse complement strand
TGCCCATTCCGGCCCATCCGGCCACCTATTCCGGTGACATCCGGCCACTGATTCCGGAGTATCCGGCCACTTGGGCTCGGCACCGTTGGGTGATGTCGTTGATGTCAGCGTTTGTCCCTTTCGTCAAGCACGGCGCAGGCCGTCCCGGTAGTCCACAGGAGGGCCCCGCGCGCGGCGCGAAGTGACCACCGCGGGTCCGACGTAGCGGCGCGTGCGTGAGGGTCCTGTGGGCCCACCGGGTCGGGCGTGAGGTTTACTCGGATCATGCTGCTTGCTCCTGTTTTGTGCTGGTTTTGGTTTTGCGCAAGGACTCTCCGTCGAGTTCGAGGCGGTATGCGTTGTGGACGAGCCGGTCGAGGATTGCGTCGGCGAAGGTTGGCTCGCCGATCACGTCGTGCCACTTGTCGACCGGCAGCTGGCTGGTGATCAGGGTTGATCCGGCGCCGTAGCGGTCTTCGACGATTTCCATCAGATCGCGGCGTTGGCCGGCCGTGAGCCGATCT
>JAAEOR010000463.1 GCA_024222895.1 Hyphomicrobiales bacterium | reverse complement strand
GGCCTCGGGGTGGTTGACGCGCCCGCGACCGACGAAACCATCCGGGTGATCCACTCGCTCTACGAGACGTTTTCCCGGATCTTCCAGTGGATCCTTGCTCCCCTGGCAATCGGACTGTTCTGCCTGATGGCCGGTGTCGCGGCCACGGTTGAAACTGACATGTTCCTGAGCCTGATTGGTTTCATCGTCGCCTTTTATGGCGCCGGGATCGCCTTGTTCATCATCTACACGCTGCTTTTGATCGGGTTTCGCCGGGTCAAGGGAATTGGCGCCCTGGCGAGCCTCCGGCAACCTCTGGGGATATCGTTCCTGGCCAATAATCCCTTCATTGCCGTCCGCCCGGCGATCGACCGGCTTGTCAACCATCTTGACGTCGAGGAAGACGTCGCCAACGCCGTGGTGCCGTTCGGCGTCATCGCCGGTCAACATGGCCAGATCATCAACATAATCCTGCTCACAATGTTTCTGGCCAACATCTACGGTGTCGACCTGTCAGCCGTTCAGATCGCCACATTGTTCATCGGTGGCGTGATTGGGGGTGCCGCGGCGGTTGGCGGTGGCGCCGCACTTGCGCCAGTCCTGATCCCGATTCTCGCATCGGTGGGTGTGCCAGGCGACCTGGGGATCGTCGTGCTGGTAACAACCGAGCAGATCGTCGGCCCGATGATTTCTTTTCTCACCGTGTATACGGCGTCGACCCTGGTGCTCCTTGGTCGCGGCAAAACGATCCTCGCGACCGCCGCGGCAATCGAAAAGGCGGTGGAGGACGAGCGTTGAAATCGGTGTTGACCATGGCACTGGTCGTGCTCGGCGTCGCGGCGCATGACCGGCCCGCGGTGGCGCAGGACCTCCTGCCCCAGATTGCCGATATCATCGATCGTGGCGAGATACGGGTCGGCATGATTGACGCTGACGCAGCGCCGATGGTGTTTACCGATGGGGACGGCCAGATCGCCGGCTACGATGCCGCCATCGCCGCCGAAGTCGCCAACGCGTTGGGCATCCGCCTCACGATCGTTCGAACGGAAAAAACCTATCAGGCGGTCGTCGATCAGGTCGCTCGCGGAGATGTCGACATCGGCATTTCCTATATTACGCGCTCGGTCCAGCGAGCCCGGCGGCTGCTGTTCACCGACGCCTATCTGACCCAGCATCTGACTCTTTTGGTCAACCGGGTGCACGCCAGCGGCAGCGAAGATCCCTGTCCCACCGGGGATGAGTTTATCGCCCGCGTGCCCGACACGACCATCGGGGCTGAACGGGACAGTGCCTACGCAAGCCGCCTTCTCCAACTCGATCCGGATCTTGATTTGCGAGAATTCGACGACTTCGGCTCAATGGTCGATGCTGTCCGTGACGGGACAATTGCGATGGCGTTTCAAGGCGAGATCGTCGCGCGGTATCATCTCACCGAGAATCCGTCGCTGCGCGTCTATGTGGCACTCTGTGTGCTCGATGACTGGCAGGAGAATATAGCCATTGCGGTCAATCGCAAGGACAGGGACCTGATTCCGCTGCTCAACATCCTTCTGGATCACATCCATATCAAGATGGAGGGCGACACCATCGGGCTGAGGATCGATCCCTGGGCACACTAGAGCATTCCGCTCTTTGTCAGAATCGCAGGGGGCGATTGAGGCGCGCCGCTGTTCGCGCGACGATGCAACGGCAATCCTCCCCCGATTTCTCGCTAACGCATGCACACGTCTCCGAACCTTCTTGGATAAGCGGGCCTTTCAGGGCCTCCGCACAACGGTGCAACGGCGATCCTCCCCCGCGCTTTGCGGGGGAGGTGGCAGCCGAATGGCTGGCGGAGGGGGCGTTTGGACGCCGACCGTGAAACCACGGGCAATCCTAATACCAAAGGTATAACCCGGTCGCCGTCCGATCCGTTGGTCAGGTTGATCTGGTCAGGTCGTCAGTGAGTGACGTTGGCCAGGAACTCCTTGAGCCTGTCGGTGCTCGGGCGACCGAAAACCTCTTCCGGCGGCCCGGACTCGGCAATCACGCCCTGTTCCATGAACACCGCCCGGGTCGAGACCTGACGGGCAAAGCGCATTTCATGGGTGACGATCATCATCGTCGTCCCGGCTTCAGCAAGGCCGCGAATGGTGACCAGGACTTCCTGAACCAGTTCCGGATCAAGAGCCGACGTAACCTCGTCGAGAAGAAGCAGACGGGGATCCATCGCCAGCGCGCGGGCAATCGCCACGCGCTGCTGCTGCCCGCCCGAAAGCGCCGAAGGGTGGTGGTCACGCCGATCGGCCAACCCGATACGGTCCAGCCAATGCTCTGCTATGCCCTTCGCTTCAGCCGTCGGCTTGCCCTGCACCTTGGTCAGGCCGAGCATGACATTGCTCAGCGCCGACAGGTGGGGAAACAAATTGTAGCTCTGGAAGACCATGCCTATCCGCGACCGCTGCTCGGCGAGTTGGCGACCGCGCAGCCGGGTCCGCCGCCCATCGGCACCGACCCGATAGCCAAGCGGATCGCCGTCGAGACGGATCTCCCCCGCCTCGAACTCTTCAAGCAGATCGACGCAGCGCAGGAGCGTCGTCTTGCCGGAGCCGCTGGC
>JAAEOR010000462.1 GCA_024222895.1 Hyphomicrobiales bacterium | reverse complement strand
GTCCTCGGGCCGTTCCGGCTTGGGTTTCCGCTCCATCCTGTATCCCAGGGACCGGAGTACCGAGGCGAAATCGTCGCCCGAGCAGCCGAGCAAGGATGTCATCGCGACAGTGACCGTGAAGCCGTTACCCGAGACGGCGCCATCAGGTGGCTCCGGCGCGTCGGCGGTCACGCGCCAGGCAATGAGGGGCCGGATCAGATCAGCCAGTCGTTCGAGGATATCGACGCGGATCGCCATGTTGCCGCAAGGGCGATAGCCGACAATGCGGTAGAGATCGTCAGCGATCTGTGGATTGGCCCGAAAACTGGTTCGGCCGGAGGCGGCGAGGCTGATCAGTTCGCTGGCCTGGTCCAGGCCGCCATTCTTCAAGACCCAGAACGTTGCCAGAAGGGCGCTTGGCCCGGGCTTCAGAATCTGTGGCACGTAGATATGGTGGGCACCGAAGCGCACGCCCAGGGCGCGCATGCCGGCGCGGGCTTCCTGATCCAGTCCACGGACCTCCTCGGCGATTTCGCTGCGCTCTATGACGCCGGAACGCTCGGTCAGGCGGAACGCGATGCCGCGGGCGGCGGGTACCAGGCTCTCGGCATCGCGCAGGTCAAAGAGCGGCTTCAGCAGTTCGCTCGCGCGATTGGTGAGCCAGAGATCAATCCGGTTCTGGACCCGCTCGCGGGAAGCGGATGTCAGGGCATCGTCCGCGAGAATGACAAGTCGCGGCCTCAGAGCGTCCTCGCTTTCTATCGCCCGGGCGATTTCGGCGCCCTGCCAGCGCAGCGTTCCATCGGTCGCGAGAATAAAGTCGGAGTTGGCGGCTTCGGCCAGCCGCTCGGCACGCGCTGCCAGTTCGCCCGCGAGCGCCTTGGAAGCGGCTGTACGCAACGCCTTCGCGTCGGGGCCGTCGGCACCGGTGACGGGAGCGAAGCGGAACCCGGAGAGGGCGCCGACATGTTGGCCTTCGACCAACATGTCGCCGTCGGACGTGATTTCCGCCTCGAGCAACGTCTTTTCTCTCAAGCGCCTGAGCAGAACGCTGGTACGCCGATCGACGAAGCGGGCCGTCAGCCGCTCGTGCAGGGCGTCGGATAGGCGATCCTCTACCGCGCGGGTGCGCTCCTGCCAATGGGCGGGATCTGCAAGCCAGTGCGGGCGATTGGCGGCAAACGTCCATGTTCGGATATGGGCGATACGGTTGGCCAGCGTGTCGATGTCACCGTCGGTGCGGTCTGCATAGGCGACCTGATCGGCAAACCAGTCGTCCGAAATGCGGCCATCGCGGGCCAGGAAGGTGTAAATCGTCGTGACGAGCTCGGTGTGATTGGCCGGGGCGATCTTGCGATAGTCCGGGACCTGACAAACCTCCCATAACTGCGAAACCTTCGCCGGAGAACTCGCAAGATCGCGAATCACGGGATCGCGCGCCGCCGCCTCGAGGACGGCAATGTCGGCGGTTGGCGGTGCTTTGGTTAATGCCGGTCGCCGAGGCGTTTGGTCGAGGCTGTGGCGCAGAGCGTCGATCGAGCCGATGTCCAGATCGCGGCTGCGCCACTGCACCGTCCTCACCGGATCGAACTCGTGACTTTCGAGCGACGCCACGAGTTGGTCGGGAAGCGGATCGACACGACTGGTTACGCCGAAGGTCCCGTCGCGCATATGGCGCCCGGCCCGGCCGGCGATCTGACCAAATTCGGCCGGCGTCAGTCGACGCAGCTGGAAGCCGTCGAATTTGCGGTCGGCGGCAAATGCGACGTGCTCGACGTCGAGGTTTAGCCCCATGCCGATGGCGTCGGTGGCGACCAGGAAATCGACGTCTCCCGATTGGAAGAGGTCGACCTGGGCGTTGCGAGCCCGCGGGCTCAGTGAGCCCAGGACAACCGCGGCGCCGCCGCGCTGGCGCCGGACGAGTTCGGCAATTGCATAAACGTCGTCCGCCGAGAACGCGACGATCGCGGAGCGGCGCGGCAGGCGCGTGATTTTCTTCGACCCGGAGTAGTTGAGGACCGACATCCGTGGCCGCGTGACTATGTTTGCCGCCGGAAACAGCGTTTCGACGATGCCGCGCATCGTCGCGGCGCCGAGGAGCAGGGTCTCGTCGCGGCCGCGCAGATGAAGAATGCGATCGGTGAACACATGGCCCCGTTCCAGGTCGCCGGCGAGCTGAATCTCGTCGATTGCAAGGAACGATGCGTCGGATTCGAGTGGCATCGCCTCGACCGTGCACACCTGATAGCGCGCTTCGGATGGGACGATCTTCTCCTCACCGGTGATCAGGGCGACCTGGTCGGGACCGACACGCGCGGCAACCCGGCCATAGACCTCGGCGGCCAGCAGGCGAAGCGGCAACCCGATCACGCCCGACTGATGGCCGAGCATTCGCTCAATGGCGAGGTGGGTCTTCCCCGTGTTTGTCGGTCCGAGGACCGCAACCAGCTTACCGCCGACCGGGGCGGCGCCGGGTATCGACGCAAAATTCATTTGATCGTGAGGGCTCCGTCGATGGTCGGTCGCAGTTCAACAGGACCGGCGGTGCTCGCCAGCATTAAGACACAGGCCGCCCGAAAGCGCGACGGTTTGGGCGGATGCATGCACGCGCGGAACGAGTCAAGAACAAAAGCGGCCCGAATCGCTGACTCGACAAGTTTCGCGCTCCGTTCCCTACGAGATATGCGCCTACAAATCGCGATCGACACCATATTTTGACTCTGTGCTTGGAGAACGCTGTCCGGGAGTGAAACAAGAACATCCCCGTCGTCGTTCCGCAATTCATGACGTTTCTGTGACGATGTCCGCTTGCAGGGCACATTTTACATGTGGATAACGGGGAAAACGATGGCTAGTTGAGCGACGCACGATCTTCCTCGGCTTCGGTGACAAATCGGGTGGCGTGAACGATCAGGTCGCCCCATCTGGTTCCGACCTGGATGCGGAACGGCACAAGTAACCTCGTCTCTCCCACGGGCGCCAGCCACACCTCAAGCCGCTCATTGCCGACAAGGTCGTTCTGCGAGTCCGCCTGGGAGCGATGACCGGCGACCTGAATATAGCGGGCGCCGCAGACAATGATCCGGCCAGCATAGGTTTCGCTGCCACCGTCTACAGCCTTTGTGGCCTTGTAGTAAAGCTGGATGTCAAAACGCGTCCATCCGTCGAAAACCTTGATAGTTCGATCACAGGCGGCGCGGCCCGACGGGACCCCGGGGCGGTCGAAGGGAACCAGAAACGCGGCAAGCGGATCGACAACGCCCGTTTTATGGCGATCCGTGAGCGGGATTCGGTCGGCAGCTGCGGCGAGGCTTGGCGCGGCGATAAGTTTGGTGACGCGACCGCTGGTCATCTCCATATGCACATAAGTGCCGAAACCCCGTTCGACCGTTTCGAGGTCGAAGGACGACGGCAGGACGGTGGTACCCGAAATTCGCCCCGAGCCGGAAAGCTGCGCGCTTGCGTCTGAAGCCAGGCGCGAAAGACCGCCCGTCGAGCCGCTGATGGCGGCCGTATAGGCATCGTCCGAGAAGCTGCTTTGCGCCGTCGCCCGTCCGATGACCACCGTGCCAATAGAAATCGTATATGTGGCTTCGAATGTTGTCGACGCCCGGGCTTCGGCCGCGGTGGCGACGGCGGCCAGGGTGATGATAAGCCCGCCCACCGTCACCGCGACGCGGCTGCAAAGTTCATTGGCACGGTATCGGTGGTTTTCTGACATATGATCCGTTTTGCCCACCGCCGGGATAGATTGACCGACAAAGAACAGGCACCGATTTCCGAACGGCCCCTCCGGGTGGTCTGCTGGCATGGACGCGTTCGTCTTGACGCTCGGGCGACGGCTCACTATAGCATGCTCGCTTCCAGAAAAGGCCAGACTGCCTGCTTGCCACCGCGCATGAGGCATACACAAACGAGAGGATAGTTCCGATGGCGCGCCGCTGTGAGTTGACCGGTAAGGCGGTCTTGACCGGTAACAATGTCAGCCACGCAAAAAACAGGACGCGTCGGCGATTCCTTCCCAACCTCAACCAGGTGACGCTTCTTAGCGACGCGCTGGGCCAGCGGATTCGCCTCAGGATAAGCGCGAATGCCCTGCGGTCGGTCGAAAATCGCGGCGGGTTGGACAAGTTCCTGCTCGCGGCGCGCGACAGCCAACTCTCGATCAATGCCCGGCGACTGAAACGCCAGATCGAGAAACGGGTGGCCTCCCAGTCGGAAAGCTGAGCAGTCGCTGGGGCCGTCGGCGCGGTCTCGCTTTACTCGACCAGCGCGAAATACAACAGCACGGTTCGCTGAAACGGGTTGTTGTTGTCGTCGGAAATGAGAGCGACAACGGTTTCGCCGACCTCGTTGGTTCGAACGGCCATGCCTTCCATATTGTCGATCTGATACCGCAGATCGGCTTCGACCAGTGTCTCGCCCTGGACCGTGCCGCCGGCCAGGATATCAGATTCGCCTATGCGACGGATGCGCATACTGATGCCGCGCGGCAGGCCAACCGCCCGCTCAAGGATCAGGAGGTCGCCATTGGGCAGGCTTGCAGCATCGGTGACATTGTAGCTTCCATCGCGGGCAATCGAAAAACCACCTTCCCGCGCCCCACCGACAATCCAGGCGCGATGGTTGCCATCTTCATTCAGGAAGTGCTCTGCGATCAGGATCAGTGCACCATCGAGAGGACCGGCGTCGCGCCCGACGGCGACTGCCTCGAACCCGCCGTTGCCCGCCCCTATCCTTAGGGTCGCCGGAAGCTCGACCGGGCGCGATCTGACCAGGGCGAACTCGTGGCCGGTAAACCAACGAAGGTCGTTGACTCGCTCGAAAGCGACAAACGCCGCGTCACCATCTCTGGCCGGAACAATGCGCAGTGCCTCGGCATCGCCCCACCGTTTGCCGGATAGCGGCACACCGCCGTGATTGAGGATTGGGGCGATGCGAGCATCGCGCAGGCCAATCAGCCGGCCGTCCTCCTCCTCGGGCTGTGCCGCGAACCAGAGCCCCGTATCGCTGACCGCGAACAATGTCCCGTCAGAAGCGAAATCCAGCCCCGACAGCGAGCCAAATTGCGGGTCGGGTGACGACAGCTCGAGACCACCACGAAAAGCCAGGGCACCGAAGCGCTCGTCGATGTCCGACGAGCCGAACGATTCGATCGGCTTGATAGACATCGTGAGGGGACGAAACCCCGTCGCCGCTTCGGCGATGGATCCCTGCCCAACCAGAGCTGCGGCGAGGGCTGCAAAAAACAGCGTCAGCGGGTGCTGCCGCTTCACTGTATCGCCGCCGCGACGAGGGGCCGCCTCGTTGCAGTCGGTGCCTCGTCGGCAAACAGCTCGGCCAGTTTTTCGGTCATGGCTCCGGCCAGCTCCTCGGCGTCGACGATGGTTACGGCGCGGCGATAATAGCGCGTGACGTCGTGGCCGATACCGATCGCGAGAAGCTCCACCGGTGAGCGAGTCTCGATCTCTTCGATCACATGCCGCAGATGGCGCTCAAGATAGTTTCCCGGATTGACCGATAGAGTCGAGTCATCAACGGGAGCGCCGTCCGAGATCATCATCAGCACCTTGCGCTGTTCGGGGCGAGCGATCAGGCGCGAGTGAGCCCAGGCCAGGGCTTCCCCGTCGATGTTTTCCTTCAGCAGTCCTTCGCGCATCATCAGGCCAAGATTGCGGCGCGAGCGTCGCCAGGGTGCGTCGGCGGCCTTGTAGATGATGTGCCGCAGGTCATTCAGCCGGCCCGGGGTCGGCGGCTTGCCCGCCTGCAACCAGACTTCACGGGATTGCCCCCCCTTCCACGCACGCGTGGTGAAGCCGAGGATTTCGACCTTCACACCGCACCGTTCCAAAGTACGGGCAAGAATATCAGCACAGGTCGCCGCGACGGTGATCGGCCGGCCGCGCATCGATCCCGAATTGTCGAGAAGCAGCGTGACGACCGTGTCGCGGAACTCCGTGTCACGCTCCGCCTTGAAGGAGAGCGGATGCATTGGATCGGTCACCACGCGTGACAGTCGCGCGGCGTCGATCAACCCTTCCTCCAGGTCGAATTCCCAGGCGCGATTCTGCTGCGCCATCAGTCGTCGCTGCAACCGATTAGCCAGGCGGCCGACTGCGCCCTGAAGATTCGCGAGTTGCTTGTCGAGATAGGCGCGCAGCCGATCCAGTTCTGCAACGTCGCACAGATCCTCGGCCCGGATGACCTCGTCATATTTGGCTGTAAAGGCGTGGTAGTCGGAGACCGGGGGGAGATTGGAGAACGGCGCCTCGGCCCGGCTTGACTCGCCGGTTTCGCGGGCGTCGGTGAGTTCGGAGTCGTCCACCATCTCTTCCGCGTCGGCCTCGGCGGACTCGCCTTCGCCTGCCTCGGTATCGTCGGCCGCTGCCTCGACGTCCTCAGGATTGGCGGCATCGGCGGCGTCGCTTGCCTCGGATGCACCGTCGCTATCGTCGGCCTCGCCGGAATCGCTGTCGCTGTCATCGTCTTCGCCGGATTCGCTTCCCAGTTCGTCGGCCATATCGAGCGAAGCAATCAGGTCGCGGACAGCGAGCCCGAAATTTCGCTGATCGTCGATCGAATCACTGAGGCGTTCGAGGTCGCTGCCGGCCCGTTCTTCGATCCAGTCGCGCCACAGATCGACCACCGGTCGGCTTGAGACCGGCGGTTCATCGCCAGTCAGGCGCTCGCGGACGAGCATGGCAACCGCGTCCTCGAGCGGTGCATCGGCCCGATCGCTGATCTCGACGTATTTGCCGCGATGGAAGCGGTCCTCCAGCATGGCGGCGAGGTTTTCGGCGACACCGCGCATGCGCAGTGAGCCGAGTGCCTCGACGCGAGCCTGTTCGATCGCATCGAAGACCGCGCGGGCATTCTTGCCGTCCGGCAGATTGGCCCGATGAACCTTCGTGTCGTGGCAGGCCAGCCGCAGTGCGAGCGAGTCGCCCAGGCCGCGTGTCACCGCGACATCATTCAAGGTCAGCTTGCGGGGCGGTTCGGGCAGACGTGCCTTGTGCCCGGTGAGCATCGGACGATCGGCTGCGAAGGTTACCTCGACGTCAGCGCTTCCGGCGATCGCACGCAGACATCCGGTTACGGCCCGCTTGAACGGCTCGTTCGGGCTTTCTGCGGTCTTGCCGGGGCGAGTCTCGTTTGATCCTGGCACAGCTGCGTCAGCTCAGGACGACATTCGCCGTCGACTGAGGCAGCTCCTGATTGAAGCACCGCTGATAAAACTCGGCGACCAACGGTCGTTCGAGTTCATCGCATTTGTTGAGGAAGGTGACCCGGAGGGCAAATGCAACGTCGGAGAATATCTCGGCATTCTCCGCCCAGGTTATCACAGTCCGCGGGCTCATCAAGGTCGACAAGTCGCCATTGACAAACGCACTGCGGGTCATGTCGGCGACGCGTACCATCTTGGCCAGGACTTCGCGGCCTTCGGGGTCGCGATAGCTCGGTGCCTTGGCGGCGACGATGTCGACTTCCTTGTCGTGCGGCAGGTAGTTGAGCGTCGTCACGATCGACCAGCGGTCCATTTGACCTTGATTGATCTGCTGCGTGCCGTGATAGAGGCCGGACGTGTCGCCAAGGCCGACCGTGTTGGCGGTGGCGAACAGGCGAAAGGCTTCATGCGGCCGTATCACCTTGTTTTGGTCCAGCAGCGTCAACCTGCCCTGAACCTCCAGCACGCGCTGAATAACGAACATCACGTCGGGGCGGCCGGCGTCATATTCGTCGAAGCAGAGCGCAATATTGTGCTTGAGGGCCCACGGCAGAATACCGTCGCGAAATTCGGTGAGCTGCTGACCATCGCGCAGGACGATGGCATCGCGCCCGATCAGGTCGATCCGGCTGATGTGGCTGTCGAGGTTGACCCGGACGCACGGCCAATTGAGGCGGGCAGCGACCTGCTCGATGTGGGTTGACTTGCCGGTACCATGATAGCCGGAGACCAGAACCCGCCGGTTATGGGCGAAGCCGGCGAGAATCGCCAGCGTCGTGTCGTGATCGAACAGGTAGTCGTCATCGAGATCCGGGACGTGTTCGTCGGCCGCCGAATAGGCCGGTACGTCGAGATCACTGTCGATTCCAAAGACCTGCCGAACGGAGATTTTCATGTCGGGCGCCGGGGCCCGGTCGTCTGTGGCTTCGATCATTGCTCCCCCGTGGCACCGCCCGGCACCTTCGGTTCGATGTGAGAAGATAGGGCTGCGATTGCGGTAAGGGCGGCAACAGCAGCGGGAGGTTTCGCGCGGTTATATATGAAATTCGTTGGCGATTGGAAATCTGTTGCCGCAATTGGCCGCAGCATGCGTGCCAATCCGGGTCAGGAACAAAAACCGGCCGACTTCAGATAGTTGTAAGCTTGAATGATCTCTCGCAAACGGTCCTCCAGACTGCGGTCGCCGCCATTGGCGTCCGGATGGTGGCGCTTCACAAGCTCCTTGTACCGTGCCTTGATCTGGGTGCCGGATTCAGTTCCTTCAAGGTCGAGGGTATCGAAGGAGCGACGAGCGAAATTCCCGAGCGGCCGGCTTTCCGGCGCCGGCCCGCCGGCAGGATCCTGCTGCGCCGGGCCGAAGACGCCGAATGGATCGATGAATGCGTCGGTCCAGGCGGGCTTGCCCTCCGCCTGACCATTGCGATTGACACCGACGTTCCAAGTCGGTCGATGGCCGACGGAGGCGGAGCGCTGATAATCGGCGATATCGCCGTCGGGCATGCCGGCGAAGTAGTTGTAACCCTTGTTGTATTCACGGACATGTTCGAGGCAGAAATCGTGATATTCACGTTCGCGATTTCGGCCCTTTGGCGCCCGATAGCCGCCCGGCTTGTCGCATCCAGCCCACTCACAGGTCGAGGGTTCCTCAGCCTCGGCGCGGCGCGCTCCGTTGGGCTTGATGCGAATCCGGTCGAAATATTTCGAATTCAGGTTCATAGGTTCTGATTATGATCAGGCGATCGGCCGGCGACAAGAAGCGGGGCGCTTCCCAGGGAAAAAATAGCGATGAACGGTAAGGATAGAATGACCAGGCTGCTGGAAGCGGCATTTTCACCGTTGACCGTGAATGTGGTCGACGAATCGGACCGGCACAAGGGGCATGCCGGGGCACGTCCCGAGGGTGAAACCCACTTCAGGGTCCGTATCGTTGCCGAGGCATTTCGCGGCCAGAGCCGCCTTGCCGCTCACCGGATGGTACACGCCGCGCTGAAGAGCGAGTTTGAACGTGGCATGCACGCCTTGGTGATTGATGCCAAGGCGCCGGATCTCCAGGCACGTTAATACCCTTGGTATAACCCGCTTCTCCCGCACTCCATGCGGTCCGCGTTGCACTTTCGGGGGTGCAGCTACGGGGTCGGGCGGCGATGAGCGTATGAGATCATACGCTTGAGCCGCCTGGCACTGTAGATGCTCGCCGAAATACAACCCTTCGGGCCGGCTGAAGCGCAAGACAGGGTGTGCCGAAGCCCTCGATCGTATATGCCCGATGCGATCTTCGCGCTTTTCTTGCTCTGTCACGCGCTTGAGCCGGCGCAGATCACATCGAGTGTGGGAGAAGCGGGCTGGTCATCCGGTCTTGCCCAGGCGGTTCGCGGGCCGCGCTTGGCCGGCGTATTCCAGGTCGAGCCATTTTTGGTACGCGTCGCGATCGACCCCGTGGGCGCTGCGGTGGAAATAGACCAGCTCCGCGGCTCTGCGCATCGGGCCGGTGGAAAGGGCCAAATTGAGCAGCGGATCCGGTGGCGTGAGGTCGAACGCTCGCCGCAATAGCCGCTTCCATCGGAGTGGCGGCACATCGCTGACGAGCCTGGCTTCGGGGGCCGCGCCCCCGTTCAGGAGGTGATCTGCCACATACGACGCGGCCCGACGACCATGGCGAAACGCCAGCCGGATACCGCCGCCGGTGAGCGGCGACACCCAACCGGCCGCGTCGCCAATCAGAAGAACGCCTGGCGACGCTGTCTGACGAAGTGGCCCGCCACAGGGAATAAGCCCGCTGCGACGTTCGACAATCTTCATCGATCGCCAGCCGAACCTCGATTCGGTATGGGCAAGAAACGCCGCGAGGTCTGGCTTTTTGCCGTTGCCGACCGCCAGCCCGACCTGAATGACGTCTGGCCCGGGCGCGGCCCATGCGATGTGGCCGGGGGCAAAGGCCGCGCTCAGAAAACAATGAAGGAAGCGCGGGTCGACGGAATCACCGGTTTCGAATTCGGTTTCGACGCCGGTCAGGAACCGACGGTTTGGGTTCAGGCCGAAGCATTTTGCCACCCGCGAGCGTGCGCCGTCGGCGCCTATCAGATAGCGCGTTTGAATGTCGATGCCGTCAAGGCGGATCAAGCCGTTATCCGTCGAGCCGCCATCAAACCGGAGCCCGTAGAGCACGCGAGCACCGGCTTCCCGTGCCTCGTCGGTCAACCAGCGCAGCAACGCCGCTGTTCGCGTGGTGTAGAAGGCATAACCCGGACAGAAAAGATCGACGCTCGACAGGTTGGGCGCGTAAAGCCGGACCCCGGGAACCTTGCGGGTCAGATGGGCTGGGATGTCGATTTCATCGATCGCCTCGCGAACCAGAATGCCGGTGGTGCGGATGTTGGCGCCCGGTTCCCGTTTGCTGTCGATGACGGCGACGTCAAGCCCGCGAGCCGCTGCAGTTTTTGCAGCGACGAGGCCCGCGAAGCTCGCACCGACGATCAGTAGGTCGAGGACCATTTGCGGCTCCCGTTTCGCTAGAGGCGTCGGATCGGAGCGCAAGAATGCGGCCGAACTGTCACCTCACCGATACGATCGGCGCCGATATTGGGGCGTGGCTAGTACGCCTGAGCGGAGTAATCCTCAGGGAGGTCAGTCGATTGCGGCTCCGGCGCAAGACCTGAAAACGGAATCCATGAAATGTGAAGGCCTGGCCCGGCTCCGGGATGATACGCGCTTCATGGATCACCAGTCCCGCGATGGTCGTAGCAGCCTCGTCCGGCAGGTCCCAGTCCATCGCCCGGTTGAGATCTCGGATCGGGACAGACCCGTCGGCATTGACCGAGCCGTCGGGCTGCGGACGCACACCCTGGACTTCAATATCGTGCTCGTCGGCGATCTCCCCGACGATCTCCTCAAGGATATCTTCAAGGGTCACCAGCCCCTGCACTTCGCCATACTCGTCGACCACCAGGGCGAAATGAGCCTTGCGCTTCAGGAAGGCATTCAACTGGTCATTCAGGGCTGTCGCGTCGGGGACGAACCACGGCCGTTTGGCGACCGCCCCGATATCGACATTACTGGCGTCGCCGCCCGAGGTTTTCAGAATTCGCAGGAGATCCTTGGCATGAACGACGCCGACGATGTTTTCCGGCTCGTTTTCCCAGATCGGCACGCGGGTATAGGGGCTCGCCAGGATGTCGTCGACGATCTTGTCCGGCGGCTCCGCTGCGTTCACCGTGTGCATATCCGTCCGGTGCACCATGACGTCGGCGACATCGAGCTGGCTGAGGTCGAGAAGCCCACCGAGTCGGTCGCGTTCGGCCTTCACCACACTCCCCTCAGCATGGAGAAGATCGACTTGGCCACGGATCTCGTCGGTGGCCGTCAGGATCGCCTTGCCGTCAGCCGCATTCCAACCGACCAGGTGCAATATGCCGCGAATCAACACCTGAACCGCGCCGACGATCGGCGAGAATATCGCGACGACGACACTGAGCACCGGCGCTGCAGCCCGCGAGACCCGATCCGGACTGCCGATGGCGAGCGTTTTCGGCAAGATCTCCCCGAACACCAGTACCAACAGCGTCATGACCAACGTCGCATAGACCACCCCGGTCTGTCCGAAGAGAGCGAGAAAAGCGCTTGTGGCCAGCGCCGAGGCGAGAATATTGACCACGTTGTTGCCCAGCAGGATGGCACCGATCAGTTTCTCGCGGTCGGCAATCAGGCGAGCGACAATGCCGGCCCGGCGGTCACCGGTCTTCTCAAGCTGCATGATGCGAGCCTTGGACGTGGCGGTGAGGGCAGTTTCGGAGCCCGAAAAGAATGCTGAGACCGCCACCAGGAGTATGATCGCCAGTGGGATCAACCAGAGGGTCATGTGGTCAACTGCTCCTTCAGAAACGATTCGACGTCTTCCCCGGGGACATCATCGGCGATGAAAGCTTCACCGATGCCACGCGTCAGAATGAAGGTCAGCTTGCCTCGCTTGACCTTCTTGTCCTGGGCGATGTGTCGCATCAACGTAGCCGCGTCGGGCAGTTCGCTCTTGATGTCCTGCAGATGGGTGGGGAGGCCGACTTCGGCAAAGTGCGCCTCCACCCGCCGAGCGTCCTCAAGCGAACAGTAGCCAAGCCGAAAGGAGAACTCGTGGGCGAGGACGGCTCCGATCGCGACGGCCTCGCCGTGCAGCAGGCGGTGAGAAAATCCGGTCACGGCCTCAAGAGCGTGGGCGAAGGTGTGGCCCAGATTCAAAAGCGCCCGCTGACCCCTTTCCCGTTCGTCGGCGGCAACGATGTCAGCCTTGCCCTGGCAGGCGATGGCAATGGCGTGGTCGCGCTCCGGCCATCCGGCGGCGATCGCCCGCCAGTTGGCCTCCAGCCAGGCAAAATAATCCAGATCCCGGATCATCGCGTATTTGGCGACTTCGGCGTAGCCGGCATTGAAAATTCGTGGCGGCAATGAGTCGAGAACGCCTGAATCGGCCAGGACGAGGTCGGGCTGATGGAATACACCGACCAGGTTCTTGCCGCGCGGACTGTTGATGCCGGTCTTGCCGCCCACGGAGGAATCGACCTGGGCGAGCAAAGTCGTCGGCAACTGGACCAGGTGCACACCGCGGAGCGCGACCCCGGCGGCAAAACCGGCAAGATCGCCGACCACGCCGCCGCCCAGTGCCAGAACCGCGTCGGTACGCTCGATGCGCGCCGCCAGCAGGTCGTCGAGTACCGATTCGAGTGTGGCAAAGCTCTTCGAGCTCTCGCCGGGCTCGACGACGATCTCGACATACTCAATGTCGGCATTGTCCAGACTTCGGGTCAGCGTCGACAAATGCAGATCGGCGACCGTGGCGTCGGTAACGACAGCGAGTTTGGAGCCGGGGAGTCGCGCGGCGATTTCTTTGCCGGCATCGTCGATGATCCCGCGGCCGATGACGATGTCGTAGGAACGCTCACCCAGCGCGACCGGGATGACGGTCGGCGCGCTTGGCGGCTCCGGAGCAGACTCGTTCATGATGGGTTCTCCCGCTGCCCTGCGCCGAAATGATTGTCCAGCGCCACGAAGATTTCATCGATTACGACCTCATGGGCGACGTCGCGCGACTGAATGTGAATATCGGCCTCGGCGTAGACAGGATATCGCTCGGCAATCAGTCGGTCGACGACCGTCTCGGGGTCGTCAGCCTTGAGAAGTGGCCGATTCGACCGGCGTCGCACGCGAGACAGGATCAGGTCGCGGTCGGCCTTGAGCCAGAGCGAGATGGCGCCATCGCGAATTGCTTCGCGCGTCTCGGGTTGAATAAAGGCGCCGCCGCCGGTGGCGATGATCTTCGGTGTCCCGTCAAGAAGGCGCTGAATCACCCGTCTTTCGCCGTCGCGAAAGTAATCCTCGCCGTGCTGCTCGAATATTTCGCTGATGGTGGCGTTGGCCGCCTGCTCGATCTCGGCATCGGCGTCGACGAATGGAAGTCCAAGTCGCGCCGCCAGCCGGCGGCCGATCGACGACTTCCCCGCCCCCATCATGCCGACCATGGCGACGGTCTGGCCTCTGAGTCGCCGCGCCACGCGAGCTTCGAGCGATTCGTTGACGCTGGCGCGCTTCGCAGAGCGTTTGCGGTTCGGTTCGGATTTTTGCATCGGGTCCCTGAAGCTTGAGCTTGAGCCGTTTTTCGGCCGCGATGTCAAGGCAACACGCCTGTTCGCTTGAATCATATGCGGCCTTGGACGACAAACGGGAATGCAGCGGAGTGGATTTGAACATTTGCCACGGAGACGCCCGGGCGCCCGCCGGGGATGGCGATGCCAACGATAGTCAGGTTCCTCACCACGCTGCTGCTGCTTGCCCTGCTGATCGTGGCGGCGATGGTGTATCTCGGCAATTTCATCGAACCCCACCAACGTGAGATGTCAGTGCGGATTCCTGCTAGTCGCCTTGAACCCGTTCCGATTATTCGACCGGTACCCGAACCGGCCGCAGAGCCGGCGGCGGCCGACGAACCGGAAGCGCCTGCCGAATGACCATCGACGCCCATCACATCGAGGCGTTCCTTGAAATGATGAGCGCAGAGCGCGGAGCGTCAGCCAATACGCTGGTCGCGTATCGACGCGATCTGCTCGACTACACGCGACATCTTGCCGCCGTCGCATCGACTGCCGAACGGGCGGGGACTCGAGAAATCAGAGACTATCTGGCCAGCCTCGACAACCGTGGTTTTGCCGCCACAACCGTGGCCCGGCACCTTTCGGCAGTCCGCCAGTTTCATACATTCCTGTTCAGCGAAGGCATCCGAGGCGACGACCCGAGCGGAACCGTGGAGGGACCGCGACGAACCACGCGGCTACCTCGGACGCTCAGTGTGCAAGAGGTGGAGTGTCTGCTATCTGCTGCGTCAGCGGCCGCGCGCCGGGAGTCGCTCTCCGACGTTGCAAGGCTCAGGGCATTACGCCTTCATGCACTTCTTGAGCTGATCTACGCGACCGGGTTGCGGGTGTCCGAACTGGTGTCCCTGCCGGCGACCGCAATTGGCAATCAAACCCCGGCATTCACACTGCGGGGCAAAGGTGGGCACGAACGGGTCGTGCCGATCACGGATGTGGCGAAACGAGCGGCGGCCGCCTATGTGGCGGCCCGAAAGGGTGGCGGCCACCCGGCCAGCCGATGGCTGTTCCCGTCGTCGGGCAATGTCGGTCATCTGACTCGCCAGGCATTCGCCCGCGACCTCAAGCAACTCGCCGCGAGTGCAGGGATACCGACGACGAAGGTATCTCCGCACGTACTGCGCCATGCCTTTGCCAGCCATCTGCTGCAAAATGGTGCGGATCTCAGGGTTGTTCAGCAGCTCCTTGGGCACTCCGACATCTCGACGACCCAGATCTACACCCATGTGCTCGAGGATCGACTACGCGCCCTGGTCGTCGACCATCACCCTCTCGGCGACGAAACCGGTTGAACCGACAAGCAGATTCGCTTGACTTGATTTCGCCGGAAGGTCAGTTTGCCGCCGCCCCGCGGTTGGCGGGCGACGGCGGATTATTTGGGGTTTCTGGACCCGCATGCACACCTATCTGGACTTTGAGAAGCCGATCGCTGACCTGCAGGGCAAGGTCCAGGAGCTGCGTTCACTTGGCGATGATGGCGATGCGGTCGCCATCAGTGATGAGATTTCCAGGCTGGAAACGCGCGCCGATCAGGCTTTGGCGGAGATTTACGCCAAGCTGACGCCCTGGCAGAAAACTCAGGTAGCACGCCATCCGGACCGGCCCCACTTCCAGGACTATGTCGACCAGTTGATCGACGACTTCACGCCGTTGGCCGGCGATCGGAAATATGCCGACGATGCCGCCGTCGTAGCGGGCCTCGGTCGGCTCAACGGACGGTCCATAGCCGTCATTGGCCAAGAGAAGGGATCCGACACCGAGAGTCGCCTGAAGCACAATTTCGGAATGGCGCGCCCGGAGGGATACCGCAAAGCCGTTCGGATCATGAAGCTCGCCGATCGGTTCTCTCTACCGGTTCTCGCGCTGGTTGACACCGCCGGTGCCTATCCGGGGATCGGCGCGGAGGAACGCGGCCAGGCCGAGGCGATCGCGCGTTCAACCGAAGCGTGTTTGGCGCTCGGCGTCCCAAATGTCGCGGTTGTGATTGGTGAGGGAGGTTCGGGCGGAGCAGTGGCGATTGCGACGGCGAACACCGTCCACATGCTTGAACACGCGATCTACACGGTCGCGTCGCCGGAGGCATCAGCGTCGATTCTTTGGCATGATTCGAGCCGTGCCCAGGATGCAGCCACCGCGATGCGCATCACTGCGGAGGATTTGCTGCGGTTCGGAGCGGTCGATGGGGTAATCCGTGAACCGGTTGGTGGGGCGCACCGACAGCCGGCAGACACCGTGACTGCTACCGGAGAGGCAATCGAGGAAGCATTTACGGCGTTCGATGGCCTTGGCGCGGACGAGATTCGCCGCCAGCGCCGGGAGAAATACCTCGCCATCGGGCGCTCGTTGTGAGCCAGGTCGCCGCCTTCGTGTTGCCTTCATGCGGGCAGAAACTTGACGATAATCGCGATTTGCTCTCCGGTAACTACCTGTCAAGGTCAGGGGCATAGGACGGTGGTGGCGGGGTTCGGGCGCGAAACGGCTGTCCAGGGGACGGGAATGGCAATGGAAAGACTTT
>JAAEOR010000461.1 GCA_024222895.1 Hyphomicrobiales bacterium | reverse complement strand
TATATGCAGGTCTCATAAGGCCAAAAAGAGTAAATATACTAGGGCAAGAATTAGCCGGCGAATGAGTCGGACCCGATTTCCTTGGACACAGAATTGGCTTAATCGAAGTGTCCAAGGAGGACCGGAACATGACCGACAATTTTGAGAAGAAAGTTGCTGTTGATGGGCCTGTGGTAAACGAGGGCGAGCTTGGCTCGTCCACGTTTTCCCCAGGCCAGGTTTCGCCGGCAGGCTCGCTGGGGCTTGGCCAGCGGTGGACGGTGACGCGCAAGCGTGAGGTTGTCCTGCGGCTTTTGCGTGGCGAGCCGGTGGAACTTTTGTCGCGGCAGTTGGGCGTGGAGATTTTCCGGCTCGAGCAGTGGCGTGAGAAGGCGATCGCCGGGATCGATGCGTCGCTCAAGGAACGCAAGGGTGATCCGGTGAAGGCGGAACTGGACACCGCCATGAAGCGGATCGGGGAGTTGACCATGCAGGTGGAACTGCTGGAGGCCAAGACGGAGACGTCCGGCCCTTTGGGGCGGCGGAGGTCGCAGCGATGAGTGCCGCCACCTCTCCCGGCACGGGCCTGGCCTACGGGGTCGCGCGGGTCTGTGCGGCCTGGGGTTTTGCCCGTTCCTCGTTCTACGCCATGAAGTCCCGGCAGCAGGCCACCGCTGAGCGTCCACCAGCAAAGCGTCGGGGACCCAAGCCTTCGATCTCGGACGAGGCTCTGCTGGTGGCCGTCGAGGCCGACCTGGAGGCATCCCCCTGGGAGGGCGAGGGACACCGCAAGGTCTGGGCTCGGCTTCGGGTCTGTCGTGGCATCCGTGTTTCCCGCAAGCGGGTGCTCCGGGTGATGCGCGAGAACAACCTGCTCTCACCCCATCGCTGCCGCCGCCGTGGCGGAAATCCCCATGACGGTGAGATCATCACCCATGCCCCCAACCTCATGTGGGGCACGGACGGCGTTCGGGTGTTCACGGTGGACGACGGCTGGAGCTGGATATTCACCGCCATCGAGCATTGGAACGCCGAGTGCGTCGGCTGGCATGTGTGCAAGCGAGGCGACCGCTTCGCCGCCCTTCAGCCGATCTCCATGGGGCTTGCGAGGCTGTATGACTCGACCTCCGCCGGTGCAGCTCGGGGACTGGCCTTGCGGATGGATCACGGCTCCCAGTATCTGTCGGACCACTTCACCAACCAGATCAAGTTCTGGGGCATCCAGCCATCCTACGCGTTCGTCGAACAGCCCCAGACCAACGGCGTCGCCGAGAGGTTTAATCGCACGCTCAAGGAACAAATCATCCATGGCCGCGTCTACCGCAACATCGCGGAGCTGCGGAACGCCGTCCGCGGGTTCGTCCAACAGTACAATGCCCAGTGGATTGTGGAGAAGAACGGCTACCTGAGCCCCGCTCAAGCTCGTCAGGCGTGGGACGCCGCGATGTCACTCAGGCCCGCCGCATGAGACAAACTTGTGTCCAAGGAACCGGGCGCGCTACAGATGCTATCCAGTAACTGCTTATTCTCGCGACGTTTGTAGTTCTCTGCGTCGCTAAATCCCAGCGGCAATTTCACTATCGGGAGCATTGCTTTTGGTCCAGTTCTTCTCAGGTGATATCCGAAACGATTGTAATCGCATCCAATCGCACTTTGTACGGAAAAAAAGGTCGCATCGATTTCTTCAGATTACTGGTCTAGGCCTCTCTCTTTTCTTACTAATCGGGGACTTCTCAGTGCGATTGCGCGATTATGCTAAATGTAGCATGAAGCGCATCCCAGCACGAATCCGGCCCTAAATTGGTACCGAAGCTCGCGTTCAGCCCATTAATCGGGCGGTTTAAAGTAATGGGAAATCCTGCCCAATGGGGTTCCCTAACAGAAACTTCCTATATACCGCTAATTTCATCGGGATCGTACCACCGTTCCACCGCCAAGAGAACTCAATCTCTCCAGAGTCATCCGCATGCCTGATTCTGGAGACCCGCCTCTGTCTGGAAGACCATCTGCCAATATTTCCCTCCACTCGGTCACGACCATGCGGTCCTTATTCTCTTGTCCGTCGATTTTCCAGCACGATTTCTTCGGCACCGAAGGTGATGTCCGGGACACGCAATGCGACATGTTCACCGCCATGATCGGTAGCCTCGCCGTGAAAGCGGCGTCCCAACCGCTGCACGGCCGCGAATAGGCGAACGTGTTGAACGGCGGGGCGATCGAGAAAAGCAGCTTAACCAGCCAAG
>JAAEOR010000460.1 GCA_024222895.1 Hyphomicrobiales bacterium | reverse complement strand
TCTTCTTCAGGTCGGTGATCTTGACGTTGCCGGCGTTCGCGTCGGCGACGCCATCATCATTGGCATCGTCATACTGATAGACGAAGGTATCGCTCTTGGCGCCACCCGTCGCCTCCTGATCGCCGTGTTCGTCCGGCGCGAACACGATCGAGTCCTTGCCCTTGCCGCCGTCCACCGTCACGCCGCCGCCGACCGAAATCGTGTCGGAGCCCTTGTCGCCGTGGACCTCGGCAGTGGATCCCGTAACCCAGATGGAGTCGGACCCTTTACCGCCCTTCACGTCGCCACCGAAGTCGGCGGTGATTGTGTCGGCGCCCTTGCCGCCCTTGATGGTACCGCTGCCGTCGAAGCCGGAAATCGAATCGTCGCCGTCGCCGCCGTCGACCTTCCAGTGTCCGTTGCTTCCTTCGATTGTGTCGTCGCCATCGCCGCCCTTGACCGTGTACGAACCGGATTCGACCATGATCGAATCGTCGCCATTGTCGCCATAGACCTTGCCATGCCCGTATGAGGCGTCGATGGTGTCGGCGCCCTTGCCGCCTTTGACGATCTTGTCGCCGGTGTCGAAGTCGATCGAGTCGTCGCCCTTGCCGCCATCGACGCGTTGGTTGTGTTCGTTGACAGCGATGGTGTCGTCACCGCTGCCGCCAAGGATCGACGACGGGCCGTAGGTGACGTATATCGAATCATCACCCTTGCCGCCATCAATGGTCGTTGAGCCCTCGGAGACAGAGACCGTATCGTCGCCGCCGCCGGCAACGATCGAAGCATCTGCCTCCGTGACATAGATCGAATCGTCGCCGCCACCGGCATCGACCGTTCCCGAGCCGTTACCAACATAGATGGTGTCATTACCGTCGCCGGCCTTGACCGACGTGGTCCCGTACGACCCCACAACCGAGTCATTGCCGTCGCCGGCCTTGATCGTCTTGACGCCGTCATAGGCGTAGAGCGTGTCGTCGCCGTCGCCGCCCTTGAGGGACCAGGTTCCCCCGTAGACGTAGAGACTGTCATTGCCGTCGCCGCCATCGATGGTCGCCCTGCCATCGCCGAGGGATACGGTATCGTCACCGCTGCCAAGGTCGACCGATGCCACGCCATCCTGCGCCTCGATCGAGTCGTCGCCGCCACCGGCCTTGACCGTGAAGCGGGCGTCCTGGCTGACATAGAGTGTGTCGTTGCCGCCCTTGAGGTCACCGTCCCACTTGCCGTAGCCGATGGTGATGCTGTCGGCACCGCCTGATGTCCCCGGAATATTCTTGGCCATTGATCCGTACTCCTGTCGATCTCACCCTTGGCTATCACATGTCATGGAATCGGGGAACAGGCAACTCGGGACCCGGCCGGATACCGCTGGACAGGTTGCCGTTGTGGGCAAGCGCCATGGCGACGCTTGCTTGTCCTGGCCTCGTAGTTTTCGAAATACTCGTATGATCGCGTGGATCGGTGCTTCCGATCGGCGGCCATGGCAAGCGGCCGGGCCGCACAGCACGCAGACCCGCATTCCTCACACGCGATGTGATCTGCATGGAGGAATCCGCCACACCAACCGGCCCGACGAACGCGCTCTGGTGGCGGTTGGTGCCGCTATCAGGGTCAAGCCACCGGCCCCGCCACGGTCGATGGCCAGGCTCTCTTCTTCGGGTGCGGCCGGGAAGGCCCGGCCGCAG
>JAAEOR010000459.1 GCA_024222895.1 Hyphomicrobiales bacterium | reverse complement strand
CGGAAATGGAAGCCTATCGCGCCCCGTTCACAACCAAAGCCTCACGCAAACCGGTACTGGTCTGGCCAAACGAGATCCCGATCGGCGGAGAGCCGGCCCGCAACGTTGCACCGATGGAAGCGGTCGCCGAATGGCTGGTTACGTCCGAGCAACCAAAGCTGGTGCTCTATGTCTCGCCGGGGATGATCGTGACGCCCGCGGTCGCCGAGTGGATCGCCGGCAACTACGCCAATGTCGATACCCGCTTCATCGGCGCTGGTATCCACTTCATTCAGGAAGACCACCCGGAGGTGATCGGCCGCAACATCTCTGACTGGCTGCGCGACCGGGTCGATTGAAACAACCTTCCGGCATCGGAAGCGCGCGGTCTGGCACGGACCGCGCGCTCGCAGCGGACGCTTACCGTGCAGCCCCAGGCATCATGGCGCCTCTATCAGTGCCAGCCCGATTGACTTGTTCGTTCGAACGAATTAACATCGATTGTGTCGCCGGAAGAAGCATACGAGTGATGCTGAATACACCACAGGAAACCAAACAGAATATCATAAGGGCTGCCCGCAACGTATTGCTCGAACACGGGTATTCCGGATTGTCCACGCGACGCGTAGCCGATGCGGCCGGTACCCAGATGAGCCAGATCCGGTATCACTTCGGGTCCAAGGGTGGTTTGATCCTCGCGTTGTTCCAGGACATGAACAACGAGCTTCTCGAGCGCCAGAGGACGATGTTCGGCGCGGGGGATCTGACGTTGTCCGAACAGTGGGATATGGCTTGCGATTTCCTCGAAGAGGATTTGGCCAGCGGTTACGTCCGGGTGCTTCAGGAACTCATTGCGGCCGGTTGGTCCAACCCGCAAATCAAGGCTGAGATTACTGCCGGACTGAGCAGCTGGCTGAAGGTCCTGACGGGTGTCGCCCGGAAAGCCGAAGCGCGTTTCGGCAAGGCTGAGCCTTTCGCGGCTGAAGAGATAGCCGCATTGGTTGCCGCTGCCTTCATCGGTGCGGAAGCGCACATTCTACTCGGGATAACGGAGGACCAGATGCCGCTCAAGTCGGCCCTGAGACGGTTTGGCGACGTGTTCCGCCAGGCCGAGCGCGCCACTACCGGAGGATCGAATTGATGCGGGCGAAACATCCGGACAGCTCCGGCACAGTCGACCGGGACGGCATCTCGCTCCACTACGACATCTACGGCGAGGGCGATACGACGATCGTTTTCGTCCCGACCTGGGCCCTTGTCCATTCCCGAGTCTACAAGGCACAGGTTCCATACTTCGCCGACCACCACCGGGTGATCACTTACGACCCGCGAGGCAACGGGATGTCCGGCCGCCCGGCCACACCGGCGGGATACGCTTTCGACCATCTGGTCAGCGACATCGGAGCGGTCCTCGATGCTACGGAAACAGAGCGCGCGGTCCTGGTGGGCTTCTCGTTCAGCAGTGCCGTGGCTTTTGCCTATTCTGCGCAGCATCCAGAACGTGTCCTCGCGGTCGTTTCCACGGGCGCCTGGACACCGATCGTCCCGCCGATCGATCACGACATCGATCCCCGCCCCGGTCCCGATGGCAAACCACAAAGTTGGGCCAAGCAGGATCCGGCCTATTGGCGTCAGGACTACGCCGACTTCGCAACATTCTTCCTTGCCGAAGTCAACAATGAGCCGCATTCGACCAAGCAACTTGAGGACTCCATCGCCTGGGCAGCCGATGGCGACGGCGACATGCTCGCCATGACCCGCGAAGGTCGTGATAGCACTGTGGACGACACGACGTACCGATCCGTGCGCTGCCCCAGTCTCCTGGTCCACGCCCGCAACGACGCGATCACGCCTTTTG
>JAAEOR010000458.1 GCA_024222895.1 Hyphomicrobiales bacterium | reverse complement strand
CCGGGGCCATCCAGCAGGGTCGACGCCCATTCGGACATCAGGGCGGCGATCGCGGCGGAGTCGTCGACCAGCTTGCCAATTTCGACGGCATCGTAGATCGGGATCCCCTGTTCGATCGTCACGGCGTTGGGGGCGCCGGCCCAACCGGAGCGATCATCGAGCAGCTTCTCAAAGTCCTCGATCGAGCAGGAGTCTTCGCTCAGCCAAACGCCCGGTGTGCCGGGGACTTGCACGTTCATCGATTGCTCTCCGGTCTGTCTTTGTCGGTGTCGGAATGATACGCCGTGTTGACGGCAATGGAATACATCAAAAATCCATCAAAGACATGGCCCATCGCTTCCTTCTGAAGGATATTGCGCTTCAAGCCGGCGTCGGTATCGCCACTGTCGATCGCGTCATCAATGAGCGCGGCGGTGTTCGGCCGCAGACAAGACGCCGGGTCCAGCAGGCCGTCGATGAACTTGAACGTCAGCAGAACCAGATCGGCCTGACCGGCCGCAAGTTCATCATTGATGTCGTCATTGAGGCGCCGAAGGTCTTCTGTGATGGCGCCCAGGCTGCGCTGACAACATGCGCGCCGCTTTTGCAACCGGCCATCTTCCGGGCCCGCTATGTAACCCGGGATGCAATCGCCGACGCACATTTCGAGGCGATCGGCGCCAACCTGCGCAAGCGCGGCAGTCACGGCGTCATCGTCATGGTGCGCGATACACCGGTCACCAACGCGGTGGTCGCGGCGCTCTCGGACGCGCGAATACCGGTCGTGGCGTTCGCCACCGATCTGCCGGCATCGCGCCGAATAGCCTATGCGGGGATGGATAATCGGACGGCTGGTGCGACCGCCGCCTATCTTGCCGGGCAGTGGCTGGCGCGAACGGAAGCGAGCGTTCTGGTCACCACCCGGAACAGCTGGTTTCGTGGCGAGGAGGAACGGGAGATCGGGTTCCGGGCGATGGTCCGCGAGCGTTACCCGCAACTGAACCTTGTCGAAATCACCCAGGGCGCCGGTAGCCCGTCCATCGAGCCGCAGGTCGAGGCGCTCATCGAGAGCGAACCGGCGTTGAGCGCGGTCTACTCGATCGGCGGCGGCAATCGGAAGATACTCGATGCGTTCGCGAGGGCTGGCCGATCGATTTCCGTGTTCATCGCCCACGATCTCGACGTTGAGAACCGCAGCCTGCTGGCCGGGAGGCGCCTGGATGTTGTCCTGCATCATGACCTCGGTCGCGACATGACGGAGGCCTGCCGGGCGATCATGCGATATCATCGCGCTCTCCCGCAGGCACCGCCGCCGTCGCCGAACCCGATTCAGGTCATCACGCCGCTTAATCTGCCCTGACCCGAGGCTTTCCAAGCGTGCTGTCCTATGGCACAATGCAAGCGCTTGCAAACCGGGAGGTGAGGGTGTCGCGCACACGCTTTGTCAATGCCTCGGTGATCGACGGGTCGGGCGACGATCCGTTCCTGGCGACGGTCGCGGTCGACGGTGACCGAATCCATGCGGTAACCCCGCAGGCTGCCCCGGAACCGGTGGCAGAAGCGCCTTCCGCAGGTGACGCTGTCGTCGACTGCACCGGGCTGACCGTTATGCCCGGCCTGACGGAGGCGCACTGTCACATCTCATTCAACGACATCGTCACGATGGAGACCGTGGTCGCTATCCAGCCCGAGGACCATTCACTGATCGCGCTCAAGAACGCCCAGATGCTGATGGCGCGCGGGTTCACCAGTCTGTTCAGTGCCGCGGCGGCCAAACCGCGGCTCGATGTGGCGGTGAGGAATGCGATTGACAGTGGCATGTTTCCCGGACCGCGTATCCGTGCGGCAAGTCAGGAAATCTCACCGTCGGGAAATCTCGGGGACCTCAATACCAGCTATCTGGAGCTGCCGCGCAGTATCGCTTTCTCGGTGTCCTGCGACGGCGAAGAGGAGTT
>JAAEOR010000457.1 GCA_024222895.1 Hyphomicrobiales bacterium | reverse complement strand
GTTCTCCCGGAGCTGATCGGCCATCTGTCCGATCCCTTCCTCGCCGAGATGCTCGACAGCATTGCCATAGAACTCGCCGAGCACGACTGGGACCTGATTGTCGCCGCGGTACCGAGCGGCCATGACGAGCGCGATGTTACCGATCGGCTGATCCGCGCCGGAAAGGTCGGTGGGTTCGTACTGACCCGGGCGCGGCGCAGGGATCGGCGGATCGATTTCCTCCGCGAGGCCGGCGTGCCGTTTGTCGTGCATGGGCGCAGCGAGGATTGCACCGACTACGCCTGGCTCGACATTGACAACGAGAAGGCCTTCGTTGATGCGGTCGGTTACCTGATCGACATTGGCCACACCCGGATTGCGCATATTGGCGGCGATCAGGCTTTCAACTTCGCTTTTTTCCGGCGCCGCGGTTACGAGAGCGCGATGGCGACGGCCGGGCTGCCCGTGCCGCCCGACTATACCGCCGACGGTGCTGTCGACGCGGCTTCGGGTGAGCTCGGCATGGCCGATATGCTGGCGCTGGCCGAGCCGCCGACGGCCGTTGTCTGCGTCACCGACATCGTTGCGCTCGGCGCAATGCGCGCAATCACCCGCGCCGGGCTGCGCCCCGGACGCGAAGTCTCGGTGATTGGCTACGATGGCCTGCCGATCGGCCTTGCAGCCGATCCGCCCCTCACCACCATGTCGCAATCCAGCCACGACGCCGGTCGTGAGCTCGCACGGACCGTAATGGCGCTCACGCGTGGCGCCGACCCGACCGCCTCCCAGACGCTTTGGGAGGCGAAACTGATGCAGAGAGCATCAACCAACCCACCCCCGACCTAACCCAACGGAGGAGATGATATGACCCGACCCATGAAGACGCTGGCGATAGCCTCGGCGGTCCTGTTGCTTGGATCGTCGCTGGCCAGCGCGCAGATCCGTTTCTGGACGACGGAGGAACAGCCTGCCCGGCTTGCCAAGCAGGAACAGATGGCGAAGGACTTCGAAGCCAAGACGGGCACGTCCGTCGCGGTGATCCCGGTATCCGAAAGCGATCTTGGGACCAGGGCCACCGCAGCCTTTGCCGCCGGCGATTTGCCCGATGTGATCTATCACACCCTGCAATATGTGCTGCCATGGTCGGAAGCGGGCATCCTCGACACCGAGGCGAACAACGAGGTGGTCGAGGAGCTTGGCCGCGATACCTTCGCGCCGGGTTCATTGGCGATGGCCGACTTCGACGGTGAGACCGCTGCCGTGCCGGTCGACGGCTGGACCCAGATGGTCGTCTACCGCAAGGACCTCTTCGAGGAGGCCGGCCTCGAGCCACCGAACTCTTACGCCAACATCCTTACGGCACTGGATGCGCTCCACAATCCGCCCGAGATGTATGGCTTCGTCGCGGCGACCAAGGTCGACGAGAACTTCATGAGCCAGGTGCTCGAGCATGTCTTCCTTGCCAATGGCGCGAGCCCGATCAAGGAAGACGGCAGCGTCGGTTTCGACGAGGCGAAAACCATCGAGGTGCTGGAGTTCTACAAGAAGCTGGCCGAGTCCTCACCGCCCGGCGAGCTGTTCTGGCAGCAATCGCGCGAGCTCTACTTCGCCGGCAACGCGGCGATGATCATCTGGTCCCCCTTCATCCTCGACGAACTGGCCGGACTGCGCGACTCGAACCCGCCGGCGATCAATGACGATCCGACCTCGACCGAACTTGCCTCCAAGACCGGCATCGTCACCCGCCTGTCCGGTCCGTCCAACCCGGACGGCGCGGCCTGGGCCGACATCCGCTATTTCGGTATCACCAGCGACGCCGATACGGATGCCGCGGCCGAGTTCGTCAAGTTCTCCATGGATGACGGCTACACCAGCACCCTGTCGATTGCCCCGGAAGGCAAGTTCCCCGTCCGTCGTGGCACCGCCGACGAGCCCACCAAGTTTGTCGATGCCTGGGCCGTGCTGCCGGTCGGTGTCGATCGTCAGGCGCCGTTGTCCGAGCTGTATCCGGCCGACGTGATCGCCAACATTGTCGGCGGCCTGGAAACCGCTGACCGGTGGGGCGTCGAAGAAGGCCAGCTGGCCCTCGCCTCGAAGATCATCAACAGCCAGGTGATCAACCGGGCGGTGCGTGAGTACATCGACGGCGAACGCGATGCTGCCGCCACGGTCGCCGTCATCAACGAAGAGATCGCCAAGATCAACTGAACGTAGTGGTCCGGCTCCGACATTTGCTACCCATCTGCAGCACCCACCCAGGCAAATGTCGGAGTCATCGGGACCACTAGCAACTATTTGATTCTAGTGGAGCTTCTGAATTTGACATTTGAATGAGAGCCTTGCAGCGAGCGGGACTCAAATGTCAAATTCGCTCCACTGGCGACACCTGCCGGGCGGCGCTCGTCGCCGCCCGGTACCTGCGACAATCTATGGCGTTTTCAGGAGACGTGTCAGCACGTCTCCGCCCGGAAAGAGCGAAAAGCCAAAGCCGAGAGCAGCGATTCGATTCAGTTAGAGCGGATCGCGCGAGGAGAACGACATGTCGGCCTCGGACAGCGCCTCGACCCAATCCACCGCCCGCCGTTCCCGGATCGGGCCAATGGCGCGCCGCGAGGCGCGGCTGGCCGCCGGGATGCTGGCGCCGACCTTCTTTATCGTCTTCGCCATCGTCCTGATTCCGCTGCTCGCCAATTTCTGGATCAGTGCCAAGCCGGTGAAGCTGGCGGACCTGCGGCCGCCGATGCCGGTCGCATCGGAGCGGGTGCGGGGTGACATCGATGTGGCCGGCAGCGAGCTGCTTATTCAATACCGCTTGCGGAACTCCTCCCAGAAGGAAGAAATCCGCAACATTGTGCTGGTCGACGAACTGCCGCCTGGTCTGACGGTGCAGTCGTCTGACGAGCGTTGCGTCTTTGACGGGCCGCGCATCCGTTGCGAGCTTGGCACTTTTGCTGCCGGCCAGCGCGATGAAATCGAGATTACCGTCATCAGCGATGATGCGTTCGCGGCGGCCGGTGTTTCGCCGCGCGACAGCGAGCCGATCCTCACCGGCGAGGCGAACAACGTCCTGACCAGCGCCGAGTTCACGTTCGACAACTACATCCAGATTTTCGAGTCCCGCGACTTCTGGACGGTCGTCTGGGTGACCATCGCGTATACAGTCTTCGGCACGCTCGGAGCCCTCATCCTCGGACTGTTCGCCGCCCAGCTGCTGAATACCGCTTTCGCCGGACGCCCGGTTCTGCGTGGGCTCTTCCTGTTTCCCTATGTGGCGCCGGTGATCGCCGTGGCGTTTACCTGGGTCATCCTGCTCGACCCGTTCTCCGGTACGCTGAACGCGATCCTCAAACACATGAACCTGGTTGATGAGGGCATCAATTTCTTCGGCCAGCGCAGCGTCGAGCTCAACATCCTGGGGCTGACGTTCGATTTCCCGCTGGCGTTGGCGACGGTGATCGCCTTCGAGGCGTGGCGATACTTCCCGTTGTCGCTGCTGTTCATCCTGGCGCGCATGCAGTCGATCCCGTCCGATCTTTACGAGGCGGCCGAGGTTGACGGCGCCACACCGCTGCAGCAGTTCCGCCACGTGTCGCTGCCGCAGCTCTTTGCCATCCTGTCGACCCTGTTTCTGTTGCGCTTCATCTGGACCTTCAACAAGTTCGACGACATCTTTCTGCTGACGGGCGGTGCCGCGGGAACGCGCACCCTCACGGTCGATGTCTACGAACAGGGCTTCGCGCTTGCCAATCTGGGCGCCGGCGCCGCGGTTGCCGTGGTGATCTTCATCTTCCTGCTGATCTTCGCCATCTCCTATTTCCGCTTCGTGCACCGGGAGGAAGGATGATGACGCTGGGTCGTGGACTGCTCTATGGAATCGTCTCGGGCGCACTTTGGGGGCTGATCGCCCATATCCTCGCGGGGATCGCTCTGACCCTTCTCACCGGCCTGCCGGCAACCCCGCCGCTGCTCGCCGGATTGGTGGCCGGCGCCGTCGGTGCCGCGGCTCTGATGTCCCGCCCGCCATCGCAGCGAACGCCGCTGCTTATGCTGGTGTCCTTCTTTGCCACGGTTCTGGTCCTGCTGCTGGCCTCGTTCGCCCGGCCTTTCTCCGTCCCCCTGTCGGCGGCGCCGTTGTGGCAGGCAGCCGCCATTGCCCTGGTGGCGGTGGGGGCCACCGGGGCCAACCGGGCCTGCCTTGCCGACATTTCCGCCGGCGCCGTCTCCCGCTACAAGGCCGAGGTCCTGCTGGTTCGGGTCCTCAAGGGGCTTGGCTTCGTCTTCTTCACCGTGATCGTGGTGCTGCCGTTCTACGTCATGGTGATGACCAGCCTGAAGAACCAGCAGCAACTCCTGCTCAACCCCCTCGACCTGTCGATCGACCTGTCGCAGGGAGTGGGCAGTCTGTTCCGCAGCTATGTCGAATTGTTCACCCAGTTCAATTTTGGCCGCTTCCTGCTGATCTCGACCATCGTTTCGGTGTCGACCGTCATCCTGACGCTGATGTTCTCGATCCCGGGCGCCTACGCCATCGCCCGCCTGCGCTTTCCCGGCCAGGCTTTTCTCAGCCGTTCGATCCTGATGATCTACATGGTGCCGGCGATCGTTCTGGTGATTCCGCTCTATTCGGTGTTCAGCCAGCTGGGGCTACGCAACACCCTGGTCGGATTATTGATCGTTTACCCGGCCACCACCGTTCCGGTGGCTCTCTACATGCTGCAGGGCTACTTCCGTGGCCTGCCGCCGGAGCTTGAGGAGGCCGGGTTGATGGATGGCCTCAACCGGATCGGTGTCATCCGTCGGATCACCCTGCCCTTGTCGCTTCCGGCCCTGGCGTCGGTGGCGCTCTACGTCTTCATGATCGCCTGGAACGAATTCCTGTTTGCGTTCATGTTCCTCGACGACCCGGCCATTTTCACTCTCGCCCGCGGCGTGGTTGCCCTCGATTCGTCGGAGGTGCCGCGGCAGAACCTGATGGCCGGGGCCGTGGTGGCGACGGTTCCGATCCTGGTGCTCTTCCTGTGGTTTGAGCGGTTCCTCGTTCAGGGGCTGACCGCCGGCAGCGTCAAGGGCTGAATGCATGACCGAAAATCGTGGTCGCCGCCGCTGCTGCGGCCGGGTCATCGGTCAGCCGGAGACCGGGTGATGATCGGGTCGGAGGACATTGATCATCGGGCCGTCGATATCCTGCGACGCAACGACCGCGGCCACTACACCGTTCCGACGGCCGGGTTGTACCCATTTCAATGGAATTGGGACTCGGCGTTCGTCGCGCTCGGTTTCGCCGTCTTCGACCGGGATCGTGCCTGGCGGGAGATCGAGACGCTGCTGGGCGATCAGTGGACCGACGGGATGGTTCCGCACATCATCTTTCGCGGTTCCGACGAGGGCTATTTTCCGGGTCCGGACCAATGGGGAACCGAGAGCGAGCCCCCGACGTCGGGCATTACCCAACCGCCGGTGGCGGCGACGATCGTGCGGCAGCTCCACGACCGCGATCCCGGCCAGAACCACGACCGGGCATCAGCCCTGCTGCCGTCGCTCGATCGCTGGCATCAATGGTTCCGGGCCGCGCGGGACCCGCAAGGCCGCGGCGTCGTCGCAGTCATCCATCCGTGGGAGACCGGCCGCGACAATGCCCCCGAATGGGACGCGCCGCTTGCCCATGTCGACACGACCGGGGTGGAATCCTATCAGCGTCGCGACACCCAGCATGTGAATGCGGATCAACGCCCGCGCGATGCCGAATATGATCGCTATCTGGCGCTGGTCCGGTTTGGCCGGGAGCACAATTGGGACAGCGAGGTCATCGCCGAACGGCATCCGTTCTGGGTGGCCGATATCGGCCTCAACGCCATTCTGCTGCGTGCCGAGGATGATCTTGCAGCGCTGGCCGGCGATCTCGGCGAGGCGGCCATCGCCGCCGCGGCGGCGGACCGGGCCCGGCACTTGCGGGCCGGCATCGAGACATTGTGGAGTGACACGGTCGGCGGATATGTCTCACGCGATCTCCGTCGCCAGCGATCGACCGACATCGTTTCGGTCGGTTCGCTGCTGCCACTTTATTGCGGCGTGACGCGGCCCGAGCGCGCGGCCCGGGTTGTCGCGACAATGCGCGACTGGTTGAAGTTGGTCCGTTATGGAGTGCCGAGCTTTGATCCGTCCGATGGCGGGTTCGATTCGGTTCGCTATTGGCGCGGCCCGGTGTGGGCCGTGATCAACTGGATGCTTGCCGACGGCCTCGGCCGCGGCGGTGATGTCGACTTGGCCGATCGCATCCGCGGCGACACGCGGGCACTGGTCGAATCCTCCGGGTTCTACGAAAGCTTCGATCCGATCACTGGCGCCGGCTGCGGCGGCAGGGATTTTTCCTGGACAGCGGCGATCTGGCTGGCGTGGGCACCGCCCAGCCGCGTCGCCGCGCTGGCGTGAGGCAACGGCCATGGCCCAAATCGAGCTCAAATCGATCCACAAGGCGTTCGGCGCCGTCGAGGTCATCAAAGGGGTCGACCTGACGATCACCGACAACGAGTTCGTCATTTTC
>JAAEOR010000456.1 GCA_024222895.1 Hyphomicrobiales bacterium | reverse complement strand
GCTGGATCTGGCCGAGGAACTCGTAGACGGCCAAGGCCTGTTCGGCAGACCAATGATTGGGGATATTGTTGAGGGACATATCGAGTCTCCGTACCGCAGGGATTATGAGTTGGTGGATAGTTTTTTTCGGCGCTTGGGTTTATTGGCAGCGCGTTGTTTACGCCGCTGCTCGGTGCGTTCCTTAGCCTCTTTGAGGCGGAAGGATTCGGCTTCGATCGGGATGATCTCGGCATGATGGACGAGGCGATCGACCAGCGAGACGACGCAGGCGGCGTTGGGGAAGACCTCATTCCACTCGGAGAAAGGGCGATTGGTGGTGATGATGGTGGATTTTTCCTCGTAACGCCGACTGACGATCTCGAACAACAGATCGGCGTGACGATTGGAGTAGGAAAGATAGCCCACCTCATCGATCACCAACAGTCGCGGACGAGCATACAGGGCAAGCCGGCGGCGCAGCGCATTATCCCCATCCTGGGCGGCCAGTTCATTGAGCATCTGCCCGGCGCTGGTAAAGCGCACGGTATACCCTGCCAACACCGCCTGGTAGGCAACATTGCGGGCGATAGTGGACTTACCCACGCCGTTGGGGCCGACCAGCACCGCATTGGCGGTCTCCTCGATAAACTCCAAGCGCATCAACTCTTCAACCGCTTGGCGGTCGCACTGCGTGGGCCATTGCCAATCGAAGTCGGCCAAGGGCTTAAAGCGCCCGAGGTGGGCGCCTTTGAGTCGGCGCTCCAGGCCACGGCGGGCGCGTTCCTGCTCCTCCCAGTGGATCAGTGGTTCGATCCAGTCCGTTTGGTCGATCTCCTCCCAGTGGGTGAGTAGGCCATAGAGCTTCAGTGTTTTGGCCCGTTGCCTCAGCGGATCATTGCTTATCGTCATCATCGGTCTCCGCTTGGGATTGCAAATGATCGTAATCCTCCAGGGCATGGGGCCGCACCACGAGGTTGCGAACCCGTTGATCCTCGGGCAGGGTCACGGCCAGCGGTGGGGCCTGTTCGCGTTGCTCGCGACGGCGCTGCAGACTCAGGCGCACCGCATTGGGATGGGGTACCCCGCGGTTGAGTGCCTCGGCGATGCCCGCCTGCAACTCCACCGCCCCGTAGCGATCCAGTAGGCGCAGCAGTGCGGCGGTGATGGAGCCCAGGTTGTCGCCCCGCGCGCCCGCCTGGGTAAGCAACTCACGGCTGTTGGGCGCGGCCTGGGCCAGACGGTCCTGGCCCCGATGACGGCGCGCCTGGCGCTTGATCGCCACCAGCTCGGCGATATGTTCAGGGTTCTCAAGCTGCGCGTCTTTGTCGTAGCTGCGTGGATGACAGGCGAGCACCTTTTCCCCATCGAGGATGCGCACCTGAGTGGGACTGGCGAGCACGGTCAAGGTACGGCGTGTATAGGCCGCGGGCACCGAGTAGTCATTGCGATCGAAACGCACATAGGGGGTCTTGCCGACACTGACCTGTTCGCGCTCATCGGTGGGAAAGGGATTGTCCGGCAGACTCAGCAACTGCGGCCGTTCCTGTTCAAAGGCTTGGCGCACCGTCAGTGTGCGATCCTCCGGACAAGGCCGCTCG
>JAAEOR010000455.1 GCA_024222895.1 Hyphomicrobiales bacterium | reverse complement strand
GTCGTCCTGGTGCCCCGAGGCGATCGTCTACGAGACGGTTCCCAAGGGACGCCTGTCACTCGCCTACCAGTTCCGGCGGGCTCGCGATCAGGCGGCTACAAGTTTCTGGCGCAAGAGCGCTACCGAACGGCGCAGCCTGCCAGTGTATATCGCCACCGCGGCTGGAAAGATGGTCTTCGGCAGCCTGCTCGTGTTGGCGTCGCCGCTTACCCTTGGGCGAACGCTGGTCGATGGGACGCGCCTGGTCGGCTATGGTGTCGGTTATACGCTGGCTCTGGCCGGGCGCCGTTCGCGTCACTACGAAGTCCTCCAGGGGGAATAGGTTACCCCGTACCCTCGTGAAAATGGTCGTAGATCGCCTTGGCGGTCTGCTCGGAAATCCCCTGAACGGCGAGTAGATCATCGACGCTGGCGCGGCTGACCGCTTTGGCCGTGCCGAAGTGGCGCAGCAGGGCGCGCTTGCGTGACGGTCCAACACCGGCAATTTCGTCGAGTGGGTTGCGTGCCATATCGTTCTTGCGCCGGGTCCGGTGCGATCCGATGGCAAAACGGTGCGCCTCGTCCCTTAGTCGCTGAACGAAATAGAGTACGGGGTCGCGTGGTTGCAGTGTGAACGGGACGCGGCCAGGTGCGAAAAAGGTCTCTTTGCCGGCGTCGCGCTGCGGCCCCTTGGCGACGCCGATCACCGGTACATCCGCTATCTCAAGCTCCGCCAGGACACCGACGGCGGCGGCGAGCTGTCCACGCCCCCCGTCGACAATGATCAGGTCCGGCCATGGACCGACCCGGTCGTCGCTCTCTTCGAAGTCCGCGCGCGGGCCGGTCTCTTTGAGGAGGCGAGAAAAACGACGATTGAGGACTTCCCGCATCATGGCGTAGTCGTCTCCCGGCGCAAGGTCCTTCGAACGGATGTTGAATTTTCGATATTGGCTCTTCTCGAGACCGTCGGCCCCGGCCACGATCATCGCGCCCACCGGGTTGGTACCCATGATGTGGCTGTTGTCGTAGACCTCGATGCGATTGGGGGGGTTCTCCAGATCGAGCCGTTCCGCGAGATCAGCAAGCAGCGTTCGCTGAGAGGCGGATTCGGCCTGCTGGCGACCAAGGGCCTCGCGAGCATTGGCAAGGGCATGATCGATAAGGTCTCTTTTCTCGCCTCGTTGCGGCACGATCACTTCGATCCGGGCCCCGCCTTTCTCCGACAACGCCGCCGCCAATAACGATCGTTCTTCTACGTCGTGTGAGAGCAGAACGCGCTTGGGCACTGGTTTGTCATCATAGAACTGGGCCAGGAAGGCGCCCAGCACGGCACTGCAATCAAGGTCCCGGTCGGCCCGGGGAAAATAGGCCCGATTTCCCCAGTTCTGTCCGGTGCGAAAGAAGAACACCTGAATGCATGTGGCGCCGCCTTGCTGATGACAGGCGAACACATCAGCCTCCTGAAAGGTGTGCGGATTGATGCCCTGGTGGGACTGGACGTGAGAGAGTGCGGTAAGCCGGTCGCGATAGACTGCAGCAGCTTCATAGTCGAGCCGCTCCGCCGCCGCCTGCATCGACGCCTGGATTTCCGTGCGCACCGCCTGGCTGCGACCGGAAAGAAACGCCGTCGCTTCCTTCACGAGTTCACCATACTCGCTCTCGGAGACGACACCGGTGCAGGGCGCCGCGCAGCGTTTGATCTGATAGAGCAGGCAGGGACGCGTCCGTCCGTCATAGAACGAGTCTGAACAGGTTCGCAGAAGGAATGCCCGTTGCAGGGCGTTGATCGTCCGTCCGACGGCACCGGCCGAGGCAAATGGTCCGAAATAGGTGCCCTTGCGGCTTCGTGCACCGCGATGCTTGACGATGGCCGGGGCCGGGTGCCCCTCGGTGACCAGGATGTAGGGGAACGATTTGTCGTCTCGCAGGAGAACGTTGAAACGTGGCCGAAGGCGTTTGATCAGATTCGCCTCCAGTAGAAGCGCTTCGATCTCCGTGCGGGTTGAAACGAACTCCATCGACGCGGTGGCCATGACCGCGCGTGCAATCCGACTCGGCTGACCGGCCAGCCGAGTGTAGCTCTGAACGCGCTTCTTCAGGCTTCGCGCCTTGCCGACGTAAAGGGCTTTCCCGTCGGCGTCGATCATCCGATAGACGCCCGGACCATTGGGCAGGCGCTTGATGACATCGGCAATCACCGCCACACCGATAGGTGGGCGATCGCCGGCCTCCTGTGTGTGAGTGTCCTGGGCCATGGCCGCTATTCGTCGATGACGTCCGGGGTTTCCCACGCGAGGTGCTGCCCGCCGTCGAGGCCGATCATCTGGCCGGTAATCGATCGGTTTTCAACAAAGAAGCGGACCGCTCGACCGAACTCGGCCAATTCGGGGCCGCGCTTCAGTGGCATCGTGTTGATCCTAGCCTGGAATTCCGCCTCGGTCTGTGCGCCATGCCTGATTGTCGGACCGGGCGCGATTGCGTTGACACGCACGTCTGGAGCCAGCGATTGGGCGAGCATCTGGGTCGCCTCCCACAGAGCCACTTTCGAAAGTTGATAAGAGAAGTGCCGGGGCGTCGGCTTCCAAACGCTTTGATCGAGGATATTGATCGCCTGCCCCTCGACGCCGTCCGGAAGGGCGCGCGCAAGGGCCTGGGTCAGAAAGATCGGCGACGTCAGGTTCACGGCCATTTGCTGTTCATGCCTGGAAAGTTCGAGCGCGCCGCCCGGGTTGGTCGTAAACATTGACGCATTGTTTACCAACAACGAAGGAATTCCGAGGGCCTCCGACACCTTGTCAAGGATCGTGCCGACGTGAGCCGGTTGAGCCAGATCGCCGCGTATGATCGCGGCGCGGCCGCCGCGAGACCGAATTTGATTGGCGACCTCGCCAGCGTCTTTTTCTGAACGATCGTAATGGATTGCGACCGCCCAGCCATGAGCGGCCAGGTCCTCCGTGATCGCTCGGCCGATCCGCCGGGCGGCGCCGGTGACGATCGCTACGGGTGGAAGTGCGCCCATCAATCGCCCGGCCCGTCGTTGCTGCTCATCGCGATGTGGCGGGGTCGGTTAAGAATGGTAAACACGGTTAACAAATTCCTATTTGCCCCTGGAAACGGCAGAATTCTGCCAATGTAACCTATTTGTCACGGTCCTAACCTCCTTCATGTGATCAAGCTTCGGCCGCATTTCCTTAACCTTTACGCCATATTGATGCGGCTCTATCCGCGGCGGAAACCGGGGCGTCCTCGACGATTGTGGAGCACCGGTTCACCCTACGGAATGACGAGGAGGTAACTATGTCGCGTATGCGTATCCTGGGCGCAAGTCTGGTCGCCCTTGCAATTGGAACTGGCGGAGTGAGTGCCGCCGATATCTACAATCCGCCCCCGGCGAACGTGATCTACAACCCGGCGCCAGCGTATAGTTGGACCGGTGGCTATGGCGGCGCAATCCTCGGCTATGGCTGGGGCACGCCTAAGTCGGGCGGCAAGGAATGGGACGCCGACGGCGCGGTCGGCGGCGTGTTCGGTGGGTACAACTTCCAGTCGGGCTCGGGCGTGTTTGGCATTGAAACCGATCTCACCGCCACCGGGATGGACGGCAAGAAAGCCGGCGTCAAAATGAGCAATCCCTGGAACGGAACCATCCGGGGGCGTGCCGGTTTTGCATTTGATCGCGTCCTTGTCTACGGCACCGGTGGTCTGGCGGTTTCTTCACTCGAAGTGAAGACCGGCGGCAAGTCGGACAGGCAGACTCAGACCGGCTACACCGTTGGCGGCGGCATCGAAGCGGCCTTGTCCAACACCATTATTGGCCGTCTGGAGTATCGCTACACGGACATTGGCAAGGACACCTACAAGACGAAGCCGAAGACCAAGGCATCGTTCTCATCGAATCAGGTCCTGGTCGGCCTCGGTGTCAAATTCTGAGCCACCTGGCTCCGCACCGTGTATGAAAAGCCCCGCTTGGCCGGGGCTTTTCTTTGCACTCAAGGCGGCGTTTGAAGGGTCACTATCGGACGCCGGCATGCGCGCCGGTCAACCTCCGGGCATCGCCGAAATCCAAGCCGTTTGGTCATGCAGATACGGGCCTGGAGGACGCCGTCGCGTGTACAGGTGAAGGCGAAGCCGCGCGC
>JAAEOR010000454.1 GCA_024222895.1 Hyphomicrobiales bacterium | reverse complement strand
CGACCACCGGCCGTTCTCCTCAGTGGCGGAGAGACCACCGTCACCGTGCGCGGCAATGGCCGCGGCGGGCGCAATGTCGAGTTCCTCGCCGGATTTGCAGTCGGTCTGAGAAATCCGGCCGGCATTTACGCACTCGCGGCAGATAGCGATGGCATTGACGGCAGCGAGGACAATGCCGGAGCGCTCGTCGGACCGGACACCCTGACCCGCGCCCGCGCGGCGTCGCTCGACGTGACCGCCTTGCTTACCAACAATGATTGCTACAGCTTGTTTGCAGCGCTCGACGACCTGGTCGTCACCGGACCGACCCTCACCAATGTCAACGACTTCCGTGCGATTCTGATCGAGGGTTGAAGCGTGGAAAGATGCGCCCATCCTCCCCCACTTTTTGTGGGGGAGGTGGCATCCATTGCCATGAGAGAACCATCACAGACGGCCAGGAGCGCCCGGCTCGCGGTGGAGATCAACGGATAGGGCCATGCCGCCACCGACCGGCAGGAGCGGGATGAACGGCGCGACGCCTGGCTGCGCGTACAGGGAATCAGGATACTACGGATTCCTGCAGTCGAGGTGATGCAGCGGTGTGACGAGACGGTGGAACGGGTCGTTCAGATTGCATGAGCAGCCACCGAAGGCTGATCGATGCTGATCGGCACTCCACAGCGCCCCCACCGTCGACGCTTCGCGTCGCCACCTCTCCCGAAATCGGCTAACGCATGCACACGTCTCCGAGCCTTCTTGGATAAGCGGGCCTTTCAGGGGCCTCCGCACAACGGTGCAACGGCGATCCTCCCCCGCGCTTTGCGGGGGAGAGCCTGTCCCCGGCTCGATCGGGGATGGCAGCCGAATGGCTGGCGG
>JAAEOR010000453.1 GCA_024222895.1 Hyphomicrobiales bacterium | reverse complement strand
CTTGGCTTTGGATGAGGGCTTTGTCTTGACCACCGGGGAGGATCGCGCGGCTCGGGCCGCTTCGATGTCGGTGTCGTGGAACAGGATTGGGGCGAGTTTCGAGGTCAGGTGCCACTCGACGTGATAGGCGAGCATACACAGGAAGACGTGGGCGCGGACGCGCTGTGCGGTCCAATGACGGACTGGCCGGATCTCGAGATCGCTGGTCTTGAGGCAGCGGAAGGCGCGCTCGACGCGGCTGAGATCCTTGTAGGCCTGGACGGTCGCGGCGCTATCGAGATCGTCGGCGGGGAGGCTGGTGCGCACCACATAGATGCCATCGAGCTGCGCCTCGCGGGCGATGGACTGGCGATTGCGGGTCCAGGAGAGATGGCCGTTGCGGATGTCGAGGACAAAGTGCTTGGCCATTTTCTTGCGACCACGGATGGCGCCGACGGCCAGTCCGATATCGGTGGCGCTCATCGTCCTGCGACGCCGGTCCTTGACCCGCTTGGCGATGCGGGTGAGGTCGGCCTCGGTCGCCTGCAGCAGCGCCTCGCGCTTCCGGCTCCTCTCGGCAGCAAGCAGCGGGTTGCGGCACACGATCAAGCGCTCGCCCGGATATCGGGGATCACTGATCTCGGCCAGATCGCGATCGTCGAACAGCGACAGCTGCAGCGG
>JAAEOR010000452.1 GCA_024222895.1 Hyphomicrobiales bacterium | reverse complement strand
GTTCGGGTAGGTCGGGTTCTTCAGCCGGTTAAGCACGACCTGGGCTACCGCGATCTGGCCGTCCTCAGGTTCGCCACGAGCCTCGAAATAGATTGCGATGGCCAGGCACTTCAGCTCGCTCTCGGAACGGGCAGCGGCCGGAAGTGGCTTGTTGACCCAGGCATGGGTCGCGGCAACACCGGGTATCATGACATGCGGATCGAGCGAACCGTCGGCAATGACCGCGTCGAACGGCGCATCGGTGACCGGCCCCGACGCTGGAGCATAGGCAACGATCACTCCACCTGTGGTTTCCTCGCCAACCTTGCCGGCCGGACCGGCATCGCTTTCGACCGCTGCGACGGCCGTTTCCGCTGATTTGACCTTGACGGCTTTCGTTTCGGCGGCTTTGGCTTCGGCCAGTGCGATCGCCCTGGCTTTCTGCTGCTCGGTCAGGACGAAGGCCATTTGTTGGGTGTTGGGGCCGTTCGTAACCGGTGCGTACAGGGAAACAGTCTGGATGTATCCGGCGCTGAATTCCTCGCGGGCGCCGTATAGCGGGTTCGCCTTGCGGTTTCGGTTGATCCGATGGACGGACATGCCGGAAACCCGGACGTCGTTCGGGCCGATTGCGGTGACCGAAGCCATTCCCGCCGTCGAGCGCCCGGTTGGGATCAGATTTGTGACCTCACTGGTCGAGAAGGCCAACGCCAATCCAGCCAGAGAGACACGGATCATCATTGTCGGTCTTGACGGCCTGGACCGTCTTGTCGATCGCACCATGGACGCGGCTACTCCACCCACGCAACCGTGTCGCCAAACAGCGGTTTCCAAGACCCCGAGTAACCGCGACGACACACGTCAAGTTCGTCTAGTGATGCGCGATTAACCTTGAAAGACGGTTAACGGCGACAAGACCGGCGCAGAACAATGACGGAATGGGGCCGCATTGGGGGCGTGACACGGCGGCCGGGTCACGAATTGTTACGGGGTGTCGAAATCGCCGCGGCTCCGACCGGCGTTGTCGATCCGACCTGCGTCGAGGCTCGAATTCGCTCCGTCTTACCGGTCACACGACGAAGAAGTCGTCGGCGCTCAGCTTTGTGTCGTCGTCGACCTTGGCAAACAGGATTTGCTTCGAATCGCTACCCTTCTTGGCGTAGAAAAGATCCCAGGGGAATCGGGTGAGTTGATTTTCATGAGATGAGGCTGACGAGGAATTGCTCGTTCCATCCAGCCTTCAATCGTTTGTTGGTCATGGACAGTTTGGCTGGATTTCGGCGCAACAGGTTGTGAGCGATGTGTTTGATGGT
>JAAEOR010000451.1 GCA_024222895.1 Hyphomicrobiales bacterium | reverse complement strand
CCGCCAGCCCTTCGGACACGTCGCCCAATATCCGGAACGGCGACATGGCGGCCCGAACCCGTTTGTCGAGATAGGCCGCCGGGCGCCGCCAGTAGGCGGCCAGGAACCCGTCCGTACAGTCATGCGGGACCGGCACCGGCGTAATCGCCACCGGCCCGAGCCAGCGCTCGAAGTTGGCCAGGGGCGGCATCTTGCCTCTGTCCAGGGGCGCAAGCCCCGGGAAATAGTCGAACAGCCAAAGGTCGCGAAACGAGGGGTCATAGGTCAGGAAGACGATTGTACCGCGGGTGACCCGACGCATCTGGGCGACCCCTTTTTTCTTGTCCGACCAGTGTTGAATGGTCAGAACAGCCATCGCTGCATCGAAGGCATTGTCTGCAAAGGGTAGAGCCTCGGCGCTGGCCCGAACGACGGCCGCATCCGACGGGGCGCGTTGCGCGATCATCGTCGCCGAGGGTTCGACAGCCGTGACCCGGCGATCCGGGGGCTCGTAAGACCCCGCTCCGGCGCCGACATTCAGGATCGTTTCGGCATCGCCGAGGGCAGCCTCGATCTGCTGCGCGATGCGCGGATCGGGTCGGCGCACATCGGCGTAGTTCCGACCGATGGTGTCGTACAGTCTGTTCATGCGGCTGCGTTACCTTAAGGCAGCGCCCTTGTCACCGGCCGAGGGCAGGACGAAAAACGACCGCGGTCAGTCGACGAGACGTGGATGGCCGGAACAATCCCCCGATCAAGTCGGGATGGCGCGCTTTCCATGAGGCGAACCAAGGCGGCGCAGATCTAGGACGGCGCATTTCTCACCCTTACTGCCACACTGCTGACAGTAGGCTGTCAGCAGTGCAAGATTAAAGATGAAACGTGGAAGACCGGCGTTATGACCGAAATATGG
>JAAEOR010000450.1 GCA_024222895.1 Hyphomicrobiales bacterium | reverse complement strand
TCGGATTCCATCATGGCCCGCGATCCAGAAACGATCGCAACCAGAGGCCGGATAGATGACTGCAAACCCAACTTGCCAGAGCCTGTCACAAACCCCTTGCAATCACGGGGGCGTCCATAGATGACAGTTAACTCAATCCCTTTTTGTCTTTGGCCCGCGTGGACGCGGAGCTCCTCAGGATGAGGAGGGAAGTGTTTCCCATGAGTTCGCACCTTTGCTCAAAGTCCATCGACAACGGCCTCATGCTGAGGTGGCCGCGCAGCGGCCCTCGAAGCACGCATATCGTGGTCGTCTTCGCAATCATTCCCTCTGTAAAGGAGAACTACCTGGCGGCGCCCACATGCTTCGACAGATAGGTGCTCATGTCATTGATGACGCCCGCCCAGTCGCCGATCGCCGGCTGGCGGAACAGCCACATGGTCGGGTACCAGGGCGGTTCGCTCTTCCCTTCCGGCCAGCGCCATTCCGGCTGGAAACGTATGCCGGTCCAGGTCGGCCGACCCAGCGCGCCGGCGAGATGGGCAACCGCGGTGTCGGCGCTGATCACCAGGTCAAGGGCAGCGGTTACCGCGGCGATCTCGGCCAACCCGTCGGGATTGTCGGCGATGTCGTCGCCAAGTGTTTCGACTGACATATCGCTCGGAAGATCGGCCAGTTGGTCGAGACCGTTGATCGCCTGGAGACTGATCAGCCGCACGCCCGGTATTGCCGCCAGCGGTGCGAATGCCGTGAGCGGGATGGATCTTCCGCGGTCGGCCTGATGGTCGGGATCGCCACTCCAGCAGATCCCTATTCGAAAGCCGTCGCCGCCGATGCGATCGCGCCACTTCTCGACCAGCGCGTCTTCCGCGTCCAGATAGGGAATCGGTACCGGTACTGTGTCGACCCGTGTCTGGAAGATATGCGGCAGACTCATCAGCGAAACCTGGCGATCGAAATCCTTCGGCGCCGCGTCCAGGTCGGTAATGTCGAGGCCGGTGAAGCTACTCGTCACCAGGCGCTTCAACGCCGGGTGAACCGCCAGCGTCAGATTCGCGCGCGTGGTGGCCAGTTGCGGCAGGTAGCGCAGCATCTGGATTGCGTCCCCGATTCCCCGTTCGGCGTAGACGAGCAGGGACTTACCGGTGATCGCCTCGCCGCTCCATCGTGGCGTTGAGCCGGCCGGAGCGTGGGCAAAGTCGGGCAGTTCCAGTCGGCGTTCATGCTCCGCCCAGCCGCGTTCGAAGTCGCCGCGATGGAGGAGTAACAACGACCGGTTGTAGCGGGTCCGGGCGTTGCTTCCGCCAATCGCAATCGCCTGCTCAAAGGCGGCGTCGGCGTCGTCAAGGCGGCCGAGTTCACCCAGCGTCACCGCGCGGGCATGGTGAAGCGCTTCGCCGGGTGGGCCGAACGTGGCCGCGGTGTCGAGAGTGTCCAGCTGCTCCGTAAACCGGCCGAGTTCGCGCAGCGCGGCGGCCCGCGCCATATGCGCCTCGGCGCCACCTTCCGCTGCGATCGCCCTGTCGGCGACGGCCAGCGCCTCGTCATGACGGCCGAGGGCAACCAATGCGGTTGCCCGCTTGATCAGTCCGTCAGTAGAATCTGTCAGTGAATCCAGGCACTTGGAGTAAGAGTCCATCGCTTCGTCGCCACGCTTCAGGTGGGTGAGCGCGTCACCTCTTACCATCAAGGCGTCGGCATTGTCGGGTTCGGCCGCGAGCAACGGATCGATGGCCGCCAGCGCCTCGGCCGGACGGTGCAACCGTTCCAGCGCGGTCGCCCGGCCCAGAACCGCCTCGCTCCATTCAGGTCGCAATGCCAGGGCTCGATCAAACGCAGCGAGTGCCGGTTTTGATTGGCCCGACGACAGCAGGGCAATACCGCGGTTGAGGTGTGCCTCGGGGAAGCGCGGCTCCATCTGAACCGCGTGATCATAAGCGCGGACTGCAGCGTCAAGGCGCCCCTGCGCCTTCAACACATTGCCGCGGTTGTAGTGGGCGAGGGGATAGGCCGGCTGTAGCGCCAGCGCCTGGTCGAAGGCGGCCAGGGCTTCCAGCATTCGCCCCGACTCCTGGAGTGCGACGCCACGGCTGCAATGGGCTTCGGCAAAGCGGGGTGCCTGGGCGATGGCGGCGTCGAAGGCAGCGAGCGCGGCGTCGATCCGACCGGCGCGGAGATGGGCATTGCCGAGAATGTTCTGCCCGGTTGGATGTTCGAGCGCCGGCTTGTGCTTCTCCAGTGCCTTGATACCGGCGCGCAGTCGGCCGGCACCGACATGTGCGGCGGCAGCCCCAAGCACGGCTTCGGTCTGTCGTGAGACGGTCGCCCGCCCCGGTCCTCGGCTCATCCGTCCTGCCTAACCCGAGAGAGAATCATCAAACCAACAATAAAGAATACGAGCAGGATCGAAATACCGATCCGCTGACTCCCCGAGGCTGTGGTCAAGATTCCCACCGCCAGCGGCCCGACGAAGCTGGTTATTTTGCCCGAGAGCGCGTAGAGCCCAAAATATTGCGTGATCTTGTCAAGCGGACTGACACGAACCAGCAATGTTCGGCTGGCGGCCTGAAGCGGCCCGACGACAAGTCCAATCAGAATGCCCAGGGCCAAATAAACTCTTTCGCCGACCGATTCATATAGTCCGCCATCATCACTGGGCGGCGTTACCTCGATGAAAAAGGCGACATGGGTGCGATCGACGGACAGGATACCGAGGGCCGAGAGGGTAAGGACCAGCAGGCTGACCACGATGACCCATTTCGGCCCGATCCGGTCGTCCAGCCATCCGCCGACAAGCGAGCCACCGATGCCGGCGACCAGGATAATGATGCCAAAGAGCCCGAGTTCGATGCTTGTCCAGCCGAATATTCCGGCTGCGTAGATCGCGCCGAATGCGGTCAGCGCGCCCATGCCATCGATATAGATCATGTGCGCCAGGAGATAGCGTGCGGCGTTGGGATCTTGCCGAAGCTGCCGAAGCGTCCCTTTGAGATCGCGGAAGCCGACGCGTATGGCGGCACCGAGGCGCATCCGCCGCGGCAGGTCGGGGACGAACAGAAACAGCGGCAGCGCGAACACGACGTACCAGATTGCCGAAAATGGACCGGAGCCGCGATCACCGTCGAAGCGGATCGGGTCGAGGCCGAGAATCGGCTCGATGCCGAAAAGCGTCTTGCCGGTGTCCGGGCTGCCGACCATCAGCCCCAGGACAATCGCGAGGCCGACGAGTCCGCCGACATAGCCGACGGCCCAGCCGTTGCCCGAGAGCCTCCCGAGCCGGCCGCGTTCGACCAGGTCCGGCATCATTGCGTTGGTGAAAACGGTGGCGAATTCGGCGCCGACGGTGCCTATGGCGAAAGCGACCAGGGCTATCAGGATGGCGTTGTCGACACCGGGCTCCGCCCACCAGAGCGCGGCCGAGCCAATCACCAGTAGGATCGAGAAGCCCGCGATCCACGGTTTACGGGCGCCGCTGGCATCGGCGATCGCTCCCAGCGGCGGCGAAAGCAGTGCGATGGTCAGTCCGGCGGCGCTGAGGGAATAGCCCCAGAGCGCCTGACCCTGCACCGGGCCGGCCGCAACGTGGGCGACGAAATATGGCCCAAAGACGAAAGTGGTGATGATCGTGAAATAGGGCTGGGTCGCCCAGTCGAACATCAGCCAGCTAGCGATAGCCCGCCGACCGACCTTCGGCCGCTGATGTGTCTGTGCCGCGACCGGTTCCATCGCCTCACTCATCCTTTCGGTAGAAGAGGACCCTAGTCTGCCGACTGGCGCACGGGAAGACCGTGAACCGTGCCTGAGAGCAGAGTGCGCGGTCGGTGACCCGCTGCTTGGTGACGTGACGCAGCAACTAAACCCTGTCGTCGACGTTTTGGTCCCTCACCCTTGCTGCCAATAGAAGAGAACCAGGGTCCTCCGCTTTCACGGAGGACGAGCGGAGGATGGACGGGAGCCCTCATCCCAGCATTCAAAGTGTCAGAATCGCTGCGCAGCAGGCCTAGAGGAAAAAAATCGCCGGCGACGAAGTTGATCAGACCGGTGACGAAAATCTCGAAATCGACGATGGGGTCAGCGTCGCCGCCGAGTTCGGCCTGGACGATCGTATTGCCGCCGGCATGGAAATAGCGGACCTGAGGCGCGGTACCGTTGAACGGGTTGGCGCCGATAAACGTGAACGCATCGTCCACTGGTGTGTCAGGATTCGCATCGATGTGGAACAGCGAAATCCAGTCGGAATCGCCGCCGACATCGAAATCGAGAATCTGATCGCGGTTGTCGACTCCGACTCCGGTGTCGGAAACGTTCCAATACTCAAACACGTCGGTGCCGGTGAAACCGTTCAGGAAGTCAACCCCGGCGCCACCGATCAGCGTGTCATTGTCCTGGTCGCCAAAGAGCTGATCGGTGCCGCCCCCGCCATCGAGCGTGTCATCTCCGTCGCTGCCCCCAAGCGTGTCAGGGCCGTCCGCGCCCGCGAGAAAGTTATCGCCGCCATCGCCTGAGAGGTTATCTCCAGAATTCGATCCCCTGAGGTGTTCAATCTCGATCAGCGTGTCGCCGGCGGCATCGCCGCCGAATGCGGTGCCCGCGAGCAGGCTGATGGTGACACCGCTGGGCGAGCCCAGGTAGATCGCAATGTCGTCCGCTCCAGCTCCGCCGTTGATTGTGTCGCCGCCGGATCCCCCCTCGAGGATGTCGCCGTCCCCCTGACCAAGCAGGATGTCTTCCCCATCGCCGCCCTTGAGATTGTCAATGCCGTCGCCGCCGGTGAGCGTGTCGTTGCCGCCGTGGCCCTCCAGCGTGTCAAACCCATCGAGGCCGATAAGGGCGTTGCTATTGCCATCGCCTTGGATCCTGTCTCCGAAACCGGCGTTCGAGCCTATCACCACCTCAATTCGCTTGAGTGTGTCGCCTTCGGCGTCGCCGCTCTGACCAATACCTGTCGTCAGGTCGACGTTAAACGCTGCCGGGCGAATCCTCGTAGCTGGCGATGTCGGTGCCGGATCCGCCATCAAGGATATCCGCGCCACCCCCTCCTTCGAGCGTGTCGTTGCCGTCGCCGCCCTTGAGCTTGTCTGCGCCGTCCTTGCCGTCAAGGGTGTCGTTGCCGTCACGGCCGACCAGCAGGTTATCGCGGTTGTCGCCGCGCAGGGTATCGTCGAAGCCGGACCCCTTGACCCGTTCGATTTTCTTTAAGGTATCGCCCTCGGCGTGGCCAAAGAACCCGATGCCGTCGACAAGGTCGATGGTCACGCCAACCGGCGAATCCTTGTACTCGGCCGTGTCCTTTCCACCACCGCCGTTCAGTTCATCGGCGCCGGGCCCGCCGGTCAACGTGTCCTTACCGCCTTCGCCCTTGAGTTTGTCGTTGCCGCCGCCACCATCCAGGGTGTCGTTACCGTCGCCACCCTTCAGTGTGTCTCTACCGCCATCACCCCACAGCTTGTCTTTACCGTCATCTCCCCACAGCTTGTCCTTGCCGCTGCCACCCCACAGCTTGTCCTTGTCTTTCTTGCCCTTCAGGGTGTCTTTGCCGGCCTTGCCCTTGAGGCGGTCACGATTGTTGGTGCCGACGAGGTAGTCGTTCCCTGACGTGCCATTGATGTTTGCCATCGCCTGCCGCGCCTCTTGAGAGCCAGCATCTGAACGGTGCAGTCACGCTACCCCCCGCTCGTCGACGCCATCAACCTATGGATTTCCATAGGTTGAGCGCGCCTGGATGGCAGCCACGCTCTCAAAAGCGCTCCGGGCGATCCGGAAATCGTTGATTGCGGCGATCGCGAATGGACCGATGTGGGCGGACCCGACCGACGATATCGGCCATGACGTGCACGGCGATCTCCCATGGCGTTTTGGGCTCTCTCGAAACCACCCCGCTGACGATCAGCACCTTGGCGACGACGGAGAGGCCGATCACGACGGCCAGCAGAATGATCAGCACGGCGCCAATGACGGAAACAAGCGACGCGGTGTCGATGCCTGTGGTGCCCGTCTCGGCGCGAACCGCGGCGGGAATACCGAAGCTAGCAATGACAATCCCGGCGACGCGCGGGAGGTTCGATATCGAACTCAGCGACATGCAGCTCTCTCCGTGTCTGCGCCGCCCCGAGGTGATTGTCCGCGTCGATCCATCCCCGGTCAACCGATTCAGCCGTTTCGGCGTGCCGAAATCAGGGGAGGAGCGCGGTTGTACCGTCGCGCTGAAGCGTGGAAAGATACGCCTATCCTCCCCCACTTTTTGTGGGGGAGGTGCCATGCGAAGCGTGGCGGAGGGGGCGCTGATGTGAGAGTACCATCAGGGGCGATCAAGAATGCCCGGCGGCTGCGGCGGACAATGACACCGCCCGAGCTACGTCTTTGGATTCGGCTGCGGGTCCGTCATCCGGGACGGCCGGTGTTCCGTCGCCAGCATCCGGTTGGCCCCTACGTCATCGACTTCTATTGCGCTGCCGCCCGGCTCGCGGTGGAGATCGATGGATGGGGCCATGCCGTCGGCGACCGGCCGGAGCGGGACGAACGGCGCGACGCCTGGCTGCGCGAACAGGGAATCAGGACACTGCGGATTTCTGCGGTCGAGGTGATGCAGCGGTGTGACGAGACGGTGGAGCGGGTCGTTCAGGCTGCGCGGGCAGCCATCGAGGGCTGAGCGATGCTGTTCGGCGCTCCACAGCGCCCCCTCCGTCGACGCTTCGCGTCGCCACCTCCCCCGAAACCTCGGGGGAGGAGTGCGATTGGATCGTTGTGCGAACAGCCCGAAGGGCGCGCCTATCCTCTCCCACTTTCTGTGGGGGAGGACTGGAGGTCGCCTGCCGCGGCATTTCGGTCGTACTCCGCGGTTCCGACCAAAAGCGGACCGCTATGGTGGCTCGGCACGCCGGTCAGCCGCCGGCAATGTCGGCAAGCAGATTGGACACGACAATGATTCGTGACAGCGTCATTTCCATGCTCTCGACCATGCTGGCGACGATATCGGCACCGCGATCGAGCGCGACGCGATTGGCCTCTTCCCATCCCTCCAGACTACCGACCGCCAGGAGGTTGACGGCCAGCTGGCGATGGGCGCCTGACAGGGTTTCCAGCGCCCGGTCGCGGGCGAGCCCGTCGTAGTAGTCTGGCGTTGGAAGCGCGGCCGCGCTCCGTACAGTCTGGTCGATCCGAAAACGGCGAGCCAGGGCGTAATAAGCATCCGCAGCATCATCAAAGGAATGTCCGGACGCCTCGGCGACCAGATGGATGTCGGTTGCCTGGGCCAGAAAGCGCAGTCGCGCGACCTGGTTGGTAAGGGGTTCAGGCACACCGGCATCCTTGTAGGACTGGATCGAGTCGGCGAGCAACGCCTTCGAATGATCCGGCAGAAGATCGTCGAGGCGATCGGCGAGCATTGTTGTCGAGGCGCGGTATTCGTCGGCCACCTGACCCAGGGTTCCGCCGGCCAAGGGGACATTGCGCAGGAACCACATCGTTCGCGATTGGGTCAGGTCCTGCACGGCTCTATACAAATCGAGTTGCACCGCGCCGGCGATCCGGTTGTCGAGCCGATCGATCGCGCCGTTGAGGCTGCGTAGCCCGAAAACATCCCGAACCGCAACGTAGGCCCGCGCAATGTCGGTTGACGAGGCGCCGGTCCGGTCGGCGGCACGAATCACGAAGGCCGGTCCGGCACGGTTGATAATCGAATTGGCAACCTGGGTGGCGATAATCTCTTCACACAACCGGTGCTCCTGAATCTCTGCGCCGAACTGCTCTCGCATGGTCTGCGGGAAGTAGCGGAGCAACTCGCTGCTGAGGGTGGTGTGATCGGCGACCTTGCCCGTCGTCAACGCATCGAACATTGCGATCTTGGCGTAGGCGATTAGAACCGCAATTTCCGGTCGGGTCAGAGGTTTTCCGGCGGCCTGGCGCTCGTCAAGGCCGACATCATCGGGGAGCGATTCCACCGACCGGTCGAGGCGACCACGCCGTTCCAAATCCTGAATCAGCCGCCGCTGGAAGGCGAATACGCTGAAACCGCGCGATTCGATCAGCGAGATCGCCAGCGTTTGCAGGTAGTTGTTGCGCAGAACCAGCGCAGCGACCTCCCCGGTCATCGACGCCAGAAGCTTGTCGCGACGTTTCATGCCAAGACGGCCGTCGCGAATCGCGCGCCCAAGCGCGATCTTGATGTTGACCTCGACGTCCGAGGTATTGACCCCGGCGGAGTTATCGATGGCGTCGGTATTGCAGCGCCCGCCAGCGAGGGCGAACTCGACACGGGCGGGTTGGGTCATGCCGAGATTGCCGCCTTCACCGATGACGCGGGCGCGCAGGGCACTGCCGGTGACGCGGATGGGGTCATTGGCCCGGTCGCCGACCTGATCGTTGGTCTCGGTCGCACCGCGGACATAGGTCCCGATTCCGCCAAAGAACAGCAAGTCGGCACGCGCAAGCAGGATAGCGCGCAGGACGTCGTTCGGTGCCGCCGTCTTGCCGTCCAAGTCGAGGGCCTGGCGGATCTGCGGACTCAACGGGATGGCCTTGTCGCTGCGTGAAAAGACGCCGCCGCCCCTGGAGATCCCGGTGCGATCATAGTCCCGCCACGTGCTCCGCGGCATCTTGAACAGGCGCTTGCGTTCCCGGTAGCTGACCGCCGGGTCCGGATCGGGATCGATGAAGATGTCGCGATGATCGAAGGCGGCAACCAGCCGAATTTGCTTCGAAAGCAGCATACCGTTGCCGAAAACGTCGCCGGACATGTCACCGACGCCGACGACGGTGAAGGGCGTCGTCTGGATGTCGATATCCGTCTCGCGAAAGTGCCGCTTGACCGACTCCCATGCGCCGCGGGCCGTGATGCCCATTTTCTTGTGGTCGTAACCATGAGAGCCGCCGCTTGCGAACGCATCGTCAAGCCAGAAGTCGCGCGCCTCGGCGATCTCGTTGGCGATGTCCGAGAAGGTGGCGGTGCCCTTGTCGGCGGCAACCACCAGATAGGGATCATTGCCGTCACGCACCAGGACATTCGGGGGCGGCACGGTTTTGTCGCCATCAAGGTTGTCGGTGAGGTCGAGCAGGCTGGAGACGAAGATGCGATAGGCGGCCGTGCCCTCGGCAATCACCGCGTTGCGATCGTTGCCATCGGGCAGCCGCCTGGGTACGAAGCCGCCTTTGGCTCCGTGGGGCACGATCACCGCGTTCTTGGCCTCCTGCGCCCGCGCCAATCCCAGGATCTCGGTACGGAAGTCGAGAGGCCGGTCGGACCAACGGAGTCCGCCGCGTGCCACCAGCCCGAAACGAAGATGCACGCCTTCAACCCGTGGGCTGTAGACGTATATTTCCCGCAGGGGCCGCGGCGCGGGCAGGAAATCGAGCCGACGCGAGTCGATCTTGAAGGTGATGGTGGAAGGCGGCCGGCCATCCACGTCGCGTTGGAAATAGTTGGTTCGCAGAATGGCGTCGAAGACACTGAGGAACAGACGGATTATCCGGTCTTCGTCAAGGCTCTGGACTGTTTCCAGTGCAGCCTCGATTTTTGCGACGCGACGGCGCGCAAGCCGTTCGTCGGGTTGGTCGGCGTCGAATCGGGCGAGGAAGAGGTCGACCAGCGCTCTGGCGATCTCGGCGTGCCGGTTGAGGGTCTGCCACATATAGACGTTGGTAAATGGTGTTCCCGACTGGCGGATGAAGCGCGAGGCGGCTCTGAGGATCGCGACCTGGCGCCAGGTGAAGCCGGCGTCGATAACCAGGGCGTTGTAGCCGTCATTCTCGGCGACGCCCTCCCAGACCGCGAGGAAGCTTTCGATCAACGCCGCGTCGACACTCTCGAGCTGAATCGCCCGACAGTGTGCATGCTCAAGCACCATGTCATGAATGAATATCGGTCGCCGGTCGCCGGCCGGGGTTACGTCAAAGGTATGCTCGTCGATGACCTTCAGGCCCATGTTTTCAAGAACGGGCACTCGTTCGGACAATGGTACAGGCGCGCCGATGTGGCTGAGTTTCAATCCGATGGTTTCGGGGGAAGCACCTGGAACCGGATGGAAGCGCCCGATCAGTGGCCGGGCGTCTGTGCATCCTTCGACGGCCTCGATGTCGTCGACGGCAATGTCGACTGGCGTGGCCTCGTGATAGGCGACCGAAAATGCCTTGCCGTAGCGACTGAAGAGCTCGGCCGCCGTCGCTTGCGGGTGGCGCGCCGCGAGCGCCCGCCTGAGCGCGTCGGACCAGCGTTCGACGATGCTGGCGACCGCCGCCTCGAGTGACGCCTGATCCGGATTCGGCGTCTTTCCGCTGTCTCGCCCGATGATGTACTGAATCCGTGTCAGCGTTCCTGCGGTGAAGGTCAGATAGAAGGCTGAAACACGTCCGTCGAAGGCTTCGGCGAGAAATGCACCGATGCGCTCCTGGGCGGTGTCGTCGAACCGGTCGCGCGGGACAAAGACCAGGATTGAGACGAAGCGATCGAACCGGTCGCGCCGGGTCAGCACCCGGATTCGAGGCCGGATTGCCAGTGCCATGATGGCGATGGCGGCGCGAAAGAGATGATCCAGGTCGGTCTGGAAGAGTTCGTCACGCGGGTAGGATTCCAGGACGTTGATCAGAGCCTTGGCGGAATGGCCGTTGGGCGGAAATCCGGCTCGGTCGACGGTCGCTTCGACCTTGCCGCGGAGGAATGGAATATTGAGGACCGATCGGTTGTATGCGGTCGAATTGAAGAGGCCGATAAAACGCGTTTCGCCGGCCAGCCGACCATCTTCGTGGTAGCTTTTGGCGCCGATATAGTCCGCGTGGGTGTTGCGGTGGATACGGGATTTGAGGTTTGATTTGGTGACGATCAGCGGTTCTGCGCGCATCAGGAAGGCTCGGATTTGCGGGGTGATCGTCATCCCCTTGCGTCCGCGGGTGAGAATGCGGACAGTCGGATTGGCGAGGATACCAAGGCCGCCGGTCTCGGATCGGCGCAGCCGGCCGCGACTTGTGCCGCCGGAATAATCGTAATGGCGAACACCGAGAAAGGTGAAATTGTCGTCAGCGAGCCAATCCAGAAAAGCGATCGCCTCCTGACGTTCGTGCTCAGGCACCGGTATTGGTTGAGTCCGGTATTGCTCGGTAATTGCGCCGAGCCGGTCGCGCATGGCCTGCCAGTCGGTGACGGCTAGCCGGATCTCCACAAGCAGCGACTCCAGGCGCTTTTTCAGCCGGTTCCGGTCCTCGACCCCGGCGATCCGGTCGATGTGGATCTGGATCAGGCTTTCGCGCTGTCCCTTGTTCGCCCCGTAGGTTTCAAGCTTGCCGGATTTGTTGCGGCTAATCCGTAAGATCGGGTGCGCCACCAGTTTTACTTCAGCGCCGAATCTCTGCAATTCGATGAGTGCCGAATCCACCAGGAACGGCATGTCCCGGTTGAGCATTTCGACCAGTGTCACTGACGAGGTGGTCGGGTCGCCGTCATCCGGATCAACGAGACGGACAATGGCCTGGTTTGGCCGACGGGTAGTAGCCAGGTCGTAGGCCGACAGAACGAGTGTGGCCAGGGCGTCGGGTGAGTAGACGTCGAGATCTTCCGGGCTGACCTGATCGAACAGGTCGCCGGCCAGGGCCGACAGGATGTTCGTGTCGGTGGTCGACGACCGTTTCGCCAGAGCTTTCCGGACTGCAGTGAGCTGTCGGTTTGTCTGCTGTCTGCTTGTTGCCATGATAATCCCCGGCCGATTTCTGCGCACAGAATATCTAGCCGGGGATTATGACAGAGTGCCGTCAGCCGGGAGGATGACGGGGCGATTTATTTCGGTGCGTCCACGGCCTCGGCGTTTGGTGTGCCCTCGATTCCCATGTAGACAACCATGATTTCGACCGGTTTGTCGGAACTGTTGATCCCGTTGTGGGGCCAGTTCATCGCCTCGAGCAGGCTGTCGCCGGCCTTGTATAATTTGGTTCCCTTGTCGCCGTAGTCGACAGTGAGCTCGCCTTCCATGAGGTAGGCGAAGAGCGGCACCTTGTGGATGTGCCAGCCGGTATCGTTGCCAGCCGGAACCGTGACGATGGCGGCGGTGATGTTCGGTGTGCCGTCCGGATAGGCGGCGATTGTCTGGTCGATAATCGTCTGATTGCCCGATAGAAGCGGCGTCAGCAGGTTCTCATACTTTGCCGAGCCCTGGTCCAGGGCGACGGCGGGGGCGGTGATTGCGACGAGCAACCCGATGGTGGCGAAAAGTATGGCGCGGAACGGAATCACGAGGGATCTCCTGGTAAGGTTGTTTGGCAATCGGCTCATACCATGGGCTTCGGTTATGAAATACAGGATCACTGCTGGGCACGGTCTTTCAGGCGTCGTCAGAAACACGCCCGGTATTCTCAACGCACGACACGCTTGACTCTCGCGATGATCTCCGGAATCAATAGAACAAAACAGGAACAACATTCTTGAGGTGTCGGAGCCATGCGCGTCAGTGCCCGGATGGCACGGGAAGCATTTGTCCGTCTCAGGCGGCGGATTGCCGAAATCGAAGGTCGGCCAAGCGAACTGTCGACGGCGGAGATGCCGGTCGAGCCGACCGGCATGCCGGTTGCTCACCTGTCACCGCAACGAGGTGGGGCATGTTTGCCTTTCGGCGTTGCGGACCTTGATCAGTTGCTTGCCGGCGGCCTGCGCCGCAACGCGCTTCATGAGATCCGGACCGAGGCAACCCGTGATTCCGGTATTGCCTGCGGTTTCGCCGCAGCCATCCTTTCCCGTCTGGGCATCGATGATGATCGGCCGATGCTTTGGGTCGTGGAGGAGGCGGCCGGGCGCGAGGGTGGTTTCGTCCATGGACCGGGTCTTGAACGGTTTGGCCTGGCGGCGCACCGGCTGGTTCTTGTCCGGGTTCGCCATGCCCGCGAAGCCCTGTGGGTTTTCGAGGAAGGGCTGCGATGTAGCGGGCTTGCCGCAGTGCTTGCCGAGATACGTGGCCATCCCACCGTTCTCGACCTTACCGCTGGCCGCCGGCTGGCACTGCGGGCGCGGGATAGCGGTGTCATGGGGTTGCTGATGCGCCAGTCGGCCGGAGTGGAGCCCGGCGCCAGCACCACCCGTTGGCTGGTAACGCCTCAGCCGGCAGCGGTCCTTGACGACTTTGCCGCCGGCATCGGCCAGCCGGTCTGGCGACTTCATCTTGAACGCAACCGGGCCGGGGCCACCGGCCAATTTGATCTGGAGTGGGATCATGGCATCCGCAGCTTCGCCTCCGCCCGGCCAGAGACCCCGGCGCTACCTCGCAATCGCACTTCCCTTTCTGCCGAGCGATCGCATCCGGCGCATGCGGCTGGGACGGTCGTGGCGATGCGCCGGGCAGGATAGGGGGCCGCTCGATGGATCAAGGACCGGGTCATCCAAAGTGTGTCCCCCGATCGAGCCGGGGGCAGTGCGTCCTTCGAGGCTCGCTTCGCTCGCACCTCAGGATGAGGAGAGGGGTTTTGCTCTGGAGCGTTTGCAACAGCCTCCCGGCGATCCTGGTGGGCACAAACTTCCTCATCCTGAGGTGCGAAGGCGTAGCCTGAGCCTCGAAGGACGCAAAGGCGCATTATCAGCATCGAATCCACCGCTTGTTGTTGTCGCCAAGGTCAAGAGCGCCCTGCGGATCGTTGCTCTCGACCAAACCGCCAGGGCGCGTGGCCTTCGAAACGGGCAGGCGCTGGCTGATGCCCGCGCCATGGTTCCGGATCTTGACGCAGTAGATGAGGATCCCGCCGCCGATACCGCCCTGCTCGGTGCCCTGGCCGACTGGGCCGAGCGATACACGCCACTGGTCGCTCTCGACCCGCCTGACGGACTGATGCTCGATATCACCGGATGCGCCCATCTGTTCGATGGCGAAGAAGCCCTGGTTGCTGACTGCCTTGTCCGACTCCAGGCTCAGGGTTTTTTGGCCCGGGCCGCGATTGCCGATACACCGGGTGCTGCCTGGGCGGTCGCACGCTTCGGTGACACGTCCCTTGTGCCCCCGGGAGACGCACGGTCGGCGCTGATCGGTCTGCCGCTGGCTGCCCTGCGCCTTGAGAGTGTTACGGTCTCGGCGCTGGAGCGGGTTGGTTTGAAGCGCATCGGCCAGATTGTCGAAGCGCCGCGGGCGCCGCTTGCTGCTCGCTTTGGAGCCGGCCTGATCAATCGACTCGATCAGGCCCTGGGTGCCGCGGAAGAAGCAATCAGTCCGCGCCGTCCGGTCGCAGCTCTGATCGCCGAGCGACGTTTTGCCGAGCCGATCATGCATGAAACCGATATAGCGGCAGTGCTGACCGCGCTGGCAACCCGTCTTGTTCCCGGCCTGGAAGCGCGGGATGCAGGGGCCCGGCGTTTCGAGCTGGCGCTGTTTCGTGTCGATGGTGTCGTCGCACGGCTTGGTGTCGGTACGAGCCGGCCAGTCCGGGCACCTGCGCATGTGGTTGGCCTGTTTGCCGAAAAGTTCGCCGGCCTGGCCGATGATGTTGATGTCGGCTTCGGTTTCGACATGGTTCGCCTGTCGGTACCGGAGACCGCGTCCGATGCGCCGGCGCAGATCGACCTTGCCGGCGATGCGACCGGTGAAGCAGATCTCGCCCAGCTCATCGATCGGATCGGCGCCCGGCTCGGATCTGATCGGGTTCATCGGGTCGTCGGACGCGACAGCCATATCCCCGAGCGGTCGGAGGCCTTTCCGTTAGCCGGTACACTGATGGAAGACAGTGAGGTCGCGATGGTTTCAGGCGATGGCCCGATCGACCGCCCGCTTCGGCTTTTCCCAAATCCGGAACCGGTCCAGGCGGTCGCGGCGGTTCCCGATGGTCCGCCCGTCCATTTCCGCTGGCGGCGGGTGCTCTATCGCGTCGCCCGGGTTGAGGGTCCGGAGCGCATAGCGCCCGAATGGTGGCGAAATGACGAAGATCTGACCCGCGACTATTTTCGGGTAGAGGACGCTGCCGGTCACCGTTTCTGGCTCTATCGTGAAGGCCTTTACGGCTTCGAAACCGTGTCGCCGCGCTGGTATCTGCACGGGGTGTTCGGATGACCGCCTTTGCCGAGCTTGCCGTCACCTCCAACTTTTCCTTCCTGCGTGGCGGCTCGCATCCCGAGGAACTGGTCACGACTGCCGCAAAGCTAGGCCTTGCCGGCATTGCCTTTGCCGATCGCAATTCACTGGCAGGTGTGGTGCGCGGTCATGTGATCGCCAAGGAGGCCGGCGTCCCCTACGCCATCGGTTGCCGGCTCGTCTTTCGTGACGGAACGCCGGATATTCTCGCCTGGCCGACGGACCGAGACGCCTATAGCCGCTTGTGCCGCCTGCTGACCCAGGGCAACCACCGCGCCGAAAAAGGCGACTGTCACCTCGACCTGGCCGATCTGCTGGAGTGGGGCAAGGGGCTGATGCTTGGGGTCATGCCGGAAAACTCGGGTTCTTTGCCGCCCGGAAATAGCCCCATCAACGGGAAAGCCATCCCGTTCAATCGAGAGCAAGGGGACTCGGGATGCTTCGACTGGACGAACCCTGAGAAAAATCTCGATACCACTCTTGCTGTTCTCAACGAAGCGTTCGCCGGGGATGTGCGATTGATCGTGCGGCGTCTCTATGGGTCGCAAGACCATCGTCACCTTGCCCGGCTCCACCGGATCGCTGGTCGCAGTAATGTGCCACTGCTGGCCACCAATGATGTGCTCTATCACGTCGCCGAACGCCGGCCGCTACAGGACGTCGTAACCTGTATCCGCGAACACAAGACCCTGCAGACCGCCGGCCGGCTTCTTGCCAGCAATGCCGAGCGTCACCTGAAGGATGCTGCCGAGATGGCCCGGCTATTTGCTGACCACCCGGAGGCGGTGAGCGAGTCTCACGCGGTATTCGAACGCCTGGCTTTTTCGCTCGATGAGCTCAAATACCAATACCCGGATGAGCCAACCGGTGATGCCGCCACGCCCCAGGAGGCCCTGGAACGGGCAACGGAGGCGGGACTTCGCTTCCGCTACCCGCAAGGGGCGCCGAAGAAAATTCGCGATCTCATTGCGCATGAACTGCAGCTCATCGCCAGCCTTCAATACGCGCCCTACTTCCTCACCGTTCACGACATCATGCGCTTTGCCCGCAAAAAGGGAATCCTCGCCCAGGGGCGGGGCTCTGCCGCCAATTCCGCCGTCTGCTTCGTCCTCGGCATAACCGAAGTCGATCCGGAACGCGTCAATCTCCTCTTCGAGCGCTTCGTCTCGGCCGAACGCGACGAGCCGCCCGATATCGATGTTGATTTCGAGCATGAACGGCGCGAGGAGGTGATGCAGTACATCTACGAGAAATACGGGCGGCACCGTGCCGGCCTCGCCGCAACGGTCATCACCTACCGCACCCGGTCGGCGGTGCGTGAGGTCGGCAAGGTTTTTGGCCTGTCGGAGGACACCGTCGGTGCTTTGTCGGGCACCATATGGGGGTGGTCGTCAGGCGGCGTCCGCGAAGCCGATATCAGCCGTATCGGGCTCGATCCCCAGGAACGGACAATGCGCCAGGTCATAGCGCTTTCCCAGGAACTGATCGGCTTTCCGCGCCATCTCTCCCAGCATGTCGGCGGTTTTGTCATCACCCGCGACAGGCTCGACGAGATGGTGCCGGTTCTGAATGCCGCGATGGAGGATCGCACCACCGTCGAGTGGGACAAGGATGACCTCGACGCCTTAAACATGCTGAAGGTCGATATTCTGGCGCTGGGGATGTTGTCCTGTATCCGTCGTGCTTTTGATTTCATGAAACAGCACTATGGCCGGGACCTGACGCTCGCCACCATTCCGCCCGAGGAAGAGGCCGTCTATCGCATGCTCCAGCGAGCCGATTCGCTTGGCGTCTTCCAGGTGGAGAGCCGCGCGCAGATGACTATGTTGCCGCGTTTGAAGCCAAAGAATTTCTACGATCTGGTCATTGAGGTGGCGATCGTGCGGCCGGGGCCGATCCAGGGGGACATGGTTCACCCTTATCTCCGCCGCCGCCAGGGTCTTGAGCAGGTTCACTATCCTTCACCGTCGCCCGAATATGGTGATGAAAAGGAGCTGGAGCAGGTGCTCGGCCGTACCCTCGGGGTACCGCTGTTCCAGGAGCAGGCAATGAAGATAGCCATCGTCGCTGCCGGCTTCACTCCTGGCGAGGCGGACAAGCTGCGCCGCGCCATGGCCACCTTCCGGCGGGTCGGCACCATTGGTACGTTCCAGGCCAAGATGGTGGAGGGGATGACCGCCCGCGGCTATGAACGTGACTTCGCCGAGCGCTGCTTTCGCCAGATCGAAGGCTTCGGTGAATACGGCTTCCCCGAGAGCCATGCAGCGAGTTTCGCGCTTCTGGTTTATGCCTCATCCTGGTTGAAATGCCACTATCCGGATGTCTTCTGTGCGGCACTGCTCAACGCCCAGCCAATGGGCTTCTATGCACCGGCCCAGATCGTTCGCGACGCCAATCGTCACGGCGTTGCGGTTCACCCGCCCGACATCAATGCTTCCGACTGGGATTCGGCGCTTGAAGATGAAGCGACTCCCTCTCCCAAGGGTGAGGGGATGCAGTCCATTCCTGAAGGCCACGACCCCTCATCCCTTGCGCCTGGGCTCCCTCCGCTCGCCAAGGCGCAAAGCCCTCTCCCCAAGGGAGAGGGGATTCCCCATCTCCATCCCGCCAATGCTGATCAGAAGGCGGATATCCTTTCCACCCATGCTGTCCGACTGGGGATGCGACAGATCAAGGGAATGAACCAGGAAGATGCCGAAGCATTGATGGAGGCGCGGGGCGGAGGGTACGATTCGGTTCGGGATCTGTGGTTGCGTGCCGGCCTGTCGCGTGTGGCGATCGAACGGCTTGCCGATGCCGATGCGTTTCGCTCGCTTGGCCTCGACCGTCGCGATGCGTTGTGGGCTGCTCGTGATCTCGGCGGTCCGGCGACCAGCAAACCTGGCGGCCGCCTGCCTTTATTCGATTCCGCCGCCCTCGGTGACATCCGCAAGGAGCCAGATGTCGATCTGCCACCGATGCCGATCGGTGAGCATGTCGTCAACGACTATCGATACCTCAATCTGTCCCTGAAGGCGCATCCGCTGTCCTTCCTCCGGCATCAGCTCGCTGCCCGCAAAATCATCACCAATGCAATGCTGATCGACAGGGCGCTCAAGGATGAGGCTGCTCGAAAGGCACCAAGAGGCGCGGAGGGCCGCAGGCCCGGCCGGGAAGGATCAAGAGGCGCGGAGGGCCGCGGGCCCGACCGGGAAGGATCAAGAGTCGCGGAGGGCCGCGGGCCCGACCGGGAAGGATCAAGAGTCGCGGAGGGCCGCGGGCCCGACCGGAAGGCATCAAGAGGCGCCCGGTCGAAGCCAGCAAAGAGCAAGTGGCCCAGCCAGCCGCCAGGCCGACGCGTCACGGTCAGTGGGCTGGTGCTGGTTCGCCAGCGGCCGGGCACGGCCAGCGGTGTCATCTTCATGACCATCGAGGATGAGACCGATATCGCCAATATCATCGTCTGGCCAAAGACGTTCGAGCGCTTTCGTCCGGTTGTACTTGGTGCCCGACTCATCGCTGTCACCGGGCGGGTGCAGAGCGAGAGCGGTGTTATCCATGTAGTGTCGGAGCGGCTGGAGGATCTGACCCCGATGCTCGCCACCCTGTCGGCTGACGCCGGTGATCTGGAAGCGCTTGCCCGGGGTGACGAGGTCCGTCGCCCCCAGACCGATATGCGGGAAAAGATCGGCCCTCGTTCTCGGCTGGTACGATTAGCCAAGGAAGAGCCGGGGCTAGCCGACGATTATGCCGAGACCGCCGGCGCGGTCATGCCCAGGGGGCGGAACTTCCATTAATCGGTTGCCTCGAAACACCGGACTTCTCCACCGCGAAAAGGCTCCCTCCGATCGTCCGGCGCCTATACCCTTGGTATTGTGCTGTCCTGACCAGGAAAGGGTGATGCGCCAGGAAGGATGTGGCCGCGTTATCGGCCTATGATCCTCGACATATTCGGGCCGACGCTGTCGGAAGGATGACGCCCGGGCACTGGCTCGAATCCTCGCCGAGGTTTCGGTGAACTCGACCGGCCGAGGTGACCCGAACGCGCCGGAGTGGCCGGCCTCTCGCCGGTTCAAGCGTGTAATCCATTCATTCTTGAAATTGGATCGCTGATTGTCGGAATCATTCTTCGCTCCTTCCGGGCGGAAAAGTGCGCACACTTTTACTGAAAACGCTCTAGACTTGCGAACCCATCAGCGGAGGCTGCAACAATGGAATTTCTGATTGTCCTCGGCGTCATCGTCCTGGTCGCCATCTACTTGGTCATTCTTTACAACCGGCTGGTCAGCCTGCGCCAGACCGTCTCCCAGGCATGGTCGGATATCTCTGTCCAACTCAAACAGCGCCACGATCTCGTCCCGAATCTCGTCGAGACAGTGAAAGGATATGCCGGTCATGAGCGCGAAACTCTGGAGGCGGTAACTGCTGCCCGCAACGCCGCCGTATCGGCCGCCGGTCCCGACGCCCAGGCCAAGGCGGAGAATATGCTGACCGGGGCGCTCCGTCAGCTCTTCGCCCTTGCTGAAGCCTATCCCGACCTCAAGGCCAATGAGAATTTCCTGCATTTGCAAGCGGAGTTGTCGGATCTGGAAAACAAGATCGCCGCATCCCGTCGCTTCTTCAACAACGCGGTCCAGGAATACAACACCGCGATCGAACAGTTCCCGGCGGTGCTGATCGCCGGTCAGTTCGGCTTCACGCCCCGAGAGTTCTTCGAACTTGAAGAATCGGAGGCGGCCGCGGTCGCCGCGCCGCCGCAGGTGAAGTTCTAGCGCGCGGATATCGCTGATGGGCAGTTATGGTCTGGCGACCCACATCTGGAACAACCGTCTTCGCTCCATTCTCCTCCTCGCCGGTTTTCCTCTCCTGCTCTTGCTCATCTGCTTCGCGTTCGCGCTGCTCTTCGCCAGCTTTGAGGATGCGCGGATTGACGAGGGGCTCTCGATCGCCGTGGAGTGGCTTCCGACGCTGGTGCCGATCGCCATCGCCCTCTCGTTGGTCTGGTGGGGGATCGCGTTCTTCGCCAATCAGGGAATCGTCTCAGCCGCGACGGGCTCACATGACCTTGATCGGCGCAGCGACCCCAGGGTCTGGAACCTCCTGGAGAATCTCTGCATCAGCCGCGGGATCACCATGCCGGCGCTTCGCATCATCGACACGGATGCTCGCAACGCCTTCGCCAGTGGTGTTCGTGAGAAGCACTATGCGATTACGGTCACGCGGGGTCTGGTCGAGGCGCTGGATGACGCCGAGCTCGAGGCCGTACTCGCCCACGAACTCACCCATATCCGCAACCGTGACGTCCAGCTGATCATCATCGCAGCGGTTTTCGTCGGCATTATCTCGCTGGTCGGCGATCTCATGATCCGAAGCCCGCGCGCTATGATCCGCATGTCGTCGGGCGGCCGACGGTCGGGCGGAAAAAGCGGCGGCGGTGCCGCTATTCTCATTCTGGTGGCCATTGCGCTGTTTATCCTCGCCCGCTTTCTGGCCATTGCGCTTCGTTTTGCGGTCTCGCGGCGACGCGAGTATCTCGCCGACGCCGGTGCGGTGGAACTGACCAAGAACCCGGACGCGATGATCAGCGCACTGCGCAAGATCGCCGGTCATTCGGAAATCGAGGCGCCCTCGCAGCTTCGGCCGATGTTTTTCGACCTGCCCAAGGCGTCGGGCCTGGCCGGACTGTTTGCGACCCATCCGCCGATCGAAGACCGCATCACTGCGCTGGTCGCCTATGGCGGTGGTCGCGATTCACGCGAAGGGACGGCGCTGGTCGGCCAGGAGCGGCCTGGCCGCCGGGGTGGTCCGTGGTCCTGAGAAATGCAGGCCGGACCAGGGCCAGTAGGGGCTATTCTAGTACGGGTTTCTGGGCATGCGATCGTCCGAGAGGCTCTCGCGCTGGCGGCGAATGATGTCCTCAATGGCGTCGGCCAGGTGAACCTCCGCAATGTGAGGGTCGCCGCGGGCAACGCGGATCTTGTGCGCCTCCAGAAGCACTTCGCCGTGCGACACGCCTTCGGGCGGGAAGAAGCGATAGGCTGCCAGCTCGATCAGCAGACCAAGCGGATCCTTGAAATAGATCGAATCCATGAAGCCGCGATCCTTGACTCCGCTGTGGGCAATACCCCTTTCATCAAGGCGGCGAACGGCTTGCGAGAATGTTGCCCGCGACAGCCAGAAGGCGACGTGGTGCACAGCGCCGATATCGGTTGACGTGCGGCTCGGATCGGGTTTGCGATCTTCCCGCGTGAATACGGTGATCAGCCGTCCATCGCCAGGGTCGAAATAGAGATGGCTCTCCTCCGGCACGTCGAGATTGGGCTGCTCGAAAACGAACGGCATGCCCAGCACACCTTCCCAGAAATCGATGGAGGTCTGGCGGTCGGCGCCGACCAATGTGACGTGGTGCAGGCCCTGCACCTGTAGTTTCTGCATCTGCGGCTGCTCCTTACGCGTCGGTCCAGTGGTCCGACTCCGTCAATTGCTATGCTCCCGCAGCCCCCGCTCGAGCCAATGTCAGGCCATCAGGATCACTTGCAGCGATTTCCAGGCAGGGCGGGTTGTCCGGCATCGCCCGATCCTCGCTCGACCGGAATACCCGCTATCCCACGCTGGCGACGGCCGGTTCCTCGTCTTCAACCGCCTGGGAGGCGGGCTGCTCGAACTGCAGGTGATAGAGCCGGGCGTAGGTCTTGTCGGCGGCCAGGAGCTCATCATGCGTGCCATTTTCGACGACCTCGCCCTCCACCAGGACGCAAATCGTATCGGCGCCGAGTACGGTTGAGAGGCGGTGGGCAATCACGATCGTCGTGCGCCCGCTCATCAAGCGTTCAAAGGCGACCCTTACCTGGTATTCGGATTCTGAATCGAGAGACGACGTTGCCTCGTCGAGCAGGACAATCGGCGCGTCACGAATCATCGCCCGTGCAATGGCGATGCGCTGCAACTGACCGCCTGACAGCGAGCTGGAGCCCTCTTCCAGCATGGTGTCGAAGCCGTCGGACGTGTCCGTAATGAAATCGTAGGCCATGGCATTGCGGGCCGCCTCCTCGACTTCTTCGTCGGTGGCGCTTGGTCGTCCGTAGCGGATGTTCTCACGGATGGTGTCCTGGAAGATCGAGGTATGCTGTCCAACCATGGCAATCTGATCGCGCAGCGAAGCGATCCTGACCTTCGATATATCCTGGCCGTCGATGATAACCTGGCCACCGGAGACGTCGTAGAACCGCTCGATCAGGTTCATGATCGTACTCTTGCCCGACCCGGACGGGCCCACCAGGGCTGTCAATTTCCCTGGCTCGGCTTCAAAATCGAACTGCTTGAGCACCGGCTTCTTGCTGCGGTAGCCGAAGTCGACATTCTCGAACCGGATGTGGCCTTCCGTGATCTCCAGCTCGGGACCATCGAGGTTCGGGTTGATCTTCACCGGCGTGTCGATGATCTCGTAGACGAAACGGACACCGATAACGTTGCGTTCCAGGGCAACGCGCGTATTGGCGAGCTTCTTGGCGGGCTCGTAGGCAAGCATGATGGCAGTGATGAACGCCATGAAGTCGCCGGGCTTCTCACCATGATAAATCGCCGCGTAACCAGCCCATAAGATCACCCCGGCGATGGCAAAGCCGCCGAGCGTCTCCATAAGCGGCGATGTCTGGGCCTTGATCGTAGCGATCTTGTTGCGGCGCCTGCGAACCCCTTCGATCGCCTCCCCCATCTTCGATGTCATGGCTGGTTCGAGGTTGAATGCCTTGACCACACGAATTCCGAGTGCGGTTTCCTGCATCCTGGCGATGATTTGCGCCATGCCGGCGAACTCAGCCCGCGCAAATGAGCGAATACGCTTGACCAGGATTCTGACGCCAATGAGGGCTGCCGGTCCGATGACCACTACGATGAAAGTGAGCCACGGGTGTGTGGCGATCATAACCCCGAGCAGGACAATCACCGTGAGCAGGTTTTTGACATAGTTGGTCAGGACCGTGCTGATAACCGATTTGGCCGCGCCGGAGCGGTTGGATATTCCGGTGATCAAGAGGCTGGAGTGGGTCTTGTCGAAGTAGGTGATGCCAAGCTTGAGCACGTGCTCATAGAGTCGCGTCTGCATGTCGGCAATGACACGATTGCCCGTGCGCTCCAGAGCGACCGCCACAACATAGAGCGAAACGCCGCGCACGACTGAAATCACGACGACCGCCATGACAAGAAAGGTCAGCTCCGACAAGTTCTTGTCGATGAATATTTCGTCGACGACATCGCGGATGATCAACACGGTCAGGCCCGCCGTGGCGGCGACTATGATCATGAAAAAGATGGCAACGGCATAGCCGGGCCAGTATTTTCGCCATCCCTCGCGGATGAGGCGGCCGATGACATCCCACGGGCCTTCGCTGTCGGGCTTGAGAAATGCCGGGATGTATTTGGAGATTTTCATCGATACATTCTATCTCGGATCAGCTGCAGGGCCGCCTATACACGATGACAAAGTCGCATAACGACTCCTTTACGTCGCAGGTGTGTCGGTTGGTATCGCCGTTTCGACCAGCCTTATCCAATAGGAACAGCCGATCGGTATGGCATCATCGTTGAAGTCGTATTCGGGATTGTGAAGGCCGGCACTGTCACCGTTGCCGAGGAAGATGAAGGCGCCGGGTCGTTCCTCGAGCATGTAGGAAAAGTCCTCGCCACCCATCATCGGCTGGACCGACGTATCGACCCGTTCGGCGCCCACCACGTCAGTGGCCACCGCCGCGGCAAATGCTGCCGCTTCAGCATTGTTTCGGGTGACCGGGTAATTCGGCTTGTAGTCGAGGCTGGTGGCCGCGCCATGAGCGGTCGCAATCGAATCGACGATCGTACGAAATCGGGACTCGGCCTGAACCCGAACCTCGGGCTTGAGCGTTCGTATCGTGCCACAGAGCCGGGCTGTTTCGGGAATGACGTTGTAGGCATCACCAGCGTTGAACATGGTGACTGAAACAACGACTGAGTCGAGTGGATTGACCGAACGCGAAGCGATCGACTGCAAGGCCTGGACAATTGCGCTGCCGGCGACGATCGGGTCGACCGAGCCATGTGGCCGCGCCGCGTGGCCGCCGACCCCAGTGATGTCGAGGGTGAAGTCGTCGGTTGCTGCCATGATCGGCCCCGGCCGAATGCCGAACGTGCCGATATCGCTGCCCGGCATGTTGTGCATGCCATAGACTTCGTCGATTTCCCATCGCTCCATAAGACCGTCTTCGACCATCGCCTTGCCGCCGGCGCCGCCTTCTTCCGCGGGCTGAAAGATCACAACGGCGGTCCCGTCGAAGTTACGGGTTTCGGCCATGTAACGCGCCGCGCCAAGCAGCATGGCGGTGTGCCCGTCATGGCCACAGGCGTGCATCATGCCGTCAATGGTCGACGCATAGGGTTTGCCCGTGGCCTCGCGGATGGGAAGCGCGTCCATATCGGCGCGAAGGCCGATCACCCGCCCGCTGGTGTTGCTCTTTCCTCGAATCACTCCGACGACGCCCGTACGGCCGATTCCGGTGGTGATCTCGTCCAGGCCGAACGCAGAGAGTTTCTCCGCAACCGATGCGGCGGTGCGCTCGACATCATAGAGGAGTTCGGGATAGCGATGAAATTCCTGGCGCCAGGTGACGATATCATCCTGGAAATCGGCCAAGCGGTTGACGACCGGCATGCAGACTCCAACGATTTGGCCGGACAATACCCCTCCGGCGGTTGGAAAGCGAGGGCCGGTCGCTGGTGATCGTCCGGGCCCTCGCGTTTCGGTTGCTGGTGGAGGGAAATTGACATTTGAGTCCTACTTGTGGCCAGCCTCGCGCTCAAAAGCAAAATCTAAAAGCTCCACTAGGATCAGAGAGTTGCTGGTGGTGCTTGTGATTCCGGCATTTGCTCGCGCGGGTGCCGCAGGCGGGTAGCAAGTGCCGGAATCGGACCACTAAGCTAGGCGGCGCGGCGCAGTCCGCCGCGGGCCTCCAGAAAGGCGACGATTTCAGTTAATCCCGCACCGTCCTTCATGTTGGCGAAGACGAATGGTCGCTCCCCGCGCATCTTCCGGGCGTCGCGATCCATGATCTCGAGTGACGCGCCGACCATTGGCGCCAGGTCGATCTTGTTGATCACCAGGAGGTCGGAGCGCACGATTCCCGGGCCACCTTTGCGCGGGATCTTGTCTCCGGCGGAGACGTCGATGACGTAGATCGTCAGGTCAGCGAGTTCCGGCGAGAAAGTTGCCGCAAGATTGTCACCGCCGGACTCGATCAGGATCACGTCAAGGCCGGGATAAGCGCTGCGAAGCTCCGCGATCGCGGCAAGGTTGATCGACGCGTCCTCGCGAATGGCGGTATGCGGGCACCCGCCGGTCTCGACGCCACGGATCCGCTCCTCCGGAAGGGCGCCTGAGCGAATCAGGAACTCGGCATCCTCGCGCGTGTAGATGTCATTGGTGATGGCGGCGATGTCGTGCTGGTCGGACAGCTGCTTGCACAGGGCATCCATCAACGCGGTCTTGCCGGAGCCGACCGGCCCGCCGATACCGATCCTGAGCGGTCCGTGAGGTGACGTCATGAGCGAAAAAGCCTCGTGTATTGGGTTTCGTGTTTCATGCTGGCGATGTCGGCGCGCAACGCCGCTCCGCCAAGCTCATCCAGATCGGCACATTCGGCCTCGCCGGCAAGCTTCTGACAGACCGGCGCTAGGCTGGCGATGATGCGCTGTCCGTCGCTCTGGCCGATCGGGATGGCCCGGACCCCGGCGGAAACGATGTTTGCGACAAACGCGTTGAGTGCGGCAACAAGAGTTGCCTCGAGCGGTACATCATGGGCCGCTGCCGCGACTGCAAGGGCAACCGGATAGGCAATAACCGGCTCCGGTTCGAGGGCCGTCGCGAGGGCCGCCAGCCGATCATTGGACCAGGCGCCGAGCACCGCCTGCAGGAAGGCCCGGCCCTGGGCCGTGGTTTCAAGGTGGCGTTCTTTCGAAGGCTGGAACGCCGCCGCGAGGGCGGCGATGTCACGGAGGGCTTCATGGTCGCCGGCGGCGGCGGCACGATAGGCGTTGGCCAGCAGGATCGCGTCATTGCGGCCGCCACCATGGCGCAGAACCTCAATGAGCCAGGCCTCGAGTCCGGCGGCGGTGGTGACCGTGTCGTCCTCGATCGCCCACTCAAGCCCATGGCTATAGGTATAGGCGCCGACCGGAAAGGCCGGCGACAGCCACGTCATGAGGCGTGTCAGGGCCGCGGATGGGAGGGCGTCATCGTTTGCAGGGGGTGTCATGGTTGCCTCTTCCGTGTCCTTAGGCGACTTGCGGCGGCGAAGATGATTGATGCGACAGCGTAGGTTTGCGTCCCTTTCATCGTACCCATCCGTCCATTGGGGTCGGGATGATCAAGGGTGACAGCGGGACTATGCTCGAATTGCGATCTCAGCGCGTGTCCCGTTGGATGATGCTGTTATCCATCATCTATCATCCATTGTCGGAGCGCGCACCACGCGCCGGGTGATGGTGCCCACGCCCGTGGCCGCCACCATAGGCACCGCCCTCCGGCTCGAACGGTGCCTCGACATGGGTTACCGTCGCGCCGAGCCCGGTCAGCATCGCTTCGATCACATGGTCGCGGCGGATCAGCAGCCGGTCGCCGGCAAGCTGGGTCGGCAGATGGCGGTTGCCGAGATGCCAGGCCAGCCGAACAAGGTGGGCGGTATTCTTGGCCGTGACTGCCGTAAGCGGCTCCGCCGCCGCCCTGACGGCAATCACGCGGCCATCCTCCAGCGCCAGGCCGTCACCATCGCGGAGCGATGTCGCCTCGGCCAGGTCGAGCAGAAATGTCAGCCCGCCCTCGGCGGTTATCGTAATGCGCCGGCGATGGCGGTTGTCGTGGTCGAGAACCACCGTATCGGCCGCAGGCCCGACCCACGCCTTGGCTGGCAGGACATTGGCGGCGCGGATCATGAGCGGGCTTTCCTTCCACGAATCCATCGTACCGCGTGCCCGGCGATCAAAACGACCACGATCGCCATGGCGAGCGTGGTGAAGCCGCTCTTCAGGATCGTCCACCGGCTAGCCGTTTCGACCATCTCCGGCGTGAGGCCGTCGGGACCGGCAGCCAACATCGTCGCAACCGCCGAGTTCTCCAGCCAATCGAAGATCGCGCCGGGGATCGCTGCAGCCGCCAGCAACCATCGCCAGCGGCCAGTCCGGTTTCGGGCCAGCTCGGCAATGGCGAAAAAGAGCGTGGCCGCGAGCAGCGCCGGGTAGATCAGGTCCAGGCTATGCTGGACGTCGAGATAGAACGCAACGCCCTCGGGAGACAGCCCACCGACGAAGGCCAGCGCCGCGTCGAACCCGTAGCCGGTCGGCTGCATGTCGAAGGGGATCAGGCCGCCTGCATCGGCCGCAATGAACGGCAGTGACCAGGCGACCATGGCAACATAGACCGCCACGGTGACAACCAGGAGACCCCAAAAGGCGATCCTGCCGGACGTCATCAGAAGAGGAAGTATCGTTGCGCCATCGGCAGAACCTTGGCCGGGGCGCAGGTGATCAGTTCGCCGTCGGCGCGGACCTCATAGGTCTCCGGATCGACGTCGATCTTCGGCATCGTCGCGTTGTGGATCATCGACTCCTTCGAGATTTCCCGGGTGTGACGCACCGGAAGAACCTTGCGGTTCAGCCCCAGCCGGTCGGCAAGGCCTTCGGCGATTGAAGCCTGGCTGGCGAAGGTCACGGCCGAATGGGTCATCGACTGGCCGAAACCCCCGAACATCGGCCGGTAGTGCACGGGCTGCGGGGTGGGGATCGAGGCATTGGGGTCGCCCATGGCTGCCGCAGCGATCGTGCCCATCTTGATGACTATGTCCGGCTTGACGCCGAAGAACGCAGGCGACCACAGGACCAGATCGGCAAGCTTGCCGATCTCGACCGAACCGACCCATTCGTCGATGCCGTGAGCGATCGCCGGGTTGATCGTGTATTTGGCGAGATAGCGCTTGGCGCGGAAGTTGTCATTGCCGGCGGTGTCTTCGGGTAGGCTGCCACGCTGAACCTTCATGCCGTGGGCGGTCTGCCAGGTCCGGATCACCACCTCACCGACACGGCCCATCGCCTGACTGTCGGAGGCCACGATCGAAAAGGCGCCCAGGTCATGGAGAATATCCTCCGCCGCCATCGTCTCCTTGCGGATGCGGCTCTCGGCAAAAGCGACGTCCTCCGGGATGGACGGATCGAGGTGATGACACACCATCAGCATGTCGAGATGCTCATCAATGGTGTTGACCGTGTAGGGGAGCGAAGGGTTGGTCGATGACGGCAACACATTGGGCAGGCCGCAGACCTTGATAATGTCCGGAGCGTGGCCGCCGCCGGCGCCTTCGGTGTGGAAGGCGTGGATGGTGCGCTCCTTAAGTGCGGCGATCGTGTTTTCGACAAAACCGGATTCGTTCAGCGTGTCGGTGTGGATCATCACCTGAACGTCAAAATCGTCGGCCACCGACAGGCAGCAATCGATGGCGCCGGGTGTCGTACCCCAGTCCTCGTGCAGCTTCAGGGCAGCCGCGCCAGCCTTGACCTGTTCCTCAAGCGCATTGGGCAGCGAGCCATTGCCCTTGCCGGCGAAGGCCAGATTCATCGGGAAGCCTTCCGCCGCCTGGATCATTCGGGCGAGATGGAAGGGGCCGGGTGTGCAGGTCGTGGCATTGGTACCGGTTGCGGGGCCGGTGCCGCCGCCGAGCATGGTGGTGACGCCCGACATCAACGCTTCGTCAATCTGCTGTGGGCAGATGAAGTGGATATGGACGTCAAGGCCGCCGGCAGTGACGATCTTGCCCTCGCCGGCGATGGCTTCGGTTCCGGGCCCGACAATGATATCGACGTCGGGTTGGACGTCCTGGTTGCCGGCCTTGCCGATGCCGGCGATCTTGCCGTCCCTGATGCCGATATCCGCCTTGACGACGCCCCAGTGGTCAAGGATCAGGGCGTTGGTGATCACCGTGTCCACGGCGCCCTCGGCGTGGGCGGTCTGGCTCTGACCCATGCCGTCGCGGATGACCTTACCGCCACCGAACTTGATCTCCTCGCCATAGGTCGTGAAATCCTTCTCCACCTCGATCAACAGCTCGGTGTCAGCGAGCCGTACCTTGTCTCCAACCGTCGGTCCGAACATCTCCGCATAGGCGGTTCGGGAAATTCTGTGGGGCATTGAGATTCCTTGGTTCGAAGTGCTGGTTAGTCAGGCGGTCCGCGGCGCCAGACGCCGGACGTGAAGGACTCGGGAATGGCGTCGGAAGCAGGGTCGTCGAACCCCATCGCTTCCAGTCGGCGACTGTCGGCGAGGCGACTGCCAGTCCGACATCAGTCGAGTCGCCCCATCACTTTCTGGTTGAAACCGAATACGAGCCGCTCACCGCGATAGGCCACCAGCGTGACGGTCCGGCTCTGGCCGGGCTCGAAGCGGACGGCCGTCCCGGCGGGGATGTCGAGGCGAAAGCCACGCGTCCGCTCCCGTTCGAAAGCGAGAGCGGGGTTGGTCTCATAAAAGTGGTAGTGCGATCCAACCTGGATCGGTCGGTCACCGGTGTTGGCAACGTCCAATGTCACCGTTTCGCAGCCGGCGTTCAGTTCGATGTCGCCCTCGGCCGTAAGAATCTCGCCGGGGATCACCGCCGACCTCCGCGTCGGGACCCGACCGCATAGCTGATCGCTCCAGCGACCAACGCGAGCATGGCAAGAAAAGCCAGAGCCTCGACACTCAGATAAGCGTGTGCGGCTCCGTGGGGATGGCCATGGTCTGCCAGCGACGTGTGGGCGAGGGCAAGGCCCGGGACCAATGATGAGGCGGCGAAAACAGCGGCGAAGGCAAGCGTGGTGTGCATCGGTCGGTGTTCCTTCTTGGAATTGGCTGTCGGCACGTGCGCCGGATTTCAGCGGATGGGATGATGAACGGTGACCAGCTTGGTTCCGTCCGGGAAAGTGGCTTCGACCTGAACCTCGTCGATCATCTCGGCGATACCGTCCATGACCTGGCTGCGAGCGACAACCGTTGCGCCGGCCTCCATCAAGTCGGCGACCGATCGTCCGTCACGGGCGCCTTCGACGACGAAATCAGTGATGAGGGCGATTGCTTCCGGGTGGTTCAGCTTGACGCCACGTTCCAGCCGGCGCCGGGCAACCATGGCGGCGGTGGCAACCAGCAATTTGTCTTTCTCGCGGGGCGTCAGGTTCATAGTTGGTTCTCTCTAGCTCTAGCAATTCCACATGCGCGGCATCGGGGTACCGCGAAGGGACTCGATTGCCGCCACCAGTGCGGCACGAAGCTGCTGCCCACTGAATGCCAGAATACGAGCCACCAGCAAACCGTTCCAGGCGCTTGCGCCCCATTCCGATTCCGTTTCCGAAAGCGCCGTGCGGGCCGCGGCGAGTTTCGTCGCAGCGCCCGGTGCGACCAGCAGGATAGTCGCGAAGGCGACGGCAGCGCCACCGGTCGCGCCGCCGGCCATCATTGCATCGCTATCGCCGACCAGCCGCGTGCCGTCGGCAAACACCAACCGGCCGCCACGCCGAATGCGCCAGTCGTCCCGGAAGTGGATGTCATGCAGAACTTCACCCATGGCGGCACGGCCGAGCACGACGGATTCGACGGCGAGCAGTGTGGCTGTCGCGGCGACGTCTGCTGCAAAGCGACGCCGCAGTCGGCTTCTCTCAAAGAGAATGGTCTCTTGCGGCACCCAGTCGAGATGGCCGCCAGCGTCGACATCGAGTTGTGTCTCGATCCCGGCGAAGCCGTCGGCGGACCGATAGGCCCGTTCGGCCGCTTGCGAGGTGATCATAAGATGGGCGTTTTGACCGACAGTCGCCTCATAGCGGAGTTGGTCGCCGCCGGTCACGCCGCCGGCGGTATTGAGCAGAATGGCCTCAAGCGGGCCGCGGTCTGCAGCGCGCGGCAGGCGAATCTTCGCTGCCCCGGACTGTCGCAGCCGACTGAGCCGGGTGCGTCTCCCGGTGTGATCGACAACGATTGCCGCGGCCCCTTCGACACGCTCCAATTGCTGGCTTCGAGCCAGGGGTTGCACCAATGTTGGGGCTGGAGATGGCGGGACGGCGGTCATCGACATGGATCGGCACCATTTTCGACATGGTGTGCATTTGCAAGCGCGAAGCCAAGATTCGGTGCGATTCCCGGCCGCTGGACAAGCGGCAAATCGACCTTCCCGACCTTTTCTTTGGTCAGTTGCCCGCAGAATCGGCAACCGCAGCGAGCCGTGGTTTTGCCAAAAGGCGCTGTAGTCGGTACAAGGGATCAAGCGGTCGGGGGCGTCGCGACCGATCTTTCGCTGGGGCTGAACCTTGAGACTGACGCTTCTTCTTGTCGCTCTTTTTGTCCTGTTCACCGGGCCGGTTCGCGCGGCGACCGATCCGGCGTATATCGTCATTGATGTCGGCCGCGGTGTCGTCCTCAATCATCACGATGCCAACAAGCTCTGGCCGCCGGCGTCGATCACAAAAATGATGACGGCCTATCTGACCTTCAAGGCTTTGAAGGCCGGGCAACTGCGGCTGACTTCACCGGTCGTCGTCAGTGCCAACGCGCTTTCCGAGCCGCCATCGAAAATGGGCTACAAGGTCGGGACTGTGATCACTGTCGACAATGCACTGAAGATGTTGATTGTCCGTTCGGCAAACGACATCGCGGTGGCGATCGCCGAAACCGTTGGCGGAAGCGAGGCCCGCTTCGTCGAGATGATGAATCAGGAAGCAAGGCGTCTCGGCATGAATGCCACGCGTTTCGTCAATCCGAACGGCTTGCCGGCCGCCGGTCAGGTAACGACCGCCCGCGACCTCGCGGTCCTGGCGAGAGCCACGTGGATGGATTTCCCGCAGTACCGTGAGTATTTCCGGATTTCGGCGATCCGGGTTGGTCGCAAGGTCCTGCGCTCGCACAACACGCTGCTTGAGCGCTATCGCGGTACCAACGGCATGAAGACCGGCTTTATCTGCGCGTCGGGATTCAATGTTGTCGCCAGCGTGACCAAGCGTGGTCGGACGCTGATCGTCGTCGTCCTCGGCGAGACATCGTCCGCGGCACGTGCAGAAACTGCGGCGAGTCTCCTCGATCGTGGGTTCCGCGGGATCCTGTCCGGCGTGTTGGGGCAGAAGCTTGCGTCTTTCCAGACCCGTCCTGCGGCCGGGGCGCCGGTCAATCTGCGCAACGAGATCTGTGAAACCAAGCGGGTTGCCAAGAAGAACAAGGGTCGGTCAGCCCTCGGGCCGAAATTCACGCTGATGCAGCCCGTGCGGGTGTTCACCGGCAATGCGGATCCGATTCCGAGGAAAGGCCAGGCTGGCCGCCCGGCAGTGAATATCCCTCTGCCGCGCCCGCGGCCGCCATATCCTGCCGGCGCGGCAGCTGCCACGGGTGTCGTTGTCCAGTAGGTCAGCGCCCGTCGTTACACCTTTTCAACGATGCAGCGAAACACCGTCCCCGTGGTTTCAGCGGAGATCAGCCGGTGACCGGCCTGCTCGACAAAATGGGGGATATCGATCGCCGCAAGCGGATCGGTTGCCTCGACAAGGACGCGTCGTCCGTCCGCAAGGGCCTGCAGGGCCTTGCGCGTCTTCAGCACCGGTAATGGGCAGGCCAGTCCACGCAGGTCAAGATAGAGGTCGTGGCCCGGCTCGCGTGTCATGATCTCTTGCTCCACATCTACTCGATGCTAGGTTTGACCGCGCCGTGGCGGGGGTCGCTCGGCGGTCCGGGAGTACCATGGGCGTTCTCGACAACCTTCGTAAGGACTGGCTGTTTGTCTCGGGGGTAGTCAAGGCGTTGCGCGTCGTTACCCCGATGGCCCGCAAGCGCAACCGTGGCTTCCCTGATGCGGTCGACGATCTGGCGGCCAGGTTCGGCGATCGCCCGGCACTGATTTCGGATCGGGAAACCCTGAGTTTTAACGGCTACAACAGCCTAGGCAACCGCTACGCCCGATGGGCGCTCGCCAACGGTGTCGGTAAGGGAGACACCGTGTGCCTGCTGATGCCGAATCGGCCTGAATACGCTGCCGTCTGGCTCGGCATTGCGCGGGCGGGTGGTGTGACGGCCCTGCTGAACACCAGTTTGGTCGGTGCTGCCCTGGCGCACAACATCAACATCGTTGCACCGAAGCACATCATCGTTGCGGCCGAACTCGCCGACGTCTACGCCAGCGCGGCATCGGCCATCGCGGAAGATCCGACCGTCTGGTTTCACGGCCCGGCCGACCAGCCGGGCCTGCGCATCGACGAAGCGCTCGACGCGCTCAGCGATGCTCCGGTGCCAGGATCCGAACGGCCGATGCTGACCCTGCAGGATGGCTGCCTTTACATCTACACCAGTGGTACGACCGGCCTGCCGAAGGCGGCAGTCGTCAGCCATTATCGTGTCCAGGCGGCCATGCTAGCTTACGCAAGCGTCATGAAGATGACTGCGGACGATCGCAACTACAATTGCCTGCCGATGTATCACACGTCAGGCGGCGTGCTTGGAATCGGCAGCAGCATGGTTGTTGGCGGATCGGTGTTCATAAGCGAGCGCTTCTCGGCAAGCCGATTCTGGGACGACGTCGTCGATCAGGGCTGCACACGGTTCCAGTATGTCGGCGAGATGTGCCGGTACCTTGTCACGGCGCCGCCCCACCCCAGAGAGCGGATGCATGGCGTTGCATTGTGCTGCGGCAACGGTTTGCGGCCAGACATCTGGCTTCGATTCAAGGAGCGCTTCGGAATCGGAACGATCCGCGAGTACTATGCGGCGACCGAAGGCAACGCCATCCTGTTCAACTGGGATGACACGCCGGGTGCGGTCGGACGGGTACCGCGATGGGCATACATGCTCTTCCCCGTCACCAATGTTCGCTTCGACTTCGAAGGCGAGGCGCCGGTTCGCGGCAGCGACGGATTGTGCATCGAATGCGCACCGGACGAGATCGGCGAAGTCATTTCACAGATTATTGTCGATCCACTAAAACCTGCACAACGTTTCGACGGCTATGTCGACCGGGCAGACACCGAAAGAAAGGTCCTGCGTGACGTGTTTATCGCAGGCGATTTATGGTTTCGCACCGGCGACCTGATGCGGCGGGACAAGCGCGGCTAC
>JAAEOR010000449.1 GCA_024222895.1 Hyphomicrobiales bacterium | reverse complement strand
CGGGACCGCAACATGGTGGTCGTGAGCGTCAACTACGACATGGTGTTGCTGGCCATCGAGGAGAACGATCCCGTTGTGTGGCTGGACACACGACGACGCGGGAACCTGGTCTACGAGGAGATGGTCGTGAGGATGTTCCGGGGCGCTCCGTCCTGGGAGAAGCTGACTGGACCCGGCATCGTCGTGCAGGCTCTCAAGACCAAGGATGTCGCCTTGACGTTTGATGGTGCACGCCGCTTGGTCACTGGCCGGATGACACGAGCCCGGCGTGCTCGGGCGAAGGCAGCGGATAGGCGGTCCTCATCCGGCCCGACTCTCATGGACGGACCATCAGTCGAATAGCCGCAGCAGCGCGGCCACCCGCTTCGCGCCGGGCGGCTCACTGACTGCAGTCCTCGCGACCCGTATCCGTCGACGCCGACCCACTCACGTTGGGCATAACGGGAATCACCGCACGCTGGCACTCGGCCCATCCGGTATCAGTCCTCGGCAATCGCCCTTGGGCGAGTTCGAGCATGTGACCGCCCGATCACCTGGCACTGCAGCAGCTGAAGTACCCGCGCCGGCCTGAGCCTGAGCCGCACGAGGATCCTGATCGATTTCGGACGGACGGGAACTGAGTGGCCATCGCTGCGCGCTACACCCATGATCGAAGGAATGATCATCGGCATCGACGAGACCGGCCACGTGGCAGTCGGCCAACGTCTAATAGTCGCAGTCGCGCTCATCCGCCCCTCTGCACTGCCATCGGTGACGGCGAGGCTCGAACGTTGGGAGGAGCTGACCCGGCGGGCCCTTCCCAGCCGTCCGGCTGAAATCAAGTCGACTGACCTCTCGGACGAAGCCCGCCGAGACTTCGTCAACAAGGTGCTCGTCTCACCCGCCGACGACATCCGATACTTCGCCGTGCTCTGCGACGTTGATGAGGAGACTCTGCGTTGGGGGGAGATCCAACGGGATCACTACGTCACCAGCACGGCCGGCTGGGAGGCGCAAGCTGCGGCCGAGGGCCACTCGAAGCTCGCCAATCAGCTCCGCAACTTCGGCGGATGGCTCAGGAACACCCCTGCTGGAATGACGCTAAAGGCAACTACCTTGAACCACGCAGTGACCCGCGGCCTGAACGACGGAATCGGCTTGAGCGCTGCCGGCCGCTTCGACGAGGAACTGGGCGAGCTCCGCTTCGAGATCGACCAGGGTTTCACCAGAGGAAGCGTTGAGCGATGGCAGTGGCTGCTCCGCAACTTCCTGATGATCGCCACCCAGTCGTCCCCGATCACCATGCTCGACACCTGGACGGAGAGTCACCCGTTCATTCGCACCTTCATCGACGAGCAACGAGGTGACTACATCCGGCTCAAACCGGCCTTCGCAGAACGATTCAGCTTCGTCGACTCGAAGATGTCCGTCGCCGTCCGAGTGGCCGACCAGGTTGCCGGGCTCCTCCGGCGCCGCTACATAGACCTGCGAGCAGCTCCGCACCTTGACCGCATGACCGAACGAGAGGTCGCTCCACCTCTCGAGGTCTTGGAGCTCGCAGGTGACGCTGACGTTGCATCCGAGGACGCGATCCAGAACCTGTTCGCACAGTTCAGCGAACTCGGGCCGCCCCCGCCCTAGAGCCAATGACGGCCACATGGACCGTCCGTGCGGTCTCCCCGAACCCGCCGGCTGACGGCGGCTCTACCTGGTGCCCGGCGCTGTCAGGTTGGGTGTTGCGCAATCGCGAGGGTGCGCCCCTGTCAAGGGTCAGTAGGAATCGCGCGTGGGCAACCTCTTGGAGGGCACAGATCCCGACTGGCTACGAGCCCGTTGTTGATCGTCGGCGCTCGTCCCATGACGTTGCACGACGCCCGACAGCGCTGTCGGCATCGGCGGAGATCTTCGTCACGTACGCCTCTGCGAGGTCAGCCAGTAGGTCCGGTCCGATGTAGGCAGCTGTGATCCCCTCCAGCACGGCGACGGTTGCGTCGGTGACTATCACGAGCGCCTGGCCAAATCGGCGGGCGTCGAGTTCGCCGGCCGCCCCTAGAACGAACGTGTCGGCGTCCTCGTAGTGCGCCTTCTTGCGCATGCGCCACAGGACATCGAACAGCGTCGTGGGAGCCATGGTGCCAGCGATGCGTTCCTTGTCAGATGCACTCAGGTTGCGTCGGGTGCGACCAGGCTTCGGCTTGCGGTTTCGCTCCACGGCGAAGCGGCGTTCGAGTTCCTTCCTTCGAGTCGTCCTCAGGAACATCGCCAGACGGTCATCCGAACTCCACGGATCGGGCGAGGACAGGACGTGGACGGCCTCGCCACTTGGGATCACCCCGCCGAACTGGTGGCTTCCGGTCTGAGGGCACCCCTCGCACCAGGCATCCCATGGCGTCGGAAGAGACCCCCGAACGACCTCCTTCCCGGCGAGCTTGAGTGCGGCCGCATGGTCACGCGGGATGGCCTGCCTCGACGCAGCCGCGAAGCCGAGAATGGCGTGGTAGATGGCGTAGTACGCCTGGGAGGGAAGCCAAGCGTTCGCCTCCTCATCGAACAAGTCGGGATCCTCGACCTCACGGTCAAGCCGCCGAAGGGTGGACCAAGACTTTCTGAAGGCGGTGTCGAGGCCCTGCGCGCGGTCCCGGTTCAGTGGACGCCGCTGCACTCGCCACGTCGGGGGATGATCGGCGACGCCGTCGTGGACTCCTGCGGCCAAAGAAGGAGCCATGCCGTACAGCCCTCCGATAGAGCCTGCCAGATCCTCGAAGTAGTTGACGTAGGCCCGAAAGGCCTCGGCGTACTCGGGATCGGGAAAGCGGAGAAGCACAGGGTCACCGTACGGCTCGGGGGCCGGTCACATCCATCAAATTGTCGGAGAGCGTCCCAGAACGCCGGGAGCGGGCAAAGATGACACGTGAAGTTCTCCAACGCGACTCTGGGGATAGCGAGCCCCAGGGCGACGAACGAGGGAGGACACGTGGCGGAATGGGATGAGTACGCGGATAACTGGGATGACAACGCCG
>JAAEOR010000448.1 GCA_024222895.1 Hyphomicrobiales bacterium | reverse complement strand
TGCTGGTGCCGGGCGGCAGGTGACAGACGGTGATGGCGAGGCCAAGCTCATCAGCGAGCTTTTGCAGTTCGAGCTTCCATAGACGCAAGCGGTGGCCGTTGCTGCCGCCGCAATCGGCGGTGATGGTAAGGCCTGCTGCCTTTGGATAGCGCTCCCGGCCCATGCTGTGCCACCAGCGGCGGATGGCGTTGACCGCGAAGCTGGCGGTATCGTGGTCGATGCCAACGCTCACCCAACCGGCGTTGTCGCCAATGTCGTAGACCCCATAAGGCACGGCGCGGCCGAGCCCTTTGATGAGAAAATCGTGGACCCGGACCGCCTCAGGCTCGCCTTTTGGACGCCATTCGCGGCCGTTGTTCTTGAAGTCGCCAACCAGCTCCTTCTTCTTGGTATCGACCGAGATCGCCGGTTCGCCGGCGGCAAGCGCCTGCTTCACTTGCTCGTTGATATAGCCGAACTGCGCATCGCGATCGACGTGGCTGGTGCCTTCGCGCGTCTTGCGATTGGCCTGCAGACTGTAACCGAGGGAGCGCAGCAACGAGCCGACCGTGTTGTGACTGACACGATGGCCGACCGCGCACAGCTCAGCGGCAAGCTTGCGCAGGCTCTTGGCCGTCCACAGCAACGGTGTGTCCGGGTCGCCGTGCGTCGCCGGCTCAACCAGTTGGCGCAAGTCCTCGACCAGGGTCGGATCCTTGATCGACAGCCGCTTGCGACCG
>JAAEOR010000447.1 GCA_024222895.1 Hyphomicrobiales bacterium | reverse complement strand
GCGTCGGCGACTTTGATGCCAGCGGGGTAGGTGTTGGGATCGATGTCGCATCCAACCTTGAGACCGGCTTTGGTGGTCACGGCGGCGATCAACTGGACGATGACCTGATGGCTGACGAGCGGCCGCCCACGCCAGTTCTGGGTGATGAAGGAGAACAGGCGGTGCTCTATCTTGTTCCACTTGCTGGTGCCGGGCGGCAGGTGGCAGACGGTGATGGCGAGGCCAAGCTCATCAGCGAGCTTTTGCAGCTCGAGCTTCCATAGACGCAGCCGGTAGCCGTTGCTGCCGCCGCAATCGGCGGTGATGGTAAGGCCTGCGACCTTTGGATAGCGCTCCCGGCCCATGCTGTGCCACCAGCGGCGGATGGCGTTGACCGCGAAGCTGGCGGTATCGTGGTCGATGCCAACGCTCACCCAGCCGGCGTTGTCGCCAATGTCGTAGACCCCATAAGGTACGGCGCGGCCGAGCCCTTTGATGAGAAAATCGTGGACCCGGACCGCCTCAGGCTCGCCTTTTGGACGCCATTCGCGGCCGTTGTTCTTGAAGTCGCCGACCAGTTCCTTCTTCTTGGTGTCAACCGAGATCGCCGGTTCGCCGGCGGCAAGCGCCTGCTTCACTTGCTCGTTGATATAGCCGAACTGCGCATCGCGATCGACATGGCTGGTGCCTTCGCGCGTCTTGCGATTGGCCTGCAGACTGTAACCGAGGGAGCGCAGCAACGAGCCGACCGTGTTGTGGCTGACACGATGGCCGGCCGCACACAGCTCAGCGGCAAGCTTGCGCAGGCTCTTGGCCGTCCACAGCAACGGTGTGTCCGGGTCGCCGTGCGTCGCCGGCTCAACCAGTTGGCGCAAGTCCTCGACCAGGGTCGGATCCTTGATCGACAGCCGCTTGCGACCG
>JAAEOR010000446.1 GCA_024222895.1 Hyphomicrobiales bacterium | reverse complement strand
TCGAGGTCCTTGGAGCGGCCCGAGCGCACCGCGAGTCGGGCCATCGTGCTGAGGAACCGGTAGAGGATGCGACACATGAGCATCAGGATGGCGAGAATCCGCACAGCTCCGCTCCACGACAGGGTTTCGGGCACCCACAGGGCAACAATGACGCGGCAGTGTCTCCCTGTTGCGGCGCGTTGCTCACGTTCGACGCGATTTGGCGGAGACCCCTGCTGGTGCACCGTTTCTTGGCGGCTGTTGGTTGTGGGGCATGGACGTCGCGGTAACGGGTCGCCGTGAAGGCTGCTTGTCCACGAGCGGTCTTGAGGCCGTCTTCGGTGGGGATCGTCCTCATGTCTCGCCTCTAGCTCAGGTGACTGCCACTGTCTCACCGGGGAGTGTCGGATCTCGGACCGCTGTGTTTCGGGTTTCTTGTCGCAAGACTGGCCTGGTTGGGGCTTTCGTTGGGTGAGGTGGTTGTTTTGCGGGTCCCCGGTGAGGGCGTGTTGGAGTTTGAGGGCTTCGTGCGGGAGGTGGAGCCCAGGCTGCGACGCGCCTTGGTGAGCCGGTACGGGTTCCACGATGGTCGGGAGGCCACAGCTGTGGCGTTGGCTTGGGGTTTTGAGAATTGGGAGCGAGTCTCAGCGATGGAGAACCCTGCGGGCTATCTGTATCGGGTGGCATGCAGCCGGGCCCGGCCACGCAAGCAGCGACCGTTGTTCGATCCGCCCGCTGGGACCGAACCCGTGGTGGAGCCCGCGCTTGGTGGGGCGTTGGGTGAGTTGTCGGAGAACCAGCGGGTCGCGGTGGTGTTGACCTTCGGTTTCGACTGGACCCTCGACGAGGTTGCCGTGTTCACCGGGACGAGTGTTTCGACGGTGAACACGCACCGCCGGCGTGGGTTGGCCAAGCTGCAACGCTCCTTGGGGGTAGACCTGACATGACGCCCGACTACCGCGACCAGCTGCGCAAGCTGATCGACAGCGCAGACCCGATCACCGAAGACGAAATCCGCACGGTTGGCGATCAGCTCGCCGCGGAGGCGTTCGAGGTCATGTCGATCGATGACCAGCCCGTAGGACATGGGTGGCGGCGGCGTGGAGCAGTCGCGGTCGTGTCGGCTGTTCTGGTGGCCGCGGTGGTTGCTGTGGTGGTGTGGGTCGATCCTGGTGGTGACGAGGTGATCACCGAGCAACCGCCGGTGACCGAACCTGATCAATTCACGTCTACCCCGACGCTGATTCCCGCGGTGAGCGAGGACCCTGTTGTGTCGTGTGCGCCGATGTATGACCTGTGGTTCGCTCACAGCCTCCTGTCCTCACCGGCGGGGGCCGAGAACGGTTCTGATCCGGCTGCTGAGGCGTTGCGGGACCACATCGCTGTCCAGGTCTGGGTCGAGGAGGGTGGAGTCGCGCCACGCGGAGAGCCAATGGCTGAGAAGGAGTGGCGGCGGATGTCCGAGAGCGACTCGGAGGTGGTGTTCGTCTCGGGCGAGATGCCGACACTGTCGTTCCTCACTGTCACCCGAAACAGCGATGGCTGGGTTGTAGAGGGCGAGATCGGCGAGAATTGCGATGGCCTGTGGGTCCGACCCGACGGTCTGTCACCCGCGCTCTGGCACTTAGCCCACCAGCCAGATCTCGACGCGAGCGAGTTGACGCTGCAGGTCTCAGCGATACCGACGCCGTGCAGCAGCGACGCGTTGACCGCCGATGAACTGGTCGGCCCCGATGTCATCGAGACCACCGACACGGTGACCATCCGGGTGGCAACCCACCGCCCCCTCGAATACACCGGCAACCCCGACCCAAGCTGTCTGGTCGGGTCAGACAGTGGGGAGCCGCTCGAGGTCACCGTGGAGTTGACGGCTCCGCTGGGTGACCGCCAGATCCTCAACGCGTCCTACCTCGACCCGCGTCCGCTGCCGAGCGATCTCTTTGCCGACGACCCCGAGGACTACCAAGCGCCACTCGACCCGACCGAGATCGAGGTGCCTGGCGGGACTGCGACCGTGGAGATCTGGGTGGAGAGCAACGACGAGAACGAATGCGACTACCTCGACCTCCGAACCTGCACGATCGCCATGCAGCAAGCCGCGTTGACCGTCACCGCCAACGGCCAAACCGCAAGCGGTAGGACCAACGAACACGGAAGAGCACTGGTCACCGTCCCCGAGGGTCCTTTCGAGATCACAGCCGAAGCCGACGATCTGTGGTGTCCGACGATGCGTCTCGACACCGAAACGCTCTCGCCTGCGTTCTCAGATGAGAGGCCGGTCCCAAGCAACGAGACGATCAAGTGCACCCGCCTCGATCTCCCACACGCCACCGTCACCGGCACTACCGCCAACATCGACCCACTGCCCGACAGTCTCATGTTCCGGGCTGACAGCGGCGTTCCTCGCTGGATCAGGGTCCCCGTCAATCCTGACGGCACCTACCAGGCCGTGCTCGAACCCGGAACGTGGTATGTCGGGCTCGGCGACGCCGAGTACAGCGGCACGACGGCATGCATGTGGGGGAACTCACCACTCACCATCGAAACCGAAGGACCCATCACATTCGACCCCACCTGCGCCTAGAAACCCCCACTGCTCCCAACGTGTCCTTCGAAGAGGACCACACACCAGCGAAGGGCAAACCTCTCGAAGCCGGGCACAACACCCGCACACATCCGCGTGGTTGGCCGAGTAGCTCGATGCCTCTTTGGTCAAGGGGTGGTGTCGCGACTGGTGTCGGGGCGCGTCGGGTCGGGGCCGTGGCGGGGTTGGGGTTCTAGGGTCGGGGTGGGTTCGGGGCTGTGACTTGTCCGAAGAGCCGGCTAGTCAGGGTGAAATACCGGTCGCGTTGGATTCAGAGTCGTCCCTGGTTGTCC
>JAAEOR010000445.1 GCA_024222895.1 Hyphomicrobiales bacterium | reverse complement strand
TTCCTGCAGCGTCGCGTCGCGGGCCTGATGCGCTTTGTCTTCAAATGGGCTGTGGCTGTCGGCCGGGAGCGCGCCGGAAGGATCGCCGGTCGTGTGGCACGACGCGTCGGACGCCTGTCGCGCGAGAACAGCATTGGCGCCACCAACCTCGCGGCCGCCTACCCGGAAAAGAGCGAGGCGGAGCGGGCAGCGATTCTTTCCGGGGTCTGGGACAATCTTGCGCGACAGACAATGGAATACCCGTTCCTCCAGGATCTGGTGGATGCCTTCGACCCGGATCGCCCGCTTGAGGGGCCGGTGATGGTCGAAGGGCTTGAACACGCTTATGCGGTCCGTGACAGTGGTCGCGCCGGTATCTTTTTTGGTGCGCATATAGGCAACTGGGAGCTTGTGCCGGCAATCGGCGCAAAGATCGGCGTGACCCTCACGGCGCTCTATCGGCCGCCGGCAAATCCGTATGTGGCCGATGAAATCAGCAAGTTGCGCGGTGACTATTACCACGAATTGGTCGTCTCGGGGCGCGGCGCCGCGCTGCGTGTCGCGGTGGCCCTGGCCCGTGGTCGGCATATTGGTGTGATCGTCGACCAACGGATCCGGGAAGGACAGCTTCTGCCTTTCTTCGGTCGCCCATCGCGAAGCAATCCGGTGGTCGGCTGGCTGGCAAACCGCTACGACTGCCCGGTTCACGGTGCCTACGCAATCCGGCTGCCCGACGGACGCTTCCGGCTCAGGATGACGCCGCCGATCGAACTGCCGAGGGGTTCCGACGGGCGCGTTGACGTTGTCGGCGCCAATATAGTCGTTCACGGCATCGTGGAAGAGTGGATTCGGGCCAATCCCGAACAATGGTTGTGGCTCCATGACCGCTGGCGCTACGGCCGGCGCAAGCACGCCAAGCAGTACTGAGCCGATCCAGCTCTTTTGCAGTGCCGGCGAAGAGCCTTTGCGACTCAGCTCAAGAGTGGCACCTTGATGCCATGTTGAATGATTTGCCGCGGATTGTGCCACCCGTTGACGGCCGGCAATCAGAGCAGGCGGCGGCGATCCAGAGAGGTGTCGGCCGACTTCTGCGATCGCTCGGTTTCGCCGTCGTTCCGGAGCTGTCGCTGGCAACCGGTCGTCGCGCCGATGTCGTCGGCCTCGGGGCCGGCGGCATGTTCTGGATTGTCGAGATCAAATCGTCGATCGCGGATTTTCGCTCCGATTCCAAATGGCTGGATTATCGCCAGTCCTGCGACCGGCTTTTCTTTGCCACCCATTCATCGGTGCCGCTCGACATCTTCCCGGCGGATGCCGGGCTGATCGTCGCCGATGCCTATGGTGGTGAGTTCCTGCGGGACGCTCCCGAGCATCGTCTGGCCGCGGCGACCCGAAAGGCAATGCTGGTTCGCTTTGCCCAGGCCGCCGCCGTTCGCTTGCACGGGCTGGTCGACCCCGGACTCGGCGGGTAGTCTCTTGACTTGGGTTCCACGATTCAGGGCAGGTAGATTTCCCGGACGTAGACTGGAATATCAAGTATCGCAGTCACTTCTTCGGATCCGTCGAAAACATCGGAAAGCTCGGGAATGGTGCAAGAGAAGCTGAATTCACCCTCGAGCTTTTTTCCGGCCGGCACGCTCATGGCCAGATCAACCAACTGTTCGTGGCGGTAGATGCGCGAAAACCCGAGGTCAGTGTTGGAGTAGGGGTTAAGTTCACCCGGCGCCCAGGCCTGCTGGCCGGTCAGGTAGCTAAGCGTAATCTCCAGTTCGCCCCCGCCTTCCGGCATGATGCGCCAGGATTCCTTTTTCAGGCGTCCCTGATCGGCCGGACCCTCTGCCGAGTTTGCCCTGGAAACTTCCGCCGTCACCGAATTGCCGTACGGATTGGGCGCCGCGTCGCTGGAATAGAGCCGATAGACATACAGGCGCACCGCGTCGCCGCTTTCCTGTTTTCCCAGACCGACCAGCGCCGTGTGGCGGCTGTTGGGCGGGGTGGTCGGCTTGCCTTCGGCGTCGAGGTAAACTGCTCTGTCAATCAGCACCAGCAGGAGATTGGCTCCGGACATCGGGCCACTGGCGAATGGGACCGGCGTCCATCCTTCTGGCAAGAATTGCTGCACGCCCGCTGGGTCCACCTTGAAACCCACTATGACGCGGCTATCGACGTTGGAGCCGACGAACGTTTCAGCTTGTACTGAGCGCCCCGGCAATGCCGCAAAAAGCATCAGAAGAAAGACGGTTGCCAGACGACCTGCGGTCACCAGTTTCATCTGCGCTGCTCCCGTTCCGTCGGTCTTCCCATGCGGAGCCGTATCGGTGGCTTCAGCGTGACTCGGAACCGTCGGAAAGGCAACGTGCTGGTTCCTTCGGGCATCACCGTGGCGATCCTGGGCGATCAAGCCAAGAATCGCGGCGGTGACCTACGACACTAGCCTTTATCGGTCGCGGCAAATCGTTAACGGGAGGTTCGCCAACTCCGCCATTTGGAAGATAACGTACTGCCCCCCTGGGGACGATCACGCGCCGATCCTGATGATCTCTTGGTCGCATCGCTGCGGCATCTTCACCGCGGTGCGCGCTTGGCCAGGATGCGCTGCAGCGTGCGGCGATGCATGTTGAGCCGCCGCGCTGTTTCCGAGACATTACGGTCGCAGAGCTCGTAGATTCGCTGAATATGCTCCCAGCGGACGCGATCGGCCGACATCGGGTTTTCCGGTGGCGGCGCCTTCTCCGCCGGATTCCGCGTCAAGGCCGAGTGGACGTCGTCGGCATCGGCCGGCTTGGCAAGGTAGTCCAGCGCCCCGAGCTTTACCGCGGTGACGGCGGTGGCGATGTTGCCGTAACCGGTCAGGACGACGATGCGCGAATCCGGCCGGCGCTTGCGGATGAGTTCCACCACATCAAGGCCGTTGCCATCGTCGAGCCGCATGTCGACGACCGCGTATTCCGGTGGCGCGGCTTCCGCCTTGCGCCTGCCTTCCGCGACACTGTCGGCGGTGTCCACATCGTAGCCGCGAGACTCCATGGCGCGCGCCAGGCGCTGGAGGAATGGCTTATCGTCATCGACAATCAGAAGCGACATCTCGGCTCTCTCGGTTTCCGCGGGCATGGCCCCTCTGTCCTCGCCAGACTGCGAGATGGTGTCGTACTGCGCGATTGTGAAGACTTATAATCATTCGAATTCAGCACGCCAAGTCGTTCTGTGATCAGTGGTTTCGGATTGAGCTTGATCCGCATCGAACCGATCACGCGGCCATGTAACGCGGACGACCGCGCCGCTGTCGGCTGGTTCGCGATTGGCCATCAACAGTCTGGCACCGGTGCGTTCCAACAATGTCATGGCGATAAACAGTCCGAGCCCGAGTCCGCCGGCGCCATCGGCGCCCTTTTGGTTGGGCGATTCGCGGGTCGTGACATAGGGCTCGCCGACCCGGTCGAGCACGCCCGGCGCGAACCCTGGTCCATCATCGGCAACGACCACGGTCACCTCGGAATCGCTCCATTCGGTGCCGACTTCCACCCGGTTCCGCGCATAATCGACCGCATTTTCCACGAGGTTGGCCAGCCCCTGGATGACTGCCGGATTGCGGCGCCCGGTCGGCTCCTTGCCGGCTTCGGGCACAGCCCGAACAGCGATTTCGATGCCGGCACCACGATGCGGCTCGACGACTTCATCGACGAGGTGGGAGAGGGGCTGGCGGGTATAGGGATGATCGTCGACCTCGTCGGAGAGTGACGTCAGCCGCGCCAGGATATCCCGGCAGCGTTGCGCCTGGCTCTTGAGCAGTGCAACGTCCTCGGCGTGGGGATTGTCGGGCGGCATCTCCCGTTCCAGTTCCTTGGCCACCAGCACGATCGTGGCAAGCGGTGTTCCCAGCTCGTGAGCTGCCGCTGCGGCCAGCCCGTCGAGCGCGCTCAGATGCTGTTCCCGCGCCAGCACCATTTCGGTGGCGTTCAAGGCACCGGCGAGCTGGCGGGCTTCTTCGGCAACCCGGAACGCGTAGATTCCGGTAAAGGCGCAGGCGGAGACAAGGGCAAACCAGATACTTATGTCGTAGATCAGCGGAGCGTTGAGTGATTCGTTGGCGAACCAGGGCAGCGGACGATGGAGAATCACCAGGAATGTCGCGATAGCGACAACCAAAGCACCGAGAAGCATGGTTGGCCGCGGCGGCAGGGTCGTAGCGGAGACGATCACCGGCACCAACAGCAATATGGCGAATGGATTGTCGAGGCCGCCGGTCAGGTAGAGCAATCCGCCCAGCTGCACGACGTCATAGGCGAGCAGCCAGAAGGCCGCGGTGCTGCGGAACCTCTGGGTGGCCGGGTAACGGACGCGCAGGATGACGTTGAGAAGCGCCGAAAGGCCGATCAGGCCGAAACAGAGCATCAGTGGAAGTGAGAAATCGAGTCCGAAACGAACGAACAACACCGTTGCCGACTGTCCGGCAACGGCGAGCCAGCGTAGCCGGACAATGGTCGCAAGCCTCAGGCTATGGCCGGCAGAGTAAATCCCGGGAAACGTCCGATCGGTCACCGATCAGCCTCATAGATTGGCGGGAAAAGGTGATGTTTCCCTTGCTTCGACACCTAACCTCACCATATCATTGCTGCAGTGCAATAAGAAAACCGTTTCGGGGGCGGGTCCAGGAATGGGCGGCGCAACAATGGGGGCCTGAGTCTTGCCGTATTACAATATTTACGAGTTCAATCACGCCGTCGTGAGTCCGCTGCGCGCTGCGGCCGACGCGACCCGCCTCTACTTCAAGAACCCGCTCAATCCTCTGTCTCACACGCCGTTCGGCCGCAGCGTTGCCGCATCCGCGGAGTTGTTCGAGCGCTCGACACGGCGATATGGCAAGCCCGAATTTGACATCACGTCGACGATCGTCGACGGGAAGAGCGTTCCGGTCAACGGGCGCGTCGTCTGGAACCGGCCGTTCTGCAACCTCCTTCATTTCAGCAAAGACACGACATCCGCGTCGGTTGGTCAGCCGAAGCTATTGATCGTCGCACCGATGTCCGGTCACTACGCCACCCTATTGCGTGGCACGGTAGAGACCATGCTTCCCGACCATGATGTCTACATCACCGATTGGGTCGACGCGCGAATGGTGCCGTTGTCGGACGGGCGCTTCGATCTGGACGACTACATCGACTATCTGATCTCGATGCTTCACTTCCTCGGGGCCGGAGCGCACATTATGGCGGTCTGCCAGCCGTCCGTGCCGGTGCTGGCCGCTGTTGCCCTGATGGAGACTCGGGAAGACGCCGGTCTGCCGGCTACCATGACGCTCATGGGTGGGCCAATCGATACGCGAATCAACCCCACTGCGGTCAATACGCTTGCTCACAACCACGACCTTGAGTGGTTCAAGCGCAATGTAATCATGAAAGTGCCCTTTCCACATCCGGGTTTCCTCCGGGACGTCTATCCGGGATTTCTCCAGATTTCGGGATTTCTTGGCATGAATCTCGATCGGCATGTGGAGGCGCACCGTTCGTTCTTCCGCCATCTGGTCGAAGGCGATGGCGACTCAGCCGAGAAACACAGGGACTTCTACGACGAGTATATGGCGGTGATGGACCTGACCGCCGAATTCTATCTGCAGACGGTCGAAACGGTCTTCATCAAACACGCACTGCCGGAGGGGACGATGACCCACCGGGGAGAACCGGTCGATCCGTCAGCCATTCGATCGGTGGCCCTGTTTACCGTCGAGGGCGAGAACGACGATATTTCGGGGGTGGGCCAGACGCGCGCCGCGCACGACCTGGTGACCGGGCTCCCGCAGGAGCGACAGGCCCATTACATGCAGCCGAAAGTCGGCCATTATGGTGTCTTCAACGGATCGCGTTTTCGCTCCGAGATCGCACCGCGGATCGCCGAGTTCATTACGTCCTTCGACCGCCGCGGCGGTAATGGCGCCGCCCGGCGTGCGAACGGGGCGAAACCGACATCGCCTGCCCGGGCTTCGGCGGCGGGGACAGTGGCGCGAAAAGACCGGCTGCAAGACATCGGCGGGATTGGTCCGAAGACCGAAAGACTGCTCAACGCCGAGGGCATCCGCACATTCGCGGACGTGGCGAAACTGAAAGAAGCGGACGTGCAGCGCATCGAGGAAAAGCTCGGCTTTCCCGGTCGTGCGGCTCGCGAGGATTGGGTTGGTCAGGCGAAAGTGCTTTCGATGAATGCCTAATGCCGACAAGGCGTTAAGTGTAAACTTTTGTAAAGCTGCCGCCGGTGGCGCTTGAATCGATCCTGGACCATCCCCACGTCCTTTAGCATCAGCAGACAGGGGAGAATGATGGTCAATTCCTACGCCCTGCGTCCGGCCTGGACGCCACTTACCATCGGATTGATGGTCCTCGGTTTCATCGTCTTCTGGCCGGTTGGCCTGGCGATACTGGCCTACATCATCTGGGGTGATCGGATCCCCGAAATCCGCAGACATTTCGAAAGCCGAAAGAGCGACTGGTCGCGGGAGTTCCGCGGATGCGGTCGATCATCGCGGCGCTCCGGTACGCCTACCGGCAACGCGGCGTTCGACGAGTACCGGTCGCAGGAATTGAAGCGGCTTGAGGAAGAGCGCCGCAAGCTCGAAGAGGAAAGGCGCGAGTTCGAGACGTTTATGGCCAACCTCCGGCGCGCCCGCGATCAGGAAGAGTTCGATCGCTTCATGCGCGACCGTGAATCAGGACGAAAGTCCAACGGAGACGACGCCAAGACGATCGATCTCTGACCGACTGGATCCTTTGGTTCGACACACGGCGGGGCCACGGCCCCGCCGTTTTGATTCCAGGCAATGCAAGAGCCTCACAAGGAAGAGCAGAGGATTCCGGCGAGCCTCGAAATCGCGCATGATGTCTCGAACCGATTGATTCGTTTTCGAACCACGCTGCAGCGCATGGCCTACTTCGAGCAAAAACCAACTCGCGGCCGCACCGGCCATTTCGACCTCGCCACCGACCGCGGCACCGTGGCCGTGGCGCTTCGCCGCCATCCGCGGGCGCGGAACTACACATTGAAAGTCGGGGCGCCGGCCGGCGCCCCTGTTCTGACCATGCCGGTTCGCGGCTCGCTGGCCGAGGCGCGAGCGTTTCTCGATCGCAATGCCGGCTGGCTGGTCCGACAGATCGGACGCTTGCCCGAAGCCCGACCGATTGTCGACGGAGCAGCCATTCCGCTGCGCGGCGTGCCGCACGCCATCAGACAAACCGGTGCGCGGCGGGGCACCGTCGCGGTCGAGGACGGTGCCGATGCGCCGGTCTTGCTTGTCGCCGGTCGGCCGGAGCATCTCCGTCGCCGGGTCATCGACTTTTTCAGGCGCGAGGCAAGACGTGACCTCGATCAGGCGGTCATGAAGCACGCAATGGTCCTTGGGGTTCGCGTCAAGGCGATCCGGCTACGCGACCAGACAACCCGCTGGGGATCATGCTCGTCCGCCGGCACCCTGTCCTTCTCCTGGCGGCTGATCATGGCGCCGCCGTTCATTCTGGATTACCTCGCGGCGCATGAGGTCGCTCACCTGCATGAGATGAATCACGGACCGCGTTTTTGGCATCTGGTCGAATCGATCTGCCCACAGACCGGTCAGGCGCGCGCGTGGCTGAACAAGGAGGGGCCTCGCCTTCACGCCATCGGCGCATAAGCGAGTCACACCAAAGGTCCTCAATATTGAGGACTCTTGGTGTCAGCCGCGACGCCCTTATAGCGGCGGCGTGCCATTGTCGGCCAGGGTCGCTCCGGCCAGATAGAGCGAACCGCAGATGAGAATTCGGGCCGGGCCGGTTTCAGCAATTTCGCGGCCGATACGGTCGAGCGCGTCAGTGACGCTGTCGGAAGGTTCCGTCGATAAGCCGACTTCGCCCGCGATGGCGGCGAGTTCAACCGGGTCGCGCCCGGCCGGGGACGGAACCGGCACGGTGTAGACGCGTCTGGCGAGGCCCGTGAACGGCTTGAAGAAGCCCACCGGGTCCTTGGTGTCCAGCATTCCCGCGATCAAATAGAGCGGTCGCGGAGCACGATCCTCCAGATCGGCCATCGCTTCCGCAACAACCACACCCGCGCCAGGATTGTGACCGCCGTCGACCCAGAGTTCCGAGTTGGCCGGCGCCCGGCCCACCAGTGTGCCGTTGGTGAGGCGCTGGAGGCGAGCTGGCCATTCGACATTGACAAGCCCGGCCTCGATGGCTTCGCTTTTGAGGCCAAAACCGCACCGTCGCAAGGTGGCGATGGCCGTCCCGGCATTGGCATATTGATGGCGGCCGACCAGACGGGGGCTTGGAAGATCGAGCAGGCCATCCTCGTCCTGGTAGACCAGGCGGCCGCGCTCAGGCGTGGCCACCCAATCCTGATTGGCCACGAACAGCGGCGCTTTGATCTCAGCTGCGCGTCGCTCGATAACGCTGAGCGCCTCGCGGACCTGCGGGGCAACGATCGCCGGTCGGCCAGGCTTGAGGATCCCTGCTTTTTCGGCGGCAATGGTTGCAATCGTGTGGCCAAGGAATTTCTCATGATCAACCGAGACGGGTGTGATCACCGTGGCCAGCGGCGACCCGATCACGTTGGTCGCGTCAAGCCTGCCGCCAAGCCCGACTTCAAGGAGCAGTACGTCAGCCGGATTGCGCGCAAAGAGCAGCAGCGCCGCCGCGGTGGTGATTTCGAACTGCGTGATCGGCCGATCGTGATTCTTCCGTTCGACCTCGATCAGAACGTCGGCAAGCGCGTCGTCGTCGACAAACCGGCCACCTTTCGCTCGGCCAATTCGCATCCGTTCGCGGAAGCTGACAAGATGAGGCGACGTATACACATGGACGTTGCGACCGGATGCCTCCAGCATCGCACGCAAGAAGGCCGTCGTGGATCCCTTTCCGTTGGTGCCGGCGACATGAATGACCGGTGGCAGTTGACGCTCCGGGCGTCCCAGATCGGCCAGCAGGGCGTCGATGCGTCCCAACGACAGGTCGATTTCACGTGGATGCAGCCGTAGCAGCCGCTCCAATATGGCGTGCAAGCGTTCCATATGGCTACCAGATCAGACGGTGTCCGCCTCGGCTGTGACCGACTGATCATCCGGCAAGTCGTCGTCGTCGGATTCTTCTGCAGTTTCGTCCGCCGGCTCCGGTGCGGGGCCGGCGCCGAGCAGCTTGCACAGACGGGCGATCGTGGGGCGAAGTTCATGACGATGGACGACCATGTCAATCATGCCGTGGTCGCGAAGGTACTCGGCTCGCTGGAACCCGTCGGGCAGCTTCTCGCGAATCGTTTGCTCAATCACCCTGGGACCGGCGAATCCGATCAGGGCCCCGGGTTCGGCGATGTGAATGTCGCCGAGCATCGCGTAGGAGGCGGTGACGCCACCGGTCGTCGGATTGGTGAGGATGACGATGTAAGGCAACCCCGTCTCGTGAAACGCTTCCACGGCGACGGTTGTCCGCGGCAGCTGCATCAACGCCAGGACGCCCTCCTGCATCCGTGCGCCGCCCGAGGCGGCGAACAACACGAACGGCCTGCCGCGCTCCCGGGCGGTCATCAGGCCGGTGATGATCGCTTCGCCGGCGGCCATGCCAAGCGTTCCGCCCATGAAGTTGAAGTCTTGCGCCGCGGCAACCACAGGGACTGATTCAACCGATCCGACACCGATCGTCACAGCGTCGGTCATTTCCGTCTTGGTGCGGGCGTCGCGCAGTCGGTCGGTGTACCGGCGTTCGTCTCGAAACTTCAGCGGGTCGGCTGGCACATCCGGTGTCGGCACTGTCTCCCATGTCTTGTCGTCGAAGAAGTGCTCAAAGCGCTGCCTGGCGGTCATCCGCATATGGAAGCCCGAGCCGGGAACGACGAAATGATTCGCTTCCAGGTCGCGATGGAACACCATCTCGCCGGTTTCCGGGCACTTGATCCACAGATTCTCCGGGATCTCCCGCTTGGCCAGGAGGTTCCTGATCTTGGGCCGAACAACGTTGCTGAGCCAGCTCACGGTATCTGCCTATCCTTATTCTGCCGCATCCGAGCGGGCGGTGCGAATACCGGCGGCAAGGTCCTCGACCGTGGCGATGACGGAGGTTACCGTCATGTCGGTGGCCCGGCCTTGTGCATCCAGTGACCCCTCCACTGCATTGACCAGTGCCGACCCCACGACAACACCGTCCGCGGTTCGGCCAATCGCAGCAGCCTGGCCAGCGGTTCGAACTCCGAATCCCACCGCTACGGGCAATATGGTGTGTCGTTTGATCCGTGTCACGGCCTCTGCCACGAGAGCCGTGTCCGGAGCGGCAGTGCCCGTCACACCGAGGATCGAGACGTAATAGACAAAGCCGGAGGTGTTGGCGAGCACGGCCGGCAGCCGCCGGTCGTCGGTGGTCGGTGCCGCCAGGCGAATGAAACTTACTCCGCGGGCCAGGGCCGGGATGCATAGTTCGTCATCCGCTTCGGGCGGCAAGTCGACGATGATCAGGCCATCGACCCCGGCTTGCTTGGCATCGTCGAGAAACCGTTCCGGACCCCACGTATAGATCGGGTTGAAGTAGCCCATCAGCACGATCGGGGTTTCGCTGTCGTCAATCCGGAAGGCGCGGACCATGTCGAGCGTTTTGGCCATCGTCTGGCCGGCCCGCAATGCGCGGCGCCCCGATGCCTGAATCGCCGGGCCATCCGCCATCGGATCGGAAAACGGCATGCCGATTTCGATGATATCGGCGCCCGCGGAGGGCAGGGCCTTGACGATCGACAGCGACGTATCGGTGTCAGGATCACCGGCAGTGACGAAACAGACCAGGGCGGGCCGGTCCTCGGCCGCCAGTGCCGCGAAGCGGCGGTCGATGCGGCTCATTGTTCGGTGCTCCGCCCGGTGACGTCGCTGACCCAGTCGCTATAGGCGCGGGCGGTTCTCACGGGCTCATGGACGACAATGCCCGGCGTTTCGTAAGGATGGGCCTCTTCAAGGAAGCCGACCAGCGCATCGGCCTTTGACATGGAGGTCTTGAAGACCACACGAACCTCATCCGCTGACCGGACTGCACCGTCCCACCAGTAGAGCGAACGGACCCCCGATACCAGGTTCGCTGCCGCCGCCAGGCGCAACGCGACGGCGGAGTGCGCAACGGATTGCGCGTCGGCGCTGGCAGGGAAATTGACGTGCACTTCGATCATCTCGCCCGGCCCTACGCGATGTCGATACCAAGAGCGTCGGCAACCGTGAACACATCCTTGTCGCCACGGCCGCAGAGATTCATGACGATAATCTGGTCACGATCCATCTGAGGCGCCAACTTGACGACATGGGCGAGCGCGTGGGCCGGTTCCAGGGCGGGGATGATGCCTTCTACCCGGGTGAGCAGCTGGAAGGCGTCAAGCGCCTCGCGATCGGTGGCGGGGACATAAGTCACACGCCCGGTATCGCGAAGCCAGGAATGCTCCGGACCGACACCGGGGTAGTCGAGCCCGGCTGAGATCGAGTGACCTTCCAGGATCTGTCCGTCACTGTCCTGCAGAAGATAGGTCCGGTTACCGTGGAGGACGCCCGGCCGCCCGCCATTCATCGAGGCAGCGTGACCGTTTTCAACATCGATACCGTGGCCGCCGGCCTCCACGCCATAGATGGCGACTTCGGGATCGTCGAGAAACGGATGGAACAGGCCGATGGCATTCGAACCTCCGCCGATGCAAGCAACAATAGCATCCGGCAGCCGCCCTTCGGCCTCGACGATCTGCTCCCGAGCTTCGCTACCGATCACGGACTGGAAGTCTCTCACCATCTCCGGATAAGGGTGCGGACCAGCGGCGGTGCCGATCAGATAGTAGGTGTCCTCGACATTCGCCACCCAGTCGCGCAACGCCTCGTTCATCGCATCCTTGAGGGTCCCGTTGCCGGCGGTGACCGCCCGCAGCTCTGCGCCGAGCAGCTTCATCCGGAAGACGTTGGGCTTTTGCCGCTCCACGTCGGTGGCACCCATGTAGACGACACATGGCAAGCCGAAGCGGGCGGCAACCGTTGCGACTGCGACGCCATGCTGTCCGGCGCCGGTTTCCGCAATGATCCGTGTCTTGCCCATGCGGCGGGCAAGGAGAATCTGGCCAAGGCAGTTATTGATCTTGTGGCTACCGGTGTGGTTGAGCTCATCACGCTTGAAGTAAATCTTGGCCCCGCCCAGCTCCGCGGTCAGGCGCTCGGCGAAATAAAGGGGACTCGGGCGTCCCGCGTAGTGGGTATTAAGGCTGTCGAGTTCGGCGCGATAAGCGGGATCGGCCTTGGCGGCGTCATAGGCCCGTTCGAGTTCCAGGATGAGCGGCATGAGCGTTTCGGCAACGAATCGACCGCCATAGATGCCGAAGAAGCCCCGATCGTCGGGCCCGGAGCGGAGCGTGTTGGCGCGTACGGTCATGATGCGAGCCTCACGCCGATGGCGCTGTCGGCCTTTCGCGCGGCGGCGACAAAGGCGCGGATCAGCTCGGCATCCTTGCGGCCGGGTTCGGTTTCGACTCCTGAGGACACGTCGACACCAGGAGCGTTGGTGAGACGCAATGCTGTCCCGACATTGTCCGGATCAAGCCCGCCGGACAACATCCATGGGAGGCCCGGATCGAAGTTTTCGAGCAGCGTCCAGTCAAAGGCAACCCCGAGGCCACCGGGCCGATCGGCGTCGCGGGGTGGCTTGGCGTCAAGGAGAAAGCGGTCGGCAACAGGGGCATAGACGTCAGCGGCGGCGAGGTCGGCCCGGACGCTCACGCCCACTACCTTGATCACCTTTTGCGGGACCAGCTTCCGGATTGCCGAGACCCGCTCCGGCGTCTCGGCCCCATGCAACTGGAGCCAGTCCGGCTTCACCCGATCGACGATGGTCCGGATGCCGTCATCATCCATGTTGACCATCACCGCAACGCTTTCGGCCCGGCCAGCGAGATGCCGAACGAGTTCGGCCGCCAGGTCGAGGCCGACCGCGCGGGGGCTCCGGGCAAAGAACATGAAGCCGACCATGTCGGCTCCGGCGACCACCGCAGCATCGACCATATTCCGGTCGGAAAGGCCGCAAATCTTGACGATCAAGCTCATGCGCGACGATGTGACATGAATGCCCGACGGAGTCCATCGGTCGAAAGGGCCACGCAAGGACAACGAAAGCTCTTGCGATCGTCGGTCCAGGGGGACCAGCCATATGCATGGCCGAGTGGGCCTCGGAACAGGCAAAGGCCGCGCTGCAGCGCGGCCTCATTGCCTCCGAAAGTCCGGTGTTCAGGCAGAGATCGACTGAGAGATCCAGTCCGACAGTTTCTGCTTCGGAACCGCACCAACCTGCATCGCGGTGGGTTCGCCGTTCTTGAACAGAATCAGGGTTGGTATCGATCGCACGCCGTAGCGCATCATGATGTCCGGGTTCTCGTCGACATTGAGCTTGGCAATCTTGACCTTGCCCTGCATCTCCGACGCGATCTCTTCGAGCGCTGGCGAGATGAAGCGGCAAGGGCCGCACCATTCGGCCCAGAAATCGACTACCACCGGTTCGGGCGCGCCGAGCACATCGGTTTCGAAATTTGCGTCGGTGACAGCAACAGAAGTCATTGCGAACCTCGATTTTCTTGAGGAATTTGAACGATGCGTCGATAGCGAAGGTAGGTGTGGCCTACCATAGCGTCAAGGCGCGCACACCGATCAGCCTATCCGGGCTCACGCCTCCTCACACCAGCGTGCGGCAGCGTCTTTTGCGGCGGTTTGAAGCGAATCGGAAGGAATTGCCATCAGTGCCGGGCGATCGGTCCACAGGATTGCCGCCTCGACCGCTTTGTTGGGATAAAGACGTTCCAGGATCGTCACGTACAGAGCGAGCTGCATCACGTAATCGTGTGGGACATCGGCAACGCTGGTCGGTGCGGGCCGATTGGTCTTGAAGTCGACAACGAGCACGCGGTCATCGGTTATCGCCAGCCGGTCGACCCGGCCGGACAGTCTTGCCGCACCGATCCGGCCGGCGACCTCGACTTCCGCGCGGCTGCCCGGCGCGAAGACCGAAGCAAATTCAGCCTGATCAAACACGGTGAGTGTCTCGTCGAGCAAGGTCGTCCTGTCGGTCTCGCTCCAGGTGCTTGCGGTTGTCTCGAGAAAGCGCCGACCGATGTCGCGGCGCTCCGGCGGAGGGACTTCGGGAAGGGACTCAAGCAGACGATGGATGAGGCGGCCGCGCTCGGTAGCCTGACTTGCGCCCATGACCGGCGTGCTTCTGCCTGGATAGCCGCCTGGGCGGGCGCTCGATTGCGCAATGGTCGACGGGCTGATGCGATGAATAGCGGCTGGCGCCGGCGGTGGCGGCGTATCGATCCAGTCTGGCTGCCGCGGTCGAAAGGCCATCGCCCCCTGCTCGCCACCCACCGGCACTGGGGGAGTTGCAGGCGCGCGCCACTCGAGGACGACCCGGCCACAGCTATCTTCACGGCGGCTACTCTCCGGTTCCAGCGCGGATGTCACCAGGGCGTGCCAGCCGTTTTTGCGGTCAGTGGCGCGGGGCTTCAGCGTGCCGCAGACATAGAGCCGGTCACGGGCTCGGGTCATTGCCACATACAGGAGCCGGCGATACTCCTCGTCGGCTTCGGCGCGAATTGACTTCACATGTGCCTGGATCGTTACCGGCATCGCTTTGAAGCTGCGCATCCACACCAGCGGCGGGCCCTCGGCCTCACGATCCTCTGTCAATGCAACAACCCGCGGATCGTGGTTCGGATGAACCGGCATCGCTCCGATGTCGACCAGAAACACAATGTCGGCTTCGAGGCCTTTGGCGCCGTGCACGGTCATCACCCGGACCTCGTCGCGGATTGTATCGGTATCGCGGCGAATCTGGGTTTCCGACGAATCGAGCCAGCCGAGAAAACCCTGGAGAGTCGGCGTGTGCGCCTGCTCATAGGCGATCGCCTGGGCGAGAAACTCGTCGAGAACGTCCTCGGCTTCCGAGCCAAGTCGGCGAAGGAATTGGCGGCGACCATGGTCTTTGTCCGCCAGTATCTGCGCGTAAAAGGCGTAGGGGTCGACGGTGTCCGCCCGCCTTCGCCAGGCGGCGAGTTGATCGCGCGCGCCGGCAAAGAGTCCCGCCTGGCCCCGTTCCTGCTCATCGTTTGCCGTCTCCATGAGCGCCAACCACAACGGTCGTTTTCCCCGGTTGTGGGCGAGGGAAAGAAGGTGGTCTTCGCTCATGCCGATCAATGGGCTCTTGAGGACTGCAGCGAGCGAAAGGTCGTCCTCCGGCAGCAGCATCACTTGGCCGAGCGCCATCAGGTCCATCACCGCGATGTGCTCGGTAAGCGTCAATCGGTCGGCGCCGGCAATCGGTATGCGGCGCGTTTTCAGAGCGCGGTTGATCGCGTCGGTCTGGGCCCCTCGGCTACGGGTGAGTATCAGGATACTTCCGGGACGAACCAGCTTGCCGGCGGCGTCCAGGGGCTCGGCCCGTTGCAGCCAGTCCGCGATCGTGTCGGCTATCCGTTCAGCCAGTTGCACCTCGGGGCTCTCGGCACCCAGATGGTCGACGGGGCTGGTCCAGTCGGCCGGCTCGGGTTTCTCCGGCGGTTCGACCAGGGGCCACACGATCACCTGGCCGGTTGTGTTGAGCCGCGCAGCGCTGTGCTGTGGTGGTGCAGCCTCGCTTGACAGACCGCGGTGAGCGGCCTCGCCGGCGAACACGGTGTCCACTGCCGACAAGACCGCGTCGGCGGAGCGGAAGGAGAGATGCAGGGCCGGGTCGGTCCATCGCAGTCCGGCGGCCCGCGCCCGGGTGCCGAAAGCGTCGCGCATTCGGGAGAACCAGGCTGGTACCGCCCCCTGGAAGGAGAAAATCGACTGCTTCTCGTCGCCGACCGCGAACAGCGTACGGGCGGTATCGCTGGTCCCCTCGCCGGCGAAGAATTCTTCGGCCAGCGCGGCGATCACCCGCCATTGGCGTGGGCTGGTGTCCTGGGCCTCGTCGACAAGGATGTGATCAAGGCCGCGGTCGAGCTTGTAGTGGACCCAGTGGGCCGCATCGCCGTTGGAAAGCAACGCACCGGTCTTGACGATCAGATCGTCGAAGTCGAGGACGCCGCGGACCAGTTTTGCGCGGTCATACTCCTCGATCGCGGCATCGGCGAGCCGGATTATCGCTGAGCTGGTTTCGTAGCACTCCGCGGCGGCGATCCGGTCGAGAAGTTCACCAAGGCGTTCACGCTCCGTCTCGAGCCATTCGTCGAGGCCCGGCCACTCGGCCTTGATCGCCTTGGTAATCAGGCTGGATGCTGCGCGTGGCCTGCCGTCGGTCTTCTTTGTCCAGAAGTCGAGATAGGCGTCGGCGCGGGCGCCATCGCCGGACGCTTCGGCGAAGGGAGCAAGTCGCCTGGCTGCCTCGCGGTCGCGCGGCGAGGCGCTGTCAGCCAGTGATTCCGCGAGCCCCGGCAGCCCGTCGACCAGGGTACATTCGTCAAGAATTGCGGCGCGAAGTGCGGATGCCGTATCGGTTTCGGCGACAGCGAGGCTGGCTCGCAACTCTTCCAGGGCGCCATCGAGTGAGCCGGCGCGGCCGGTCCAGGCGCGTAGCTGGTGGCGTTGGTCGATGAACGCCTGAACGGCCTGATTCTGGGCGAAGTCGCTTGTCGAGGCCAGTGCGGCAGCAAGCGCCCGGCCGAGGGGTCCATCCGGATCCCTGGCGGCTCGTGCCAGGACGCGTCTGCGCGCCTCGTCGGAAAGAGCTGCAGCGTCGCGTTCGTCGAGGACTTCGAAATGCCCGGCAACGTTCGCCTCGAAGGGAAACTGGTGCAGCAGCCGTTCGCAGAAGGCATGGATTGTCTGGATCTTCAACCCGCCTGGTGTTTCGAGCGCTCGGGCAAACAGTCGGCGTGCCTCTGCTAAAGTCCGGGCATCGGGCCGCTTGCCGTCGACTGCACGGATTTCCCGTGCCAGCCTACTGTCCGACAGCGTCGTCCACTCGCTCAGCCGATCGAAAACCCGCTTGGCCATTTCCGCTGCTGCGGCCCGGGTGAAGGTCAGGCAGAGGATGCGCGCCGGGTCGTTGCCGGCAAGAAGCAGCCGGATCACACGTTGTGCCAACACATATGTCTTGCCCGATCCGGCATTGGCCGACACCCAGGCGGATGCCTGCGGGTTCGACGCATCGGCCTGCGCGCGTTCCGTGGCGGTATCGATCGCTACCGTCTTGTCGGCGGGAGCCAATCCAGGTCCTCCTCGCTTTCGACCAGCGCCCACTCGCGGACCCGTGCCAGATGATCGTAGGGACTTTCGAATCGGGTCTGGAACATCGGCCGGGCGCGGCTGATGAATCCGCGACCGGGATCGTCGTAGGCAGCGACGAGAGCCGCGAAGCGCGCCAGCGTCTCGTCGGCGACGCCGTCCGCGGTCCACCCCTCCTCGATGGCTGAACGGAGCGGCCTGCCGCGGTCGACCTGGCCCAAGGCGATCCAGCCCAGATGCGCGATGCTGCGTCCCTGAAACGACTCGCCGAAGGCGCCACATCGCACCATTGCGGCTTCCAGTCCGAGCTGCGGTGCAAAACCGACCAGCACCCGGCGTGCCGAGGGTGGCGTCCCGGTCTTGAAATCCAGAACCTCGACCCGACCGTCGTGCCGAAGGTCGATCCGGTCGGCGCGCCCGCGCAGGGTAAAGGGGCCAGCCGGTGCGGCGACCTCAAGGGCGCCGTCGATTTCGGCATGGCGTTCGGCGATTTCGGGGCTACGCTGGGCCTCCCAGTCGATAAGCCATCGCGCAATTGCTGAGAATCGTATCGACCAAATGGCGTGAACATCCGGAAAGGCAAGGATCTCCGCCAACACGACCCGGCCGATATCATTGAGCCGTGTTCTGGCGGCACCGTTGTATCGGTCCCGCCATTCCTGTGTGAACGTACCCAGCGCTTCGTGGATCAGTGAGCCCCGCAACGCGTAGTCCGGAGCCATTCCCAGCGGATCGAGCGGTTCAAGCTTCAGGACATGCTTGGCATAGATCGCATAGGGGTCGCGAACCAGGGTCTCGACTTCGGTGACGGACAGGCGTCGTGGCCGGTCCTCGACTGCCGGTTTGGGCTCAGGCCGAATCACCGGTTGTGGGGGGCTCGTCCAGTGATCGGCGTCGCGGGCAAGGTCGACATACCGGTTGCCGCGCTCCCGCAACTTCAGGTCTGCCGGTTCGCCGATCAGGGCACCCAGCCGCTGGAGCCAGCGAGAGGCCACCGTCGGCGTGCCGCCTCTTTTTTCGGCGCGGGTCAGCAGAACTCGTGGCGCGGCACAGGCCTGGGCGAAATCATGTGCGGCGAGGCCAATTCGCCGCTCCGGAGGTGGCAGGCCGACCTCGGCCCTCATGCTGCGCGACAGCCAGGCATCCGTGCGCGTTTCGGCGGGCCAGACGCCCTCATCGAGGCCCGCGACAATAAGGAGATCGGCGGACTGCAGCCGCGCTTCCAGCGTACCCCAGATATGGACTCTCGGATCGGGACCGGTCGGCCTGGCGACGGAAATGTCGGCCAGAAGAGTGGCGACAAACGATGGGAGCTCCGCCGGCGTCATCGTCAGAGCGGTACTTTGTCCCATTCCGTCCAGCAGACGGATGATGCTCTCCGCTCCGGTGGCTCCCGCCCATGCACCGTCGCCGTCGGGTCCGTCGGTCGCCGCGACGATGGCGGCAAAGAGGATGGCGCTGGCGTGCCCGACGCTTGTCGTCCCGGTTGCCGTCAACTCGGCAGCGGCTTGCCCGAGGGTCCCTCCGACCGCGGCGGCCAACTCGTCAGCCAGTCTCCATTCGTGGGATGTGATGCGACGCCGGGCGCGGGGCACATGGCGGGCTTCCTCGGCATGGGTTTCGGCCCGAGCGGCCGCAAAGGCGTCGGCAAGCCCCGTCAATCCGCAATGGCCGCGCCGTCCGCGGAACACGGCCAGTTCGAGAATGCGCGCCGCTTTGCGGCACTGACTCCGGGCCATGCCGAAGCTGGCTAGCGGATGTTTGAGCAGGGCAAGCAGGCCGGCCGGTTCACCGTCCGACACCAGCGTTTCGGCCAAGAGCCGGGTGAACACCCCCGTTGCCAGGCGATCAAGTCGCGCGCCGGCAGAATCGTCAATGGCGAGATCCCAGCGGCTGAGCTCGGCGGCAACCCGGCGAGCCAGGGCGCGATCCGGTGTGACCACGGCGATTCGGCTGGCCTGCTCCTCCAGCGCCTCACGAACCGCCAGTGCGATGGCGACCGCCTCCTCCTGCTCGTTGTGAGCAACAATCAAGCCGGCGCCGGCAAGGGCCGTGTCGATGGCCGCCAGGTCCGGGCCGTTCTTGCGGAACTCGGCCCAGCGATCGGTGGTTTCGGCCGGTCGCAGTGCCTCTGACGCCAAACGTGCCCGCGCCGCGAGCGGCGACGTGACCGAACCAAGCGGCGCCACATCTGCCCTGGAAACGCCGATGGCGGCGATCAATTGTTTGAGCCCGAACTGTGGATGGCCCTGGGTCCGCGCCGGATTGCCCGGACCGCCAATTGCCTCGAAGCCGGCTGCATCGAGGTCGCAGTCGAGCCCGGGAAGAATCACGGCCCCGTCGGGCATATGAGCGATGGTCTTGAGCAGGGTTGCGGTCGCTGGAATCGATCCTGTGGAGCCGGCGGCGATCACCGGCCCCGGTTGCGGCGTTCGTTCGAGTCGGGCGGCCTCCTCGCGAATCAGATGGTCGCGGCGCGTGGCTGGATCGACGACGCCGTTTTCCGCCAGGAAAGCCGGCCAGGTCTCAAAGGCAATGTTGAGGAACTCCAGCGTCACCTGGAAGTAACCGGCGTGGTCGTCCGGCGCCAGGCCCCGGATGGCCGTCCATTCGATACCGGTGGTTTCCACATCGTCCATCAGTCGCGCGAGATCGGCGGCGAGCCGGGTGGCGTCCGCCGCAGAGGCCGGCACCTGAATGACCTCGCCATCGCCCGGCGCCGGCGCCCGGTCACTGCCGCGAATGGTGCGACCCCAGGCCAGGATCAACTGAGTGAGCGTCAGCTGGCGTTGGAGCCGGTCGATCGCCGGAGGGCTGGCGAGGCGGTCGCTGACGGTTTCCACCGATGAGTCGAGAAGATGATCCTCCTCGCTGACGTCGCCGATCGGCCGGATGGCGGGGAGGATGGCTGCCGCACCGCCGAGTTTCTCGACGAGTGTCTCTCGCAAGGCGCGCACCGCTCGACGGGTGGGAAGCAGAATGGTGGTGTCCGCCAGGGCAAGCGGATCCGATGAGTCGGTTAGCGCTGAACTCAGCGTCCCGGAAAGCACGGCGTCGGCGAGGACATCAAGGAAAGGCGCGCCGGCCGGGATCGAATAGACCTTCGGATGCGGCCTTGCCATACCGTCAGGCGGCACTGTCGGCGATCGTCATCTCCGCCTCGGCGATGGCATCAGGCGTTCCGACATGCAGCCACAATCCGTCCATTCGAACCCCAAATAATCGATTCGCCTCGATGGCGCGGTCGAAGAGCCGGTTAATCGAGAATGCGCCGGCCGGGCAGCCGTCGAACAGTCGCGGGTGAAGGATCGCGGCGCCGGCATAGGCGAACGGTGCCACATGGCGCTCGGGACGGCGACGAAGGGCTCCGGTCGGATCCATGCGAAAATCACCGGAACCCCGATATCCGATGGCGCGGACGGTCGGTGCCAGGAGGAGAAGTGCATCCATAAGCGAGTCGTCCCAACTTGCCGCCAGCCATCGAAGATTCGGTTGCGCACCCTCGATCCAGAACGAATCGGCGTTGCGGAGGTAGAACGGTTGGGTTCCAAGTTGGGGAAGCGCTCGGGCGACGCCGCCACCGGTATCGAGCAAGGCATCGCGCTCGTCTGAGATGATGATGTGCGGCCTGGTTCGGCGGGCGAGGTGGGCCTCGACCAGTGTTGGCAGGTAGTGGACGTTGACAACCGTCGTGTCGACGGCGGCTGCCTGTAGCGTATCGAGGGCGTGGTCTATCAGCGCACGTCCGGAGACTTCGATCAGGGCCTTGGGGACAGTGGCGGTCAGTGGTCGCATGCGCTTGCCGATTCCGGCGGCAAGGACCATCGCTCGCTGCGGTCGTTCGAAAATCGGCACGGGTTCCTCTTCATCCCGTCAGTCGGTCGGAGGCAGATGCTTCTGACACCAATGCGCGTAGCCGTCCAGTGCCGGATGGGCAAGAGCCCGCGCGAGATAATTGCGGACCCTGGGCATATGTTGAAGATAGTCCCGCCGCCCCTCCACCTCGGCCAGCCGGGCGAACACTCCGAGGTTCTTGCTGGCCCGCTCCGCGGCCAGGATTGCGTAAGTATCGAGGAAAGCCCCCTCGTCAAAATCGGATCCATTGCTGCGGCGAAGATCGATGTAGCGCTTGCGCAGTCGGGTCTCGAGTTGAACCGGGACGGTGACCCGCATGTCCTGACACAGGGATGCCACGTCGAACGCCGCCGGACCGAAGAACATGTCCTGAAAGTCGAGCAGGCCCACCCGTGCCAGCCCGCTCCGATCGGCCAGCCACGGTAGGTTTGGAGCCTGCACGTCGAAGAGAACCCAGCTCTTCTCCACCCTCGCCAGCCGCTCGAAAAGGGCTGCCCAGATCGATTCGAACGAGGCTCTGCCGGCGGGCGACAGCGGCGTACCGGCGACGAACGGGACATACCAGTCAGTAAACAGGGCGAGCTCCGCGCCCAATGCGCCGGAGTCCAGCACTGGCAGGCGGTGGGTGCCGCTATCTGTGCCCGGCAGCGACTCTGGCCGGTGGTCGGCATGAATCCATGCGAGGACGTCGATTGCGCACGCGTAGCGATCCGGGTCGGGGGCCTCGCCGACGGCGATGGTTTCCCGGCCAAGATCCTCAAGCAGCAGCAGGCCTGCCTCGAGATCGGCGGCAAGCACCTCCGGTGCGCTCAGACCAATTGCCCGTAGCGCTCCGTCAACTGCGACGAAGGCTGCCACATTCCGGGCCCGGTAGGCGCTGCGCTGGTCGCTGGCGGATGGAGCGTCCCGGGATGGCCAGTCCATGACCACGGCGCGGCGGCCGACTGAGTCGATGACCTGTTCGTATCTCCGGGTCGATGCATCGCCCTGCAGGTATCTCCGCCGTGCGTCAGCCCGACCCGCGGAATCGAGAAACCGGCGAACGGTCAGGCTGCGGAGCAGCCGGGTCCGCCAGTCGGCGCTGCCGGTTATCACTGCCCGTCGCCCGGTCCCGGCCATCGCCAGGCGAATGTCCAGCCGGTTCCCTGATAGATCGGCGCGATCTGGCCACTCCACCACGGCCGCCCCGACACCAAGGGCTTCGTCAAGCCCGAGTTCCTCGAGTTCGTCCGGTGCCGCAAGGCGATACAGGTCGAAATGGGTGACGCGGACCGGTCCATCCGCGTAGCTTTGAGCAAGAGTGAATGTCGGGCTTGGGACTTCGAGCCTGGGGTCGTCGGCCACTGCCCGGATCAGGGCGCGGGCGAAGGTCGTCTTGCCGACGCCGATGTCGCCATGGAGTGCAACAAGGTCACCGGCGCAGAGCCGCATGGCGACGTCTTCGGCGAGTGCTGCCGTCGCCGCTTCGTCGGCGAGTTCCATCACAAGAGGGGACATCGTCAGTCTTATTCTGCCGCGGCGGCAATGCCTGGCCGCGCCGGCAGGCGGCAGACAACCTGCGATCCCTTGTCCTCCTTGGAACGGACCGCGACGGTGCCACCATGCAGCTCGACGAAACTCTTGACGATCGCGAGACCGAGGCCGGCGCCACCACGGACGGCGCCCTGCGACTTGCTGGCAAAACGGTCGAAAGCCGCGTCAACGAAGTCGGGCGGTATTCCGGGACCTTCGTCGACGACCGCGAACTCGACAGCGTCGCCGCTGCGCCGCACCTTGAGGCTTATCTGGCCGTCCTCCGGCGAGAACGCCACGGCGTTGGCGAGGAGATTGAACAAGATCTGGCTCACCCGCTTGGCGTCGGCGGTGAACCCGCCGATATCGCCGGGGATATCCGTCTCCACCCTGACGCGAGACTCGCGGATCCGATCGCGCAGGCCGTCGATGGCCGTGGCAACGGTTTCGGCAATGTCGACCTCTCCGAGGTCGAGCTCCATGATCCCGGCATCAATGGTTGCCAGGTCGAGAATGTCGTTGACGATCGCCAGCAGCGCTCCGCTCGAGGAGCTTATGTAGCCGACATATTCGCGCTGGCGGTCGTTAAGCGGTCCGACGCCGGCGTCGTCAAGGAGTTCGGTAAAGCCGATGATGTTTGTGAGCGGCGAGCGCAGCTCGTAGGAGACGTGATGAATGAACGCGTTCTTCAGCGCGCCCGCCGCCTCCAGAGCTTCGTTTCGCTCGATAAGGGCGCGCTCAACCTGGACGGTGTCGGTTACGTCGACCAGAGTGACCATGGTCTGGGCGCCGGGTAGGGGCACCGTTGCATAATCGATGATCCGCTGGTTGGCGCGTTCCATACGACCGGTGAAACTGGATCGGCTTTCGTCCAGTCCGGCGACGCGGGTGGTGAAGCGTCGCCAATCCGCATCATCATCGCCCGTCTGACGGGCTTTCCTGACAACGTCCGAGACATGCGGCTGCTTGGCCAGCAGGTCCGGCTCGAGGGCAAGAATTGAACCGAAGGCCGGATTGTGGAGGCGTAGTTTGCCATCCGATCCGAAAACGGCCACGCCCTCTGCCAGGTGATCGAGCGTCTCGCCCTGGACACGGATCAGCGCGTTGTATCGGCTCTCCAGGTCGAGACGTTCGGTGACGTTTTCGTAGACCCAGGTCATGCCGCCTTGCGGGTTGGGATTGGCAATGACGCGGAGGGTCTGGCCATCCGGCAGGTGCCAGATGCGCTCCCGCGCCTCGGCGGACTGATACGCCGAGAGAAGGTCCGCTCGCCAGGCACGAAAATCGGCCTGCTCGGGCAATGTGCGCTCGGCGCGCAGCCGGTCGAGCACGGCGGTTTCGTCCGGTCCGGAGTCGAGAAAGCCCTGGTCCAGGCCGAACAGTCCGCGATAGGCCGCATTCGCTGATTTCAGACGCTTGTCCGGTCCAAAAATGGCGACCGCCGTGGTGAGCTGGTCCAATGTACGTGCTTGGAAATCAGTTTCGCGGCGAAGCGCCGCTTCGGCTGCGTCGGAAGCCGTCGCATCGACGGCAATGCCACCACCACCATTTGATGTTGCGACATCGGCCACGTCGAACATGCGGCGGGTGCCGGCTACGATGGCGGGCAGCCGCTTGTGCAGGACACCTGCCTGACGCTCGCTTTCGCCAATCAGCCGGCGGGCATTGTCGTCGAAGAGCTCGAGCGCGCCCTCCAGTGCTTCGGCCTCGCTGGCGGCACCGACCGCTGCCGTGTAAGCGGCGTTAACCCAAGCCAGCCGGCCGGTTTCATCGCGCAGCCAGATCGGCATGGAGGCGATGGCGAACATCGTTCGCATTGCCTCGATCTCGGCCTCCAGGAGTTCGTGGCGTGCGGCGATCTCGGCGTGGGCGAGCTGGTCGCCGGAGAGATCGCGAAAGCGGGCTGTGGCGACTGCACCTGCGGCGCTGCCGCGTACTTCGATCAGACGCCCGGCGCACGTTGCCAGCGTCACGACGAAGGATTCGCCGTGGTCGCGCAGGCGATCCATCGCGTGATCCAGTCGCGCCGCCGATTCGGACTTCAGCCATGTGCCGTAGGCAAGAAATCCCGCGCGATCGGCGGGGGCGCCGGTCGCCGGTGGCAATGCGCCTGCCACCGTTGGCGTGTCTTGAGTCCGGTTCCAGGCGACAATGGTTTCATCATCGCGCCGGGTCATCGCCTCCGTCATGTCCAGAGCGGAGCGAAGGTCGGCGATCTGCAGCTGCAGCTCCGCATTTTCGGTTTCGGCGCGGTTTTTCGCCCGCAACAGGGCAATGGCGCTGAATACGGCGAATCCGACGGTACCGAACAGAACGGCCAGGAAGACGATGCTGCCCGCCGAGATCGATTCGGTGACGGACACGAGAACCTGCGCTGATCCGCGATTCGGTCCGACGACGAGAGCGGTGCAGAGACCGGTGCTGAATGCGACCGTTCTTCCACCGAGTCCGCGCATGCCATTGCCCCTTCCGGCCTGTTCCCGCGGCACAAGTGGGAACGGCCCGTTGGTCACAGCGAAGCGCTGAACGCCTGCCTCGCGAATCACCACACTCTAAACGCTTGCGGAATCGCGTGTGAAGCGGGGCAAAAAGAAAAAGTGCCCGCGGGCGACTGTTAGAAGCCGTGAGCCATGGCCGACTGACGGTTTGTCGTACCGGGCGACGGATCAGACGAGATAATCAGCGGTAGGCCGGTGGCCGTTCGGTTGAAGTGAGCCGAGGGTGCGGCGACCCGGCACTGGTATGGTCCTCAAAACGACTGCAGAGAGGTTTGCAAAGGTGGGAACAGTACGGTCGGACAACCGGCGCACCTCGACCGCAACCGAATCCAGGCGGGCGCATCGTCGAATCGTGGGTGCACTACGACGCATTGGCACTTCTGCAGCAGTTGGGTCTTGTGCTGCCGATAGAGGGCATGTGAGCCCCGGACCGAATGGGAGTTCGGCTGTCAGTCTGCCATCCCGGAACCGGACAACGCGGTATGGAGCCGGGCCCGTTCTATGGATTGCGGGTAGGGGAACATGCGCCGAACGCTTGCCAATCGGTAGTTCGGGGCAAACGCACCAATCGTTTCAACGGTGGCCCGAGCCTCTTCTGCCCGACCCATTTCGAAGTAGATGCGCGCAAGCTGAACGCGGGCCGGAATGAACTTGGGAACCCGTTCAAGCACAGGAAGGATCTGATCGAGTGCCTGCTCGTACCGTCGCATCAAAGCGTAGGCGTGACCCTTGCCGAAATTCCAGCTCGGGGGCACGTAGCTTTCGATACCGAAAGCGGTGTCAAGCAGCCTCAGGGCCCGCTTTGGCTGGCCGAGCCGATTCATCATTTCACCAAAGGCAAAGTAGACCTCGGCGTTTTTGGGGTCTCGTGCGACGGCTCTTTCAAAGCTCGCGACCGCATCGTCGTACTGATCGATGTAGCCCAGAATCCATCCCAGGCGAGCGTGAGCCACGGCGGACCGGTTGTCGAGAAGGATTGCCTTTCTAGCCAATGAAATGGCGTGGTCGAGGGTCTCATCGGACCCGGGCCAGGTGAACACATAGGTCGCTGTTCGGCAGTAGGCCTGGTACGCATAGGCTTCGGCGTATTCGGGGTCGATCGCCGTGGCCTTCTCGAAGAACGACAGCGCCCTGGCCATGTGGTCCGGTGAGTAGTTGTAGTACTCCGACCGTCCGCGCAGGCAGCATTCGTAGGCCAACGGATCGCGGGTTCCGCGCCGGGCGGACTGAATCTCCAGGTGCAGCCTCAGCGACCGGACAATGCTTGAAAGGATCTGATCCTGCAGGGAAAAGATATCGTCGCCGGTACCGTCAAACCGCTCCGCCCATTGTTGCTGACCCGTCTGCGCTTCCAGCATCCGCACGTTGATACGGAGCGCGTTTCCGTGCCGGCGCACCGAACCCGCCAGAAGATGGGAGACCTGGAGGTGTGCAGTGGCGGCGAGGATATCGGTGGATATTGTCTTGAGCGAGAACGAGGCATTCCGTGATGCGACCGAGGCGTGCGCGATGGTCGACAGATCGGTAATCAGGTCCTCGGACAGACCATCGGCCAAATAGTCCAGATCGGTGCCATCGCTCAGGTTCTCGAACGGAACAACCGCGAATGAAACCGCGCGCGGCTTCTGGACGTGCCTCGCAGATGCTGGTCCCGGGTCGGCGGTGACTTCGGCGACAAATCGGAAGCCTTTGCCGTGGACGGTTCGGATGAACCGCCGCTCGGCGTCGGTGTCGGCGAGGGCGATGCGCGCCGACTTGATTCCGGCAGACACAGCCCAGTCGGACACAGTTCGCCGCTTCCAGATGGTTTCATGCAAGTCGGATTTCGTGACCACCCGGTCACGATTCTCAATGAGGAATTTTATGATTGAGAATGTTTGAGGCTCAACCGAAACCACAATTCCCACCCGGCGGAGTTCGAACTTCTCAGTGTCCAGTTCCCATTCGCCGAAGCCAAAAAAAATCATGAGTGCTCGAAACCGCTATGCAAACCCGTACCTCCTCGATTTCCTCCCAAACTCCTCCAATCCCACTCAAGCATTGATAGGTTGGATTAGCCAGTCTCACGCTTTGGCAGCGAGAGGTTGCACATCATGAATACGCTCACAGCATTGGTCATCGGAATCCTTGGTTGCGCGACAGCCACTTCGGCATTGGCGGAACCGGTGGACGTGAATGTGGTCCTGGCGCCGACCGAGACAATACGGATGAACTTCGCCGATGGCAGCCAGCACTTCGTAGCGCTGGTACGGCGCGATGGCGTTGCAGAGGCGACAGGAGTGTTCGACGGTGCAAGGGTCGTTGAATATGGCTGGCACGATATCAACCCGCCAGAAGGAGGGGATCCCCTCGGTTACCTCGAACTGACCAATTCGAATGGTGATATCGCTTATCTCAGGTGGCAGGTTCGGGCTGTTTTCATGGGCGGGAAGAAAGGACCGCCGGTCGTCCACGGAACATGGGAACTCGTTTCGGGGACAGGGGAATTTGCACAGATGCGCGGCCTGGGCGCATTGCAAATCGGGCCCGGTGCAGGACCTGACCGACCGGAGCGACGCTACAGCCTGCAGGGGCAGATCCTGCCGCGCTAATACCCTTGCTATAAGCTGTTTACTCAACCAAGGACGAGACCCCGCGCCCGTCACAAACAGTCTCTGACGAGCGGCCCATCCTGGCGCGAATCATGGCGCGCGCCGGGGCCGCTGACCAAATGACTGAGAGGTCTGGTTGATCGATTGATGGCCTCGGGTGAAATCCCGACTCCATCAGTAGCGATAGTGCTCCGGCTTGAACGGGCCGCTGGTCGAAACGCCGATATAGGTCGCCTGCTTTTCCGACAGCGTGGTGAGCTGGGCACCGACCTTGGCGAGGTGAAGCCGGGCGACCTTCTCGTCAAGGACCTTCGGCAGCGTGTACACCTGCTTGTCGTATTTGCCGGTGTTGCCGAACAACTCGATCTGCGCCAGCGTCTGATTGGTGAAGCTGGCCGACATGACAAAGCTCGGATGGCCCGTGGCATTGCCGAGGTTGACCAGCCGCCCCTCCGACAGGAGGATAATCCGCTTGCCGTCCGGGAACTCGATCTCGTCCACCTGCGGCTTGACGTTGTGCCACTTGAAGTTTCGCAGTGCCGCCACCTGGATCTCCGAATCGAAGTGGCCGATATTGCAGACGATCGCCCGGTGCTTCATTTCACGCATGTGGTCGATGGTGATGACGTCGACATTGCCGGTGGCCGTGACGAAGATGTCGGCCTGCGGCGCCGCGTCTTCCATGGTCGTG
>JAAEOR010000444.1 GCA_024222895.1 Hyphomicrobiales bacterium | reverse complement strand
GCGCCGCTTCGTGCTTACCCAATATCATCAGGGACAGGTCACGGTGCCGCGGCTGGTGGCGCAGTTGCAGGGGTTCGGCATTCTCATCTCCAAGCGCCAGGTGATGCGGTTGTTGATCGACCGCCAGGACCGCTTTGTCGACCATCCAGTCTTTCGAATGTGTCGATCTCGTCATGCCAGCGCCCGGCAACGTCCGGGTTCGACACACTGAACGTGCCCTGGCCTTCGTACCTGCTGCTGACCTGATCGAACGCGAGCGATCCGTCCATATCGAAGAACAGGTTCCGTTCGGGGTCACCGCTGCGATGCCTGAAGATCACCTCGGCTCTGAGAACATCGGCATCATTCAATACGCCATTGATTTGATAGCTACTACGTTCCGTGGTCAGGGTTCCGGTGACCAGGTTGCTGGCATTGATGTTCAGCGATATCTCGCAGGGATAGTCCTGAGATGCGCCTGTCGTCAGGTTGACCCGAAAGGTTCCCCTGGCCTCCGAGACACTGGGCTCTCGCGTCAACGGATCCGCAAAAAGGCCACTCGGCCCGTCGCCCTGATCCGACCGGCGCCATTTTTCGATGCATTCCACCAGCGCCGTGTGGTGCGCTTCGGTCGGCTCAAACTTGGCCAATGCGCGCGGAATCTGCTCTGTGTAAAGAGTCACAAGCGTGCCGAGGTCCGAGGCAAACCCGGCGTTTGCCAACATGAAGCCATCGGGCAGGGTGCGCTCCATCCATTTGACCAGGTCTTCGTTGCTGGCCGGTTTCACGTCGTTGAATACCGCTGTCACCATCCCGCCAAGCAACAGCACGGAACCTTGAATGCCGCTCGCGATCTGCGCCCCACGGTCGACTTGCGCTGGAGTTACCGGTTCGTCGTGGTTGCCATAGGCAGCAAAGAGGGTGTTGACCTCCTCCTCGAAGTACCAGTCGAGGACCAAATCCGACCCAACGGCGATGCTGAGGGTCGCCAGCCTACCCATGCCTTTGAGCGTCGTCGGCACGATGCCTAGCGCCTGTCTTGCGCGGGGCGAGACTGCGATCTCCTTGCTCAGACCAGCAGTCAGATTCGCCGCATCGACCGCCCCGCGCAGCCGAAGCGAGACCAGATTGCGCTTGGCCTCGAGCAGTTGCGCGGCACTGTCGGCTATGATCGCGTCAATCTGATCAGGGGTCTGTGTTTTCAGAAATGCCGGATCGCAATACTTGTCGCGTTCGCCTGCCAGCCTTTTTGTAATGAGCGCGCGATACTGTGCGATTGCATCGGCAGACGAATCCGATTGAGCGCGCGGCGCAGTGACCGGCACGACGAGCCCGATGAGGAACACAGCGCTGACCAGCTGAAGCCAGGTGACGGATTTGTCCGCGGCCGCTAAGCGCTTTGGCGGCCGCCTGGGCATCCCGCAAACCTTGGTCGCCGCGTAGTGGTCCAGCCGTGCCTGGCGGGCCACATGGTTCCAAAACACTGACCCACCTAACTCTTGAGTTTGCACAGCGTTTGTGAAATGACCGGCTTCGGTACCGCCGAAGGGGTATAGCTCAGTTGGTAGAGCGACGGTCTCCAAAACCGTAGGTCGTGGGTTCGAGTCCCTCTGCCCCTGCCATCATATCCATTTCCGACCCGGAGAAACGGCAACGGGCTAAGCGCCCTGCAGTCCCGAGCATTTTGCGCCTTGTAGCGCGTATGTGGCACGGAGCCTGGGGCGGAACGAGCGATCGTGATATCCGCTCGGTGCCTGTCGCCTACGGTCCTAGGCATGGTTTCTTTTTCGTGCGCCATCGACAGCAGCAGAGGGCCGCGAGGTTCTCTCGGTATACAAGCCAGCACGAGTCTCTTAGTGTGTCGAGCGGCTATTCCACACAAGTATGTTCGGCGGTTTCGTAGAGAGGCGGGAGCTTTTGCGAGATGAGCAAGCGTGCGGCAGGCAGCAAGTCGGAAGCCCGGGACGCCGCCGGCGGTAGCTCGTCACCCTCGCAGCCGACAATTTTTGCCGTTCGGCCGACGCCGACGAGCTTGTCGACCTTCGCGTATGAAAGAATCTCGAGCCTCATCCACAAAAGAGAACTGCAGTCGGGCGAGGTCGTGGTTGAGCAGAACCTGGCAGCCTATCTCGGCATTTCCAGGACCCCGGTCCGCCAGGCTCTGCAGCGACTGGAATTGGAAGGATTGCTGGTCAAGACCATCAGATTTTGGCCGAGCTGTAATGCTCGGGCCGCTGTCTCTGGCGGCGCGCCATTCCCGAATGTGGTGCCCCGAGCGTAGCGGCCTGCCGACCAATCCGACCGCGACCGGTTTTGCGCGGCGAACAGATACTGACACCGGTCATTCGTGCCGGTTCGTTTTTGCGATCGATCAAGGCTCGGGGATGCCGGTCGGGCCACGATCGATGACTCACTCGCTCCGGGGGAGGGGATCGATGAGCGAAGTACCAACGGCCTATCAGCCGCCGAGGATTCCAGGCGTGAGAGCGGTGACGGCTGCCGACATTCGCAGCGCGCTGGGCGCCGGCCTGTCGGACTTCCTGCACGCGCCCCAATTCGGTTTGTTCTTCGGTGGCATCTACGCCGCCAGCGGACTGTTGATGCTTGCGTCTCTCACTGTTCTTGACGTCCCGTGGATGATCATCCCGGTCGCTGTCGGCTTCCCGTTGATTGGACCGTTTGTCGCGGTCGGCCTTTATGAAGTCAGCCGGCGGCGCGCGGCATCGGAACCTCTTCAGTGGAAGGCCATTCTGTCGGTGATCTTCCAGCAGAGAAACAGGCAGCTCGGGTGGATGGCCTTCGTCGTTCTGTTCATCTTCTGGGTTTGGATCTATCAGGTCCGTCTGCTCCTCGCGTTGTTCCTTGGGTTCCAGAATTTCGCCAGCATCGGCGGATTTATCGAGGCGATCACGACGACGGCGAACGGGCTGATGTTTCTTGCGGTCGGCTCCCTGGTCGGAGCATTTCTGGCATTCGTTCTCTATGCGACGACCGTTATCACCATGCCACTCTTGCTCGACCGGGATCTCGACCTTGTGTCCGCAATGATTGTCAGCTTCAAGACCATCAAGTTAAGCCCCGTCGTGATGATCGGCTGGGCGGTTATTGTAACCGTTCTGACAATCCTTGCGCTCTTGCCGGCCTTTCTGGGCCTGCTCGTGGTGCTGCCTGTCCTCGGCCATGCGACATGGCACCTCTACGCATCGGTGGTCGAGCCGGACCACGGCGACGCCGATTGACCGGCGCTCCACGCCAGGCCATACCGCGTATGCGAGCGGTTGTGCCGACGTTGCCAACCGCTCGAATGTCTCGCCGCAATCCGCCGATCGTGTTGGCTGCAGCAGAGAGGCTTGAGTCTCGGGCGGTGAGGGATTATGTACCTGCAAAGCGCGGCGGGCGGACCATTCGGTTTGTGCGCCGCTTAGCTATGTGAGTCATTATGGCCGAAAGAACGAATCCTTTTACGTTCCTCCAGCAAGTCAGGACTGAGGCGGCAAAGATTGTGTGGCCCAGCCGCCGCGAGACGGCGGTGTCGACGGTCATGGTCCTGATCATGGCGGTGCTCGCGGCGATCTTCTTTTTGATCGCAGACCAGATTCTCAGTCTCGGCGTCGGGTTCCTGCTCGGCGTCGGCAGTTAGGCGGCGGTGATGTCTGCAGTTCAAAGTGCGTCGGCGATGGAAAAGAAGTGGTACATCGTCCACGCTTACTCGAATTTCGAGCGCAAGGTTGCCGAGTCCATCCGGGAAAAGGCAACGGCGACCGGCCTCGATGATCTCTTCGAAGAGATACTGGTCCCGACGGAGAAGGTCGTGGAGGTTCGCCGCGGCCGCAAGGTGGATGCCGAGCGGAAGTTCTTTCCCGGTTACGTCCTGGTCAAGATGGCGATGACCGACGACGCGTACCACCTCATCAAGAACACGCCCAAGGTCACCGGCTTTCTCGGCGCCGACAAGAAGCCGATACCGATCTCCGAGGTCGAGGCCCATCGCATTCTCCAGCAGGTACAGGAAGGCGTCGAACGGCCGAAACCATCGATCAGCTTCGAGGTTGGCGAGCAGGTTCGGGTGGCCGACGGTCCGTTTGCGTCGTTTAATGGACAGATCGAGGAAGTCGACGAGGAGCGCGCTCGACTCAAGGTCGCAGTGTCGATCTTCGGGCGAGCCACCCCGGTCGAGCTCGAATATGCGCAGGTAGAGAAGGTCTAGTGGAGCGAATTTGACATTTGAGTTTCAGTTGCAGCCAGGCTCACGTTCAAAATGTCAAATTCAAAAGCTTCACTAGCACCGGACGCTGGTACAGGCTGGCATCCGGCGACACCGACCCGAATGCTCACTTCGGGTCCATCCACCGGCGTGGGAGGTGAAGGCGCATGCCAGGCGCTGGAGCCCGACCACGCCATTCCTGCCGGTGAAGCCGGCGATCCAGGGAAGAGAAAATGGCAAAGAAAGTAGCGGGTTTTTTGAAACTCCAGGTACCGGCAGGCGCCGCCAATCCGTCGCCGCCGATCGGTCCGGCGCTCGGACAGCGTGGGATAAACATCATGGAGTTCTGCAAGGCGTTTAACGCCCAGAGCCAGGAGATGGAGAAGGGCGCACCGATTCCGGTCCTCATCACCTATTATCAGGACAAGTCCTTCACTTTTCAGATGAAGACGCCGCCTGTCGGCTTCTTTTTGAAAAAGGCCGCGAAGGTCAAGAAGGGCGCCCAGACTGCTGGTCGCGGTACGGTCGGCAGCGTCACACGGAGCCAGGTGCGCGAGATCGCCGAACAGAAAATGATCGATCTCAACGCGTTCGACGTCGACGGCGCAATGAAGATGGTTGAAGGCTCGGCCCGGTCGATGGGCCTCCAGGTGGTGGATTGAGATCATGTCCGGAATTGGAAAACGAACCAAAGCCGCCCGCGAGGGCATTGAACACACCGCGCTCTATCCGATCGAGGAAGCGGTCAAACTTGTGAAATCGAACGCCACCGCGAAGTTCGATGAGACGGTCGAAATCGCCATGAACCTTGGCGTCGATCCGCGTCACGCCGATCAAATGGTGCGCGGTGTCTGTCAGCTGCCCAACGGATCCGGTCGTACCATCCGCGTCGGCGTGTTCGCCAAGGGTGACAAAGCCGATGAGGCCAAAGCCGCCGGCGCCGACGTTGTCGGGGCGGATGAACTCGTCGCTGACGTCCAGAAGGGAAACATCGACTTTGACCGCTGCATCGCCACCCCGGACATGATGCCGCTGGTTGGCCGCCTTGGTAAGATTCTGGGGCCGCGCGGGCTGATGCCGAACCCGAAGGTCGGCACGGTAACCCAGGATGTGTCGTCGGCCGTCAAGGCGGCCAAAGGCGGCGCCGTTGAGTTCCGTGTAGAGAAGGCCGGGATCATTCACGCCGGTGTCGGCAAGGCGAGCTTCGACGAAACCAAGCTGGTCGAGAACATCACGGCTTTGACGGATGCGGTCCAGAAAGCCCGGCCATCCGGTGCCAAGGGCACGTTCATCCAGCGGGTCGCGATTTCGTCGTCGATGGGGCCAGGCGTGAAGGTCGACCCGGCGACGCTCAGCGGCTAGCGCGCCAGGTGCGACGGACCCGCCCACCGGTGATCGGATGAGGTGGCCGCGGACAAAAAAAGAGACTTGGCAACGGCGTCCGGAGTCTCTAAATAAGCGTCATGGGCGCGTCGGCCCTTCGAACGGCGCGCCTTTGTGCGTCCCTCTAAATTACGGTGGTGAGACCCTCTCTTGAACTCCTTTTGGATTAATTCAAGAGAGACAATGACTTACGCAGCGTTTTGTCGAGTACGTGCAGCCGGTCCGATCGTGGTTGGGCCGGTCGTCCTGTCCGAGACTGTAGGCGCCGGTCTTCCGGCTTAATTGACGTCAGCCTGCAATAGATGGGAGGGAGCCGGGATTCCCGGTTCGAACCTCTTCGCGGCCCGGTTCGGCATCAGCATGCCGGATTGGGGGACAGGTCGGGGAATGCCACATCGCTTTGTTGATGTGGCGTGTGAAACCGGCGGTCCCGCAGTGGCCGCCTAGTGGAGAGAGGCAAGTGGATAGAGCGGAAAAAAGCCAGCTGGTCGAAACACTTCAGTCGGTGTTCCAGGACACCGGTGTGCTGGTTGTCGCCCACTATGCCGGTCTTTCGGTCGCGGATATGACGTCCTTGCGGGCGCAAATGCGTGAAGCCGGCGCCGGTGTGCGTGTTGCCAAGAACCGTCTCGTCAAGCTCGCCCTCAAAGGCACGGATGTGGAGCATGTATCGGACCTTTTCCAAGGGCCGACGGTGATTGCCTATTCGGGCGATCTGGTTGCTGCACCCAAGATCGCCGTCGAGTTTGCCAAGGCCAACCAAAATCTCGTGATTCTTGGCGGCGCGATGGGAACGACCAACCTGGATGCGGATGGCGTCAAGGCGCTGGCCGCATTGCCGTCGCTTGATGAGCTTCGGGCCAAGCTGGTGGGGCTGGTTGCCGCGCCGGCAACCAAAGTGGCTCAGGTTCTCGCTGCGCCGGCCGGGCAGGTCGCACGGGTGGTCGGTGCCTATGCGGATAAGAGCGAAGCGGCATAGCCGGTTCTGGTGCTTGTAGAGGTTCGAATCTAAAGGAAATCAATGAGATGACTGATCTTTCGAAGATTGTAGATGAGCTGTCGCAGCTGACCGTGATGGAAGCGGCCGAGCTGTCGAAGATGCTTGAGGAAAAATGGGGCGTTTCCGCCGCGGCTCCGGTCGCGATGGTGGCACCCGGTGCTGGCGGCGCGGAGGCCGCTGCCGAAGAGCAAACTGAGTTCGACGTGATGCTGACTGAGATCGGCCCGAACAAGATCAACGTGATTAAAGAAGTCCGGGCAGTGACGAGCCTCGGACTGAAAGAGGCAAAGGATCTTGTCGAGGCCGCTCCGAAGGCGGTCAAGGAAGCTGTCGGCAAGGACGAGGGCGAGGAGATCAAGGCCAAGCTCGAAGCCGCTGGTGCCAAGGCGGAGCTGAAGTAGCCACCGCTACCGATACGGGAGGGCGCCGGCTCAGCTGGCGTCTCTCCAAGGACTGGGAACAACCGAACCGTTGTCCCGAAGGCCGAATGTCGACCTTTCGGACAGCCGTTCAATTCGAATGAGGAGTGGACATGACGCAGACGTTCACCGGTCGCCGTCGGGTGCGCAAATTCTTTGGCTCCATTCGGGAAGTCGCCGAGATGCCGAACCTGATCGAGGTTCAAAAGGCATCCTATGACCACTTCCTGTTGGTGGACGAGCCGGAAGGCGGCCGGGGCGACGACGGTCTACAGGCTGTGTTCAAGTCGGTCTTCCCGATCTCCGACTTCTCCAATTCGGCTCTGCTTGAATTCGTTCGATACGATTTCGAGCCGCCGAAATATGATGTGGACGAATGCCGCCAACGCGGCATGACCTACTCGGCGCCGCTGAAGGTCACCCTTCGGTTGATCGTCTTCGACGTCGATCCGGATAGTGGCGCAAAGTCCGTCAAGGACATCAAGGAGCAGGAAGTCTATATGGGCGAAATGCCGTTGATGACCAACAACGGTACGTTCATCGTCAATGGCACCGAGCGCGTCATCGTCTCTCAGATGCACCGCTCGCCGGGTGTGTTCTTCGACCACGACAAGGGAAAGACCCACTCCTCGGGCAAGTTGCTGTTTGCCGCGCGCATCATCCCCTATCGGGGGTCGTGGCTCGATATTGAGTTCGACGCCAAGGATATCGTTCACGCCCGTATCGATCGGCGCCGCAAGATCCCGATCACGTCGCTGCTCTACGCGCTCGGCCTGGACAGCGAGGAAATCCTCAGCACCTTCTACAAGAACATTATCTACACCAGGGCCGGCGATGGCTGGCGGCTTCCGTTCGATGTCAAGCGTATGCGCGGCTTCAAGACGGCCAACGACCTGATCGACGCCGACTCCGGCGAGGTGGTCGTCGAGGCCGGCCACAAGATCACGGCGCGGACGGCGAGGCTGCTGGGCGAGAAGGGCGTCAAGGCGCTGAAGGTCGCCGACGAGGACCTCTATGGTCATTATCTGGCCGAGGAGATGGTCAATCCAGAGACCGGCGAAGTGTATTCCGAGGCCGGTGAAGAAATCACCGACAAGCTGCTGATTACGCTCACCGAAGCCGGCTATGACGAGCTCAAGCTGCTTGACATCGACCATATTCACACCGGCGCCTACATTCGCAACACGCTCTCAGTGGACAAGAACGAATCACGTGAGGACGCCCTGTTCGACATTTACCGGGTGATGCGCCCGGGCGAGCCGCCGACGCTTGAGACCGCCGAAGCGATGTTTACCTCGCTGTTCTTCGATCCGGAGCGCTACGACCTCTCGGCCGTCGGCCGCGTCAAGATGAACATGCGGCTCGACCTTGACGCCGAGGACTCGGTCCGGGTTCTGCGTCGCGAGGACATCCTCGCGGTCATCCGCACACTGTTGGAGCTGCGTGACGGCAAGGGTGAGATCGACGACATCGACAATCTCGGCAATCGTCGGGTGCGTTCGGTCGGCGAGCTGATGGAGAATCAGTACCGCATCGGTCTGCTGCGGATGGAACGGGCGATCAAGGAGCGGATGTCGTCGGTCGAGATCGGCAACGTTATGCCGCAGGACCTGATTAACGCCAAACCGGCCGCCGCAGCGGTCCGCGAGTTCTTTGGCTCGTCCCAGCTGTCGCAGTTCATGGATCAGACCAATCCGCTGTCGGAGATCACCCACAAGCGCCGCCTGTCGGCACTCGGCCCTGGTGGACTGACGCGCGAACGGGCCGGCTTCGAGGTGCGCGACGTGCACCCGACCCACTACGGCCGGATCTGTCCGATCGAGACACCGGAGGGTCCGAATATCGGCCTGATAAACTCGCTCGCGACGTTCGCCCGGGTGAACAAATACGGCTTCATCGAGAGCCCTTATCGCCGCGTCAAGGACGGCCGCGTAACCGAAGACGTGGTCTACCTGTCGGCAATGGAGGAATCCAAATACACGGTCGCACAGGCGAACGCCGTTCTCGACGCCAAGGGGACGTTCACCGATGATTTGATCGTCTGCCGTCACGCCGGCGACAACGTCATGGTACCGCCCGACCGGGTCGACTTCATGGACGTGTCGCCCAAGCAGTTGGTGTCGGTCGCGGCGGCGCTGATTCCGTTCCTGGAGAATGATGACGCGAATCGGGCCCTGATGGGCTCGAACATGCAGCGCCAGGCTGTGCCGCTGGTGCGTTCCGAGGCGCCGCTCGTCGGCACCGGCATGGAACCGATCGTGGCTCGCGATTCCGGTGCCGCGGTGCCGGCCCGCCGCGCAGGTATTATCGATCAGGTCGACGCGACCCGTATCGTGATCCGGGCGACGGAAGAGCTGGACCCGTCCAAATCCGGGGTCGACATCTATCAGTTGATGAAGTTCCAGCGTTCGAACCAGAACACCTGCATCAACCAGCGCCCGCTAGTTCGTGTTGGCGATCGGGTCGGCAAGGGCGATGTGATCGCCGATGGCCCCTCGACCGACCTCGGAGATCTGGCGCTCGGTCGCAACGTGCTCGTCGCGTTCATGCCGTGGAACGGGTACAACTTCGAGGACTCCATTCTGCTCTCCGAGCGGATCGTGCGTGATGACGTGTTTACGTCGATCCACATCGAAGAGTTCGAAGTGATGGCACGTGACACCAAGCTCGGGCCCGAAGAGATCACCCGCGACATCCCCAATGTTTCGGAAGAGGCGCTGAAGAGCCTCGACGAGGCCGGCATCGTCTACATCGGTGCCGAGGTGCAGGCGTCGGACATCCTCGTTGGCAAGATCACGCCAAAGGGCGAGAGCCCGATGACGCCGGAAGAGAAGCTCCTGCGGGCGATTTTCGGTGAAAAAGCCTCAGACGTGCGGGATACCTCGCTGCGCGTGCCTCCCGGTGTGACCGGGACCGTCGTCGAGGTGCGGGTCTTCAATCGCCATGGCGTCGAGAAGGACGAGCGCGCGATGGCGATCGAGCGAGAGGAGATCGAACGGCTTGCCAAGGATCGCGACGACGAGCAGGCGATCCTCGATCGTAATGTCTATGGCCGGCTGGCCGACATGCTTGTCAACAAGATGGGCGTCTCGGGCCCGAAGGGCTTCAAGAAGGGTGGTAAGATCACCAAGGAGTCCCTGGCCGAATTCCCGCGCAGCCAGTGGTGGCAGTTTGCCGTTTCCAACGAAAAGCTGATGGCCGAGATCGAGGCGTTGCGCAACCAGTATGACGAGAGCCGCAAGGGTCTTGAGAAGCGGTTCATCGACAAGGTCGAGAAACTGCAGCGTGGCGACGAACTGCCGCCGGGCGTGATGAAGATGGTGAAGGTTTTCGTCGCGGTAAAACGCAAGATCCAGCCCGGTGACAAGATGGCTGGCCGCCACGGTAACAAGGGCGTCGTCTCGCGCATCGTGCCGATCGAGGACATGCCGTATCTTGATGATGGTACGCAGGTCGACATCGTCCTGAACCCGCTTGGCGTGCCGAGTCGAATGAATGTCGGCCAGATTCTTGAGACCCATCTGGGATGGGCCTGTGCAGGCATGGGCTTGAAGATCGGCAAGATGGTCGAGTCCTATAAACAGGACGGCGACGTCAAACCACTGCGGAAGGTGCTGAAGGACGTCTACGGGTCCAACAGCAAGAACGAGGATGTTGCGGCCTATGATGATGCCAGTGTTGTTGAACTTTCCGGTCAGCTGACCCGCGGTGTGCCGATCGCGACGCCGGTGTTCGATGGCGCTCGCGAGCCGGATATCGTCGAGCTGCTCAACGAAGCCGGGCTCGATCCCTCGGGCCAGTCGCAACTCCACGATGGCCGTACCGGCGAACCTTTCGATCGGCCGGTGACTGTCGGTTACATCTACATGCTGAAGCTTCATCATCTGGTTGACGACAAGATTCATGCTCGCTCGATCGGTCCGTACAGCCTGGTTACCCAGCAGCCGTTGGGCGGTAAGGCGCAGTTTGGCGGCCAGCGGTTTGGCGAGATGGAGGTTTGGGCACTGGAAGCTTACGGCGCCGCTTACACGCTGCAGGAGATGTTGACGGTGAAGTCGGACGACGTCGCTGGCCGCACCAAGGTCTACGAAGCCATCGTTCGCGGCGACGACACCTTCGAGGCCGGTATTCCGGAAAGCTTCAATGTTCTCGTCAAGGAGATGCGGTCGCTTGGCCTCGACGTCGAACTCGACAACTCGAAGGCAAACGAGCCTCAGGTGGACGCACCGCCTACAGCGGATGCGGCCGAGTGAGCCGCCGCAACTTGAGAATGAACACTCTTCGCGAAATTGAATTGGGCGCCACGCCCGGGCCCTCCCGCCCGGGCCGGCGTACAACAGGAGGCAGTCGATGAATCAAGAGATCACCAACGTCTTCGGTCCGGCTCAGCCGCCGGCGCAGATCTTTGACCAGATCCGCATCTCCATCGCCAGCCCTGAAAAGATCCTCTCCTGGTCGTTTGGCGAGATCAAGAAGCCGGAGACAATCAACTACCGGACCTTCAAGCCTGAACGCGATGGCCTGTTCTGTGCGCGGATTTTCGGGCCGATCAAGGACTATGAGTGCCTGTGCGGCAAATACAAGCGCATGAAGTACAAGGGCATTATCTGCGAGAAATGCGGTGTCGAGGTCACTCTTGCGCGGGTGCGGCGCGAGCGAATGGGTCATATCGAGCTGGCCGCGCCGGTCGCGCATATCTGGTTCCTGAAGTCGCTGCCGTCGCGGATCGGCATGCTTCTCGACATGACCCTCAAGGATCTTGAGCGCATCCTGTACTTCGAGAACTACATTGTCATCGAGCCGGGGCTGACGCCGCTGAAGGAGCGGCAGCTGCTCAGCGAGGACGAGTATCTCAAGGCTCAGGATGAATACGGCGCGGATTCCTTCACTGCCGATATCGGCGCCGATGCGATCCGCAAGATGCTGATTGAGCTGGACCTTAAGACGCTTGCCGCCGATCTGCGCCAGGAGATCGCCGAGTCGACTACCGAGCTGAAGCCGAAGAAACTCGCCAAGCGCCTGAAGCTGGTCGAGGCCTTCACCGAGTCGGGCAACAAGCCGGAGTGGATGATCCTGACCGTGGTTCCGGTCATTCCGCCGGACCTGCGCCCGCTGGTGCCGCTTGACGGCGGTCGCTTCGCAACGTCGGATCTCAACGACCTGTATCGCCGTGTGATCAACCGGAACAACCGGCTGAAGCGGCTGATCGAATTGCGCGCGCCCGACATCATCATCCGTAACGAGAAGCGGATGCTGCAGGAGGCGGTTGATGCGCTGTTCGACAATGGCCGTCGCGGCCGGGTCATTACCGGCGCCAACAAGCGGCCGCTGAAGTCGCTGTCCGACATGCTGAAGGGCAAGCAGGGTCGGTTCCGTCAGAACCTGCTCGGCAAGCGTGTCGACTATTCGGGCCGTTCGGTCATCGTGGTCGGTCCGGAGCTGAAGCTGCACCAATGCGGCTTGCCGAAGAAGATGGCGCTCGAGCTATTCAAGCCATTCATCTACTCGCGGCTGGACGCCAAGGGTTATTCGTCCACCGTCAAGCAGGCCAAGAAACTGGTCGAAAAGGAAAAGCCCGAGGTCTGGGATATTCTCGACGAGGTGATCCGCGAGCATCCGGTGCTGCTCAACCGTGCTCCGACACTGCATCGGCTCGGGATCCAGGCGTTCGAACCTGTCCTCATCGAGGGCAAGGCCATCCAGCTCCACCCGCTGGTCTGCGCCGCGTTCAATGCCGACTTCGATGGCGACCAGATGGCGGTCCATGTGCCGTTGTCGCTCGAGGCGCAGCTGGAAGCCCGCGTCTTGATGATGTCGACAAACAATATCCTCCACCCGGCCAATGGCGCACCGATCATCGTGCCGTCTCAGGACATTGTTCTGGGACTCTATTACCTGTCGATCATGGCCGATGGCGAGCCGGGTGAGGGTTCGATCTTCGGCAATGTCGGCGAGATCGAGCATGCCGTGAACTCGGGTGCCGTGACGCTGCACGCGAAGGTCCGCGGCCGCTATCGCGGCGTCGATGCCGAGGGTAATGAAACCTCGCAGATCTATGAGACGACGCCCGGTCGGTTGTTGCTCGGAGCGCTCCTGCCCAAGAACCCGAACCTGTCGTTCGATCTCATCAACAAGCTGATGACCAAGAAGGAAATCTCCAACACGATCGATGCCGTGTACCGGCACTGCGGTCAGAAGGAGACGGTCATCTTTTGCGACCGGATCATGCAGCTCGGCTTCACCCAGGCCTTCAAGGCCGGCATCTCGTTCGGCAAGGACGACATGCTGATTCCCGGCACGAAGCACAAGCTGGTCGACGACACCCAGAAGCTCGCCAAGGAATATGAGCAGCAATACAATGACGGTCTGATCACCCAGGGCGAAAAGTACAACAAGGTTGTCGATGCCTGGGCCAAGTGCACCGACCGTGTCGCCGACGAGATGATGAAACGCATCCAGGCGGTCGAAAAAGACGATGACGGTCGGCAGAAGCCGATGAACTCGATCTATATGATGTCGCATTCGGGCGCTCGCGGCTCGCCGCAGCAAATGAAGCAGCTTGCCGGCATGCGCGGCCTGATGGCCAAACCGTCCGGTGAGATCATCGAGACTCCGATCATCTCCAACTTCAAGGAAGGCCTGTCGGTTCTCGAGTACTTCAACTCGACCCATGGCGCCCGAAAGGGACTCGCCGATACGGCGCTGAAGACCGCCAACTCCGGTTACTTGACCCGGCGCCTGGTGGACGTTGCCCAAGACTGCATCGTTGTCGAACCGGATTGCGGAACCGATGCGGGCCTGAAGATGCAGGCGGTGGTCGATTCCGGACAGATCGTGGCGACGCTGGGTCATCGCGTCCTGGGCCGCACGGCGGCTGAGGACGTTATCGCTCCGGCGACGGGCGAGGTCGTTATCCCGGCCGGCACGCTGATTGACGAGCGTGATGTCGAGGCGATTGAGAACGCCAAGGTTCAAGCCTTCCGAATTCGCTCGGTGCTGACCTGCGAGACAAAGAACGGTGTCTGCGGGAAATGTTACGGCCGCGATCTTGCTCGTGGTACTCCGGTGAATATGGGAGAGGCGATCGGTGTGATCGCGGCACAATCGATCGGTGAGCCCGGTACGCAGCTGACCATGCGTACCTTCCACATCGGCGGCACTGCGCAGGTGGTCGATCAGTCGACCACGGAATCGAACTTCGAGGGCACGGTTCACATCCGTAATCGGAACCTCATGCGCGATTCCGAGGACCGGCTAGTAGCCATGGGCCGCAACATGCAGATCGTTATCGTCGATAGCGACGGCACCGAGCGGTCTACCAACCGGATCACCTACGGTTCCCGGTTGCATGTCGACGAAGGGGATACTGTCAAGCGCGGCGAGCGTCTTGCCGAATGGGATCCCTACACGCGGCCGGTTCTCACCGAGGTCACCGGTGAGGCGGCGTTCGAGGATCTGGTCGACCGGATTTCGGTGTCCGAGTCAGCCGACGAATCCACCGGTATCACCAAGCGTGTGGTTACCGACTGGCGGGCGAATCCGCGCGGTGGCGACCTCAAGCCCGCGATTGTGGTCAAGGGCAAGGATGGCGAACCATTGAAGACTGCGCGGGGCACGGAGGCTCGGTATCTGCTACCGGTCGACGCAATCCTCTCGGTCGAGCCCGGGACGAAGACTCACGCTGGCGATGTGCTCGCCCGTATCCCGATGGCGAGCGCCAAGACCCGCGACATCACCGGCGGTCTGCCGCGGGTGGCGGAGTTGTTCGAGGCGCGTCGGCCCAAGGATCACGCGATCATCGCCGAGATCGACGGCACTATCAAATTCGGCCGGGACTACAAGAACAAGCGTCGTATCGTTCTTGAGCCGACGGAGGAGGGTGTTGCCGACGGCGTCGAGCCGGTCGAGTACCTCATCGCCAAGGGCAAGCCGTTTCACCTTCAGGAAGGCGACACTGTCGAGAAGGGTGACTACATTGTCGAGGGCAATCCGGCGCCGCACGATATCCTGGCAATCAAGGGGATCGAGGCATTGGCAGCTTATCTCGTCAATGAGATCCAGGAGGTCTACCGGCTGCAGGGGGTGACCATCAATGACAAGCACATCGAGGTGATTGTCCGTCAGATGCTGCAAAAGGTGGAGATCATGGAGTCCGGCGATACCGATATGTTCCCGGGCGAACAGATTGATCAGCTGGATTACGAGATTGCCAATGATCGGGCCGTTGCGGACGGCAAACAGCCGGCTGTTGGTGTTCCGGTGCTGCTCGGCATCACCAAGGCCAGCCTGCAGACTCGTTCATTCTTCTCGGCCGCATCCTTCCAGGAGACCACCCGCGTTCTCACTGAGGCGGCGGTCAATGGAAAAGTGGATCCGCTCGAAGGGCTGAAGGAAAACATCATCGTTGGCCGGCTTATCCCGGCCGGTACCGGCGGCACGATCAGCCGAGTCCGGCAGGTAGCCACGCACCGCGACGAACTGATCGTCGAGGAACGGCGGCGGACGGCCGAAATCGCGAGGGAAGCGGCAGAAGCGGCAGAAGCGGCAGAAGACTTTGGCGAATTGACCGGCGCCGCCGAGTAGTTCTCGGCAGCAGCCAGACAGACATCGGAGGTCGCCCTTGCCGGGCGGCCTCTTGTTGGGTGCGCCAGTCCGGACTTCTCACACTCCATGCGGCCTGCGCCGACTCAAGCGCTCCACAGCACAATTGCGAAGATCGTATCGGGGTCCGGTCAGGCGCCTCGACACACTCTTGCGCGCGCTTCAGGCGGCCCGAAGGGTTGCATCTCGGCGGGCATTTGCGCCGCCATTTGGCTCAACCCTATGGCCTCATACGCATTTCGCCACCTGACACCGCAACTGCCGCCCCGAAAATGCAACGCAGACGACACGGAGGGTGAGCACCCCGGACCGGGGATGGCGCGTTTATATTCGCGATCACTTTCGGGTGTAGCCGAGAAACGCCAGTGCCAAGCCCATAACCAGTACGACAATGAGCGATATCGTCAGGCCATAACCGTCGGCAATGAAGCCGAGGATTGGCGGCGCTGACAAGAAGCCCAGATAGCCGATTGTCGCGATTGCCGCGACCCCGACCCCAGGCGGAACGCCCGGGGCACGGGCGCCGATACTAAAGAGAACGGGAACAACATTCGCGACCCCCATACCAACCAAACCGAATCCCAGAATGCTGGCGAGAGGCGAGGGTAAGGCGATCGCCACCAGAAGACCGGCCGCGCAGGTCAATCCACCACCGCCGAGCACCAGACGCGGTCCGAGGCGCGCGACAATCGGGTCGCCGAACAGTCTGAAAGCCGCCATCGCGAGAAAGAAGACCGTGGGGCCGATTGTGGCCTCGGCCGGTGTCTGTCCGCGGACATCTGTCAGGAACAAGGCGCTCCAGTCCTGCAAGGCGCCTTCGATCGCGTAGCCAAAGAAGCAAATTGCGCCGAGGGCCAGGAGAAAGCGGTTCGGCAGGGCAAACCGTGGTCCTTCTCCTGGTGTCGATCCGCTGGGGTAGAAATTCAAGGCGGCACACACGCCGATCGCCGCCAGTATGATGCATACGCCAACGGCACCAGTGCCGTCGCCCCAACCAAACAGGATCAGGTACCCGGCGATCCACGCCCCGGTCATCGCCCCGATTGCGTAAAACCCATGAAAGGACGACATGGTGGGCCGGTCTCGCGCAGTTTCGATCTCTGAGGCCTGAACATTGGCCGCGACGTCAAAAGCGCCAAGCGAAAAGCCGAACAAGAAAGCCGCGACAATGAACAGGGGCACAGTCCCGGCAACAAGCGGCAGCGGCACAATCACTACGTAGGCGAGCATCGAAATGGCGGTTGCGCGGCGTGAGCCGACATGACCGACGATCCAACCCGACAGCGGCATCGACACCATTGCTCCGATCGCCATCGTCAGCAACGCCATGCCGATCACGCCGAGATCGATGGCAAGCCTCTCCTGGATGACCGGGATGTGGCCGGCCCAGAGGCCCGACCCGAAACCCATGAGCAGGAACGCAATCGAAATGGCGGCCCGGGCCCGAAAGAGCGCGGGCGCGGCCAGCAAACGCTGCGGCGTGGTGTCCATGGGCGTGTTTCGATGTGAATTGCAATGCGAATCCACCCGTCATAGGGGAGGCCGGCGACTTCGACAAATGCTTATACCAAGGGCGGCGAATATTGACTACTTTGACCGGCGTTTCCGCAGGGTTTGGCGAGGCGCGATTGGCGACTTGGTACTGGTACCATGAGCCGATCGCAACGACGTCCACAACCCGCGGAAACTCTGGCCTGCGGTGGCCCGAATTCGCCCGCCGAGCTGCGTTACGTCTCTCGAACGATGACCCCGCATCGCCCTTCGAGACGTGCCTTGTCGGCAAACGAATTGGGGCCATCAATGGGGTCAATATCAGCCACCCTTGGTATAAGGCAGCAGCCCGCAGCCGCGGCGCCAATCGAGTTTCCCCGATTGAGATCGTTGTCGTCGCGGTCCATCAGCCGCACCGTCATCTGAAGGTCGGCCGGGTGTTTTGCGCGTGAATGGAGCGGCTAGCCGAGGCCGGATGCGGGCGTGACGGCGACGGCCGAGGCCAGGAAACTGCGGCGACTTACGGCCAGCATTCTCTTCATTGCGGAAAGCATCCTTCAGCCACATGCCACCTGGCAACCGATGTTGGTCCAAAGGCGTTACGGCAACTCGCCCAAACCATGACGGCTGATGAAAAGTCCGGCCCCGCGGATGCAAGGCGCATGCTGATTTCAGGTGGACCTGCCGGTTAATCCGCCACCCGCCAGATTATCGAATTCCCCGAGACCGATGCTGTCGCGAATGCGCTGACTGAGGTCCAGGTCGGGAGGTTCGCTGCCCACGCCGGGAAAGACGATGATCTGCCCCGAAGAAATCGGGCGCCGGGGCATTTCGCGCAGGCCTCGGACCGGCGGCGTGAAGGTAAGAATCGTAGCCATGCGACCTCTGCGTGCGGAGGTGGCCAGGTCTCTCGCCCCCAGCCATCTGGCGAATACGTCCCTTCCGATACGTGATTTGGCCGCCTTATGGTTAACGGACGGTAAACATGGCTGTCATGGTCCTTCCGAAGCAGGTCCGGACCGCGCATTCATGGACGTCGCCAGCCGGAACGGACTGTTTCAGGCACTGTGTCGACACGGCGGATGCCGCAAATGTACCAAGGAAGGACATCGGCATCCGGCCGCATTGGACTGGCCGTCTCGTAACAGCCGCGACGTTCGATAGAACTCACAACGCCTTGGTCATCCGATAGAACTTCAATCCTGGTAGAGCCAGTCGCTTCGGCCACTGCGACTCGATAGTCATTCCTCGGCCCTCGTAGAATCGGCGGGCTTCTTCATTCCCGGCTGAAACGTCAAGCGATAGCCGCGCCGATCCGCAGGCGCGAGCCCGTCCTTCAATGAAATCCGCCAAGGCGGAGCCGACGTGATGACCGCGAAGTTCCTTATCAACGGCGATAGCCTGGAGATAGAACTCATCTTCGTGGATTGAATCGATGATCCGCATCATCGGAGCAAACAGCACCAGGACGATTCTCATTCGCAGATTCCGTCTTCCCGCCGCTCGTTTCAGGGGCCGCAGCGAAGAACGCCGATGCTGCAACTCGGTGTATCCCGCAGCCATCCCGACGATGACGTTGTCACGTTCGGCGAAAGTCACATTCTGGTATGACAGATCATGGTCGGGCTGGGCATACGCCGTGGCGAGTATATGCGCTGCACGGCGGCCGAGCATGAAACGGAAGAATCCCTCCGCCGCTTCGTCAAGGTAGCGAGCAAAAGCCAGCCCCTCTTCGATCGTGGGGTTGGCGGCCCTGAGGACTATCGAATGGCGATCCATCAGGTCCCTCTCGGACGAGGCTTGTTGTCCCACATCGCCGAGCCAAGCACGGCCCGTTCGTCAGTTCGCCCCATCCGCCTATGGGTCTGTGTCTATGAGTCGGCGGCCCAGTCTAATTCGAGGAAGGCGCGCCCGTCGCGATCCTCGACGGCCACGATCCAGACATCCGGATCAAAACGTGTCTCGCGCTCGATCCGTTCAGTAATACCGGGACCCGCAGCCGCCTCCGCGACGCGCTCGAAAAGCCGGTCTGAGGGTCGGGACTCGTCAAAAAGCGTCTGCGGCGCCGGGGCATAGAAATCGGACGTGCCATCAAGGCGATCAACAATGATGAAGATGGCCCCGGCGTCCGCTGCTCCTTTTCGCACTACCACAGCGACGGCCCCCGCCGAGAAGCATCGTCGAACGTAAGCAGCCACCCACAAGGCGCTGGTGACCCGCATAAACGATCAAGTCGACGTCATCGCCCCGATCGCAACGAGGCGATCGACGACACCGTCGTCCGGCGCGCCGGTAATCGGCAACCCGTTGTCGAGCTCGAAACGTCGAATGGCGTTGTCGACATCATCGCCCGGCAAGCCATCCTCCGGCACCGGGCCATAACCGATTTGATTCAGTGCCCGTTGAACCGCGAGATAGCGGTTTCGACGAGCGATATCCGCCGCTGTTGGCGCAGAATCGACTGCCGGCTCAAGCGCAGCGGGGACGACCGCCTCCACGGGCTGCGGATCGACCGGATCGACCGGATCGACCTCCACGGGCTTCGTTGCAGTTCCAGGATCGGGCCCGCGAACGGAAGCGGTGTTGATATGGTCGAGGACTAGGGTGCTCGGCCGTCCGGTCACCGTCAATCCCTGCGATTCCTGATAGGCGACAATGGCAGAGCGGGTTCGCGAGCCGGAAATGCCATCGATCTTCCCCTTGTAGAGCCCCTGTTCGGCCAGCTTCTCCTGCAGCTCCCGGACGATTACCGCGTCCGATACAACCGGCGGCGGAGCAGGACTTGGCAAAGGGACCGCGACCTCTGCAGACATCGAGTCGGCCTCGGACGATGCCGCATCCGACCGCGGCCGCGGGACGGGCAGGTTCGGCGAGACATCGGATGCGTCGCCCGGCGTTTCGGCCGGCCTGGTCATGAAAAATGGTTCAGGGTGGCGTGCCTTCTGGAGAAAGACCGCGTTTGACACCACTGCGGCCGCCGTCAGCGCCATCACAAGAAATCCACCGGACATCGCTGGATTGTCCATGATCCGGTCGACCAGACGGTCCATCATGCGGGAGCCCGCAACGATGTCGTCGTCTTCGAAGTCCGGCTCCGCCGGCTCGCCCTGATGTGCGCTACGTCTTGCCACGGCGCAATCCCGTTGACCGAGCCCGCAGGGCTCGAAATGCGGCGGCTATCGTGGCAAGTTATGCTTAAGGAAGCCTAAAGACCACACGACAGCCTTGAGATCGAGATCATTACAATTTTAGACAAATTGCGATTGCGAGCTGAACGCCGCTTTAGCCCGGCGCGGCTAGAGTATCGGTCGAAACAGGTGAAACAGGGCGTCACGAGGACAGGCACATGTTTCTGATCAGAGCGGCATTCTGGTTATGCATTGTCGTGCTTCTCATCCCCGCTAACCCGCAAACCGGGGAATCGCCGCGCATCACCATGATCAACGCGTTCCTGGCCGCCCGGGCGACCGTGGCCGACCTCTCCGGCTTTTGTGAAAGAAATCCCGACGTGTGCGTCACTGGAAACGCTGCGTTTGAGCTGTTTACCGAAAAAGCGGAAAACGGGGCTCGGATCCTCTACCGGTATCTTCACGACCCCGACGGACCCGACGGACCCGACGGAAGTGCCCCGAGCGGAACCCTCACCGAGGACGACCTCACCCAGCCCTGGGTCGACCCAAGCGACGAAACAACGGCTTGAGGCCCACGAATCGCGACTAATGGAGCGAATTTGACATTTGAGTCCCGCTCGCTGCAGGGCTCTCGTTCAAATGTCAAAATTCAAAAGCTTCATTAGAATCAGATAGTTGCTAGCCCATGTTTGACATTTCGAGGGTGAGATTTGGAGGTGGCTGGCCATAAGTGATTGATTTTTCGTGGTTTGGGTGTCGAGGAATATTGATTCTGTAGTGACAAATATTGGCGGATTTATTTACTTCATCATATTGATGTTCCAACGATAAGTCGGCATCATCGTGGGAACAGGAGATTCGTTATGTTTGTGCGCGTCATCCGCGCCCAAGGACCAAAGGGCGTCAAGTATGAATATTTGCGCCTGGTCGAGGCTTTTCGCCAGGATGGCAAGACCAAGCATCGCACCATCCTCAATCTAGGCCGAAAGGACCTCATCGCACCGCATCTCGACCAACTGATCCGCGTCATCCGCGGTGAGCCCTCGCCGGGGACAGAAAGTCCCAATACCGAGAAAGACGACATGCCGCTGGCCGCATGGGATTGGGGCCCGATCCTGGTCGTCCATGCCTTGTGGCGCACGCTCGGTTTGCATGACCTGCTCGATTGCCTTGGCAAGCCCGGCCGCCGCCGCAACGCCGATCTCAGTGACCGGGTCCTGGTGCTTGTCGCCAACCGCCTGACCCAGCCGACCAGCGAACACGGCTTGGCGCGCTGGCTGGAGACGACCTTCGCCTGTGACCGGCAGGGCCGCCGCTTTGTCCCCGCTTGGCGCGACGACGCCGAGCGCAAAGCCAGCCGCAGCCCCAGGGTCCGCGTCGCCGCCGCACAACTGCAGGCCTGGTACCGCAGCCTCGACCAGCTCATCGCCGCCAAGCGGGCGATCGAGCACCAGCTCTATGTGCGGCTGCGTGACCTCTTATCGCTGCGTGTCGATGTCGCCTTCTACGATCTCACCTCGACCTACTTCGAAGGCGTCGGGCCGGCCCGCCTCGGCGCTCACGGCTATAGCCGCGATCACAGGCCGCGTGAGCCTCAGGTGCTCGTCGGTCTGGTCATGGTCGATGGTATCCCGATCGCCCACCATGTCTTTGCCGGCAACCAGCGCGATGCCGGCACCGTACCTGTCGTGCTCGATGATCTCGACAAACGCTTCGGCCTCGGACGGGTCGTCTTTGTCGGCGATCGCGGCATGCTGACCCAGGCGACAGTCGCCGAGCTGCAGCACCGTGGCCAGCCCTACCTGCTCGGATGCAACCGCCGGCGCTCGCCGGAAGCCTCACAGGCCATCGAGCAAGCCACCGGTCCCTGGCGCGACTGTCCCGTCGGCATCACCGCCGGCGAGCGGGACAATCCGCCCAGGACACAGGTCCAGGAAGTGCCGTCTCAACAACCCGGCCGACGCATCTTCGTCGTCCAATCCGAGGAACGTCTCGCCTTCGAACGCAGCCAGCGCCAAAAGGCCATGCAACGGGTCCACGACCAACTCGAGGCGCTGCGCCAACGCGTCGCCAAGGGACGCCTCAAAGCCGCCGACAAGGTCGGCGCCGCCGCGGCTCGGATCCTCGCCAAAAACCACGGACAGCGATACTACGCCTGGACCTATGAGGATGGTGTCTTCCAATATGGCGAGCATCCCGTCCATTTGCCTCGGGAAATCGCCCTGGAAGGAAAATACCTCATCCAAACCAACGACCCCGAGCTATCGCCGGTACAAGCCGTCCAAACCTACAAGCAATTGAGCGAGGTCGAGACCGCCTTCCGCAACATGAAGGATGTCATCAACATGCGCCCGGTCTATCACCAGACCGACACACGTGTGCAGGCGCACATCTTCGTCGCAGCCCTGGCCTTCCTGATCCACGCCTTGATCGAGAGAAAACTCAAGGCCGCCGGACTGGACCTGTCAGCCAACGAAGCCCTACAGGCCCTCAACGCCATTCGGCTCGTCGAAGTCGCCGCACCCAACGGAAAAACTCGCCAATGCGTCACCCGGGGCACACGCCGCAGCGAGGCAATCCTCCGCGCCCTCGACATCACCCAACTCGACCCGCCAACTCCGAAAAAACGATCATAGCCGCCCCGTAGGGACAAAAACAAAAACCAACATCAATCACATCAATAGCTTACGACTCACAATGTCAAACATGGGCTAGTGTCCTGATGACTCCGACATTTGCTTGGGAGGGTGCTGCAGCGAGGATAGCAAATTTCGGAGTTGGACCACTAGCGCCGTCGTCGACGGCAAGCTGGTTTGCGCGGCCGGGCGCGTCCACATATATGGCAGACATGGATCAGGCTGTTTCACCAAAGTCGGCGATCGAAGACATCGTGGCCGATTTCGAGTTTCTTGACGAATGGGAAGATCGGTACCGGTATGTCATTGAGCTCGGCCGCAAGCTTGAGCCGCTTTCGGAGGCGGATCGCACCCCGGACAACAAGGTCAGCGGTTGTGCGAGCCAGGTCTGGCTCGCGACGCTTTGCGAAGCGCGCGCGCCGGATCCCGTGTTGCGCTTCCGCGGCGACAGTGATGCGATGATTGTCCGTGGTCTGGTTGCCATCGTAATCGCCCTCTTTGACGGCAAGACCGCACCCGAGATTTTGTCCACGGACGCCGACCATGTCTTCGAGAGACTTGATCTGCGCAGTCACCTGACCGCACAGCGCTCCAATGGCCTGCGCGCGCTGGTCGACCGAATTCGGGTAGACGCGACCCAAGCGGCAAGCCACAGCGACAGCCCCTGATGACCGGCGGAGTACAGGAACGCGGGTGAATCTGCGATGCGCCCGTTGCTTCCCGCTGGTGTCGGTGTAGAGTCTCTGGACAATGCGCATGGCGTTGAACCTTCTGCGTTCAGAGCGCCTTGCCGATGTTCTGGACACGAACACGTTCCCTCCTCCGCCATTCTGCTCCTCCGACTCGATCGGAGGATCCGACCGCAGAATCACCGTCCACTCACGCAAACGTTGATTGAGGGCCTCCCCAAACTCGGGGTTTGTGTACCGGCGTGGACGAATTTCATTGTCGTTTGGTCGCCTCGCCACGCGACCCAAAACGCCACAGGTTATTGCTGGTTGACATCGATCCTGCGATCAAGTCGCAGGACGACGACGGAGAGAAGACGGACGCCGAGCGACCAGCCCTTCGGGCCGGCCATCCGCAGCCAAAGGCCCAACAACACCCTCCTTGCGACAGCGGATGCTAAACCGGACGGCAGTAGATCAGGTCGCAAGGGAAACGGAGAGGAGACGGCGCTCTCCTGTCCGGACAAGATCGGTGCTCCGTGCCCGGCAGTCTCGGCTGCCAACGCGAAACCCAATCGAAAAAAACCAAACGAACCTGAAAGAGGTTCGCCAACGCCCGAACTACCGAAAAAACAGTCGGTTTCGACTATCCGCCGCCGAACGGCGGCGGATAAGGTTAATTGGGGCTAGTAACTCACGATCTGCGACGCTGCTGACCGAGGCCCATCTTTTTGGCCAGGGCAGAACGGGCAGCCGCATAGTTTGGGGCAACCATCGGATAGTCTTTCGCCAATCCCCATTTCTCGCGGTACTCCTCGGGCGAAAGATCGTAATGCGTCCGAAGATGGCGCTTCAACGACTTGAACTTCTTGCCGTCTTCAAGACAAATAATGTAATCCGGGAAAACTGATTTCTTCGGATTGACAGCTGGCTTCGGTGGCTCAGGTTCCGGCTGGTTCATTCCCTGATGAGTGCTGCTCAGGGCGCGATGAACCTCGGAAATAAGCGTCGGAAGTTCTTGCGCCGGTACCGAATTGTTACTGACGTAGGCCGACACAATTTCGGCCGCCAGATCAATAAGGTCGGCGTCGGCAGTCTGGTCGTTCATGTTTCACCTTGTTCATATTGATCACAATTCTGACATATTGTCCGGCCGAGCAAAGCTAAGATATATCTGCCTTGGCAAGTTGTCAGTTGCCTTCGAGAAGGCGATTCGACCAACAGCCACAACTTGCTTGGTCGGTATATAATCAAACTTTTACAAACACAAGAGCGGGGGCGCCGGATTTAACGTTTCCAGTGTTGTGCTCGACCCGGCCTCAATAACGACTTTCGACAATAATCGGTGAAAAGACACCGCGCTTGACAGTTAACCCCCGTTTCTCCCCCTCGAAGTGATCTGCGCCCGCTCAAGCGCGGGGCTGGGCAACCCGACACCGTATCTGCCGCCGAAAGTGCAACGCAGTCAGCATGGAGTGTCGGAATTGCAATTTAACCGCCGCGACGGAGTCGAGCGTGTCGTAGCCGGGAATCGACATGATGGTTAGGTTGATTAATACGCTGGTCTCTAATCAAAGGTAGTAGAATAACAAATACGCGGCGAGCAGAAAGACCGCCCAGAAGGCCATACTGCCCGTCGGCCACGTTCGTGCGAGTACACCGCTCGGGCCATGATGTCGGTAAATTGCGCCGATGGCTCGCCCAACCAACCCTCTCCATTTCTTGCCGATACTCGTCGCCGCACGATCGGAACCGATGTCGAGTCTGTCCAGCAACGACGGGCCGCCGCGGCGCCAAAACCAGTCAAGATCAAGCGTGATCGTCTCGGTTCGCTTCAGCCAGGCAAGCATCAGAAAAAACGCCAGCCCGGAAAACAACAACAGCTGCAGCTGAGCCACGACATGGGAGCCGGTGTACGGTACGAAATCGACCGGGAACGGTAGAAGGGCAAACAGCATCGACGGAAACACCCCGATTCCGATGCAAGCGATCGAGAACAGGATCATCGCTGTCCGCATGGTCCAAGGTGGGTCGGGGGGGCGAAGCCCTGAGTCCTTCTGGAAAAAGACGAACCATGGAAACTTGATGCCTGCGTGCAGGAAGACCCCCGCCGAGGCTGCCGTCAACAGGAACCAGACAACGGTCTGATGGTCGAGCGCCGCGCCGTCGGAGATCATTGACTTGGCAATGAAACCGGAGGTCAGCGGAAAGGCGGAGATCGAAAGCGCCCCGATGATCCCACAGATCGTGGTGATCGGCATGGTTCGGAAAAGCCCGCCCAGTTCGGTGCACTTTGTGCGGCCGGTCATGAACATGACCGAGCCGGCCGACATCAGAAGCAGCGCTTTGTAGATGATATGCACAAAGGCATGAGCGGCCGCACCGTTCAGAGTGAGCTCTGTCCCGATACCGATGCCGGTCACCATGAACCCCACCTGGTTCACGATCGAGTAGGCGAGAATACGGCGCATGTCGTTTTCGAGGATGGCGTAGATGATCCCATAGAACACCATGATCAGGCCAACCCAGATCAGGATCTCTTCGCCGGGGAAACCCCGCAGCAGGACGTAAACTGCGGTCTTGGTGGTGAAGGCGGACAGAAAGACGGTGCCGGACCACGTTCCTCGCGGGTAGGCGTCCGGAAGCCAGGCGGACAGCGGCCACGCTCCGGCATTGAGAAGAAAACCGCCAAGGATCAACCAGGTCGCCGCGGTATTCACCTGCATGGCATCGAACGCGATAGAACCCGTATCGCCGATGTGACCGGCAATCCCGGCCATCAGGAGGACGCCGCCGAACAGATGGATGACGATGTATCTTTGGCCGGCCGCGCGGGCGCTTTTGCCTGCCATCCAGACGACCATCGTCGAGCAGATCGCCATCAACTCCCAGAAAACGAAAACGGTGATCAGGTCGCCGGCGAAGACCACGCCAAGGGCGGATCCGGCATACATGAACGCAATCGGAATTTCGGCCAGCCGCTCCTGTCGCAGAGCAAACAGGCCACCACCGAATGCCATGAGACTGAACACGGTTCCAAACAGGCGGCTAAGCCGGTCGGATCGGAATGGCTCAAGCTCATAGCCAAGCCACGAGAGCAAGCCGGCGGTGCCTTCCGGTAGCGTCCAGATCAGGGCCAGCACCAGAAGCGGCGCCCCGAGAATGACCGCGTCGCGCACTGTCCCGCGGAGCCACAGAAGAACCAGGCCGGCGGCAATCAGCACCAGTCCGGGCAGCAACACCGGCAGCAGAGCGCCCAGGCTAGTCGTCATAGTAGGTGTCCTTCCGCTTGAGGAGGACACCCAGCGCCTTGGCGCCGACGACCAGGACGACACAACTCAGGAACCCATACCAGGCGTAGAAACCGATCGTCCCGTCGATGCCGAACTTGCCTTTGTGTTCGATAAAAAAGTCGGCAAGAACCGTCGCTGCCAGGACGGCGACGAAGACGATCCAAAGAAGCCGGATCGTTGACGGCCGGATGAGCCAGTTGTCGTCTTGGTTATTCGATGGGGACATCGGCCGACAGATCCGCTGTGAGCAAGGTCGCAAGGTCATAGGGTACGTTGGGGACTAGGAACAAACCAATGGTCAGAAGGGCTGTTACCACCAGCGACACGACGATCGGCCAGGGCGCTTCCTTGACGCTGGCCTTGACGCCGCTGCCCCGAAAAGCGCGATAGACGATCGGCAGAAAGTACCCGGCGTTGAGCAGAGTTGAGACAATGATCACCCCGACCGCGAACCACTGCTCAACGGTAATCGCGGCGACAAGGATGAACCATTTGCCGAGGAAGCCGGCGGTCGGCGGCACGCCAATCATCGACAGTGAGCCAATCGAGAAGGCACCCATGGTCCACGGCATCCTGCGGCCGACCCCGTTCATTTCGCTGATGTTGTCGACATGGGCACCGATATGGACGGAGCCGGCGGCGAAGAACAGGGTGATCTTGGAAACGGCGTGCGCGGCGATGTGCAGGGTAGCGCCGAGAATAGCCACGGGCGTAAACAGGGCCGCACCCAGGATGACGTAGGAGAGTTGGCTGATGGTCGAGAACGCCAACCGCCGTTTCAGATTGTCCTGCTGCAATGCGATCACCGATGCGACGATGACGGTGACGCCGGCCACATAGAGCAGCCAATCACCGGTGCCCGCCTCAGCCAGGGTCTCGACGCCGAAGATGTAAATGATCACCTTGAGGATGGTGAACACGCCGGCCTTGACCACCGCGACCGCATGAAGGAGCGCCGAAACCGGGGTCGGCGCGACCATGGCAGCGGGCAACCAGAAGTGCAGAGGCATCACCGCAGCCTTTGCCGTGCCGAAGACGAACAAAGCTAGCATTATGCCGAGCGCGGCGTCGCTGACCGCTCCGGACAGCGTACCGCCGATGACAAAATCCAGTGTTCCGGTCGCAACCCATGTCCAGGCGACGGCCGGCAGCAGCAGAACCGTGGACGCGCCGAGCAACATCATCAGATAGAGCCGCCCGGCGTTGCGGGCTTGCTCGGTCCCCCGGTGGGTGACCAGGGGGTATGTCGACACTGTCAGGAGTTCGTAGAACAGGAACAGCGTGAACAGGTTCCCGGCGAGCGCAATCCCCATGGTTGAGGCGATCGCAATCGCGAAACAGACATAAAACACGGTCTGCCGCGGCGCCTGCTCCGCCCGCATGTAGCCTATCGAATAGACCGAGTTGGCTATCCACAAGCCCGAGGCGATCAATGCAAACAGCATGCCCAACGGCTCAACCGAAAACGCGATCGTCAGCCCCGGAACAACGGTCCAGACCTCCAACGCCGGGCGGTTTCCGGCAAGGACCTCCGGCAGCAGCTGCAGGACAACCGCAAACAGGAGCACGGCTCCCAGAAGCGTCACTCCCTCCCGAATGTTCCGACGCGCGTCGAACGCCGGGAGCAGCAGCGCGACGGCCGCTGGCATGATCATCGTCAACGCAATCATTGTCTCAGGGGTCATCGCAACACCCCGAGGAGTACGTCGGCGGCCTGTTCCGACAACCCGGCCGTCAGTTCGGTATCGATGCCGAAATAGATGGTGGCCAGCGCCAGAATCCACAAAGGCACCAGCATCTCAATCGGTGCCTCCTCGGCCTCGGCGACCGGGCCGGCGGGCTCACGAAACCATGCGACCTCGATCAGCCGGCCGACATAGACAACCGTGAGCATCGACGACAGCACAATCAGGAAGCCGAGCCACCACCAACCGGCTTCCAGCGAGGCAACGATCAGAAACCACTTTGAGATGAACCCGGCAGTTCCGGGAACGCCGATCAGGCTAAAGCAAGCAATGGCGACGGCTGCCATTGTCAGCGGCATACGTCGACCGATTCCGGCGACATCGTCCGCCACGACGCTGCTCACACGGAAAAAGGCCGCGCCGAGCCCAATGAAGATCGCTGCCTTCACCATGGCGTGGTTGAGCAAGTGCACGAAGCCACCGGTCAACCCGTTCACGCTCGCCAACGCCAGACCAAGGGTGATGTAGCCGACCTGACCAACCGACGAATAGGCGAACATACGCTTCAAATTGGATTGGAAGATCGCAACCGCCGAAGCCCCGAAGATTGCCGCGACTGACAGCGCGATTAGGATTGGCGTTACCGGCAGCTCCGAGAAGACGAAGCCGGCGCCGAATACCGAGAAGATGAAGCGGGCAAACAGATAAATCGCGACCTTGGTGGCCGTCGCAGCCAAAAACACAGTCGCAAAGGAAGGAGCATAAGCATAGGCGTTTGGCAGCCAGACGTGGAGCGGGAACAGCGCCAGCTTGAGACTGATTCCCACCACGATGAAGGCCAGGGCGACCAGCACCGGCCGAGCCGACTCGACCGCGATGATCCGCTCCGCGATCAGCGCGATATTGAGCGTCCCGGTCATCATGTAGAGCAAGCCGACGCCAATGACATAAAACGATGCGCCAATCGTTCCCATGATCAGATACTGATAGGCGGCAACCAGCGCCCGCCTGTCGCGCCCCATGGCAATCATCGCATAGCTGGAGAGCGACGAAATCTCGAGGAAAACAAACGCGTTGAAGGCGTCTCCGGTGATCGTGATCCCGAGCAGGCCGGCCAGCGCGGTCAGGTACATTGAATAGAACCAGGCGACACGATCCTCGGGTATCTCGGACAGCACACTCAACCGCGCAAATGGCGCGATAACGCCGGAAACCATCGAAACGAGCAGTAGAACCAGCGCATTGACGACGTCGATCCGGTACTCGATGCCGATCGACGGATCCCAGCCGCCGAGATGATAGGACACGACGCCCTCGTCGAGCACCCGCAGCAACAAGAGCGCGGAGATGACGGGCATGGCAAAACTGACAACAACGGTAACAACCCAGGCCGGCCCGGGCCGGCGCACCAAAGCGGCGAGCAGCGCCCCGAAGAGCGGCAACATCACCTGCAGGGCGGGCAGATGCTCGCCCATCAGTGATCGTCTTCCTTCTCGAAAATTTCGTCTTCCTCGATCGTCCCATAAGCCTCGTTGATGCGGACGACCAGCGCCAGTCCAAGAGCCAGGGTCGCGATTCCGACCACGATTGCCGTGAGGATCAGCACATGGGGAAGCGGGTGCGTGTAAACGGTGAAGTTCGGATCAATGATCGGAGGGGTTCCGCCGAGAATTTTGCCAGCCGAAATATAGAGAAGGTAGACCGATGTCTGGAACAGCGACAAACCAACCAGCTTCTTCACCATGTTGCCGCGGGCAATAACGATGTAGAGGCCGGACACCATCAGAAAGACGGTGATCCACTGATTGTAGTGGGCGACGAGGCGGCCCGCGAGATCGACGATTTCGTTCATCGCCGCCCTCGCCCGGCAAAAGCGTAGAATATCGCCACCATTGTCGAACTGACCGTGACGAATACGCCAACCTCGACGAAGAACACACCCCATTCCTGTCCATGGACCTGGTCATGGGACAGGTTCGAGTAATCGAGATAGTTGAGGCCGGTCAGCCAACCGGCAACGCCGACGCTTGCGAAGATCAGAACACCGAGGGGGACCATCGCTTCAACCACGCTCGGCCGAACGAGCCGCATGGCGGCGTTGAGCCCGTAGATCAGCGCGTAGAGGATGATCCCGGCAGCAGCGATGACGCCGGCCTGGAAACCGCCGCCGGCGCTGTAGTCGGCGTGGAACTGAACGTAGAGCGCGAACACCAGCACAAACGGCAGGATGAGCTTGGTAACGACCCGGAGGATGACATCCATGCGCATCGGCGCGTTTCCTCCTAGTCTTCCGGTCGAGCGCGTTTGAGCAGCATCAGAATTGCGATGCCGGCCGTGAAGACCACCACGGTTTCGCCCAAGGTATCCAGACCGCGATAGCTTCCGAGCACTGCCGAGACGACATTGTAAATGCCGGTTTCGCTGAGCGAACGGCTCATATAGTCGGGTCCAGCGAGCTGCACCGGAGTATCGGCGGCGCCGAAGGGCGGCGTGGCGGTCACACCCCAGATCAAAACGCCGGCTGTGACAACAGCCACAAACAACGGCAGGAAGACCGTGTGCACCGGTCGGGCTTCCTCGGTCTTGGTCAGATAAAGGGTTCCGAGCAGGAGCACCGTACCGATGCCGGCGCCGACGGACGCCTCGGTGAGCGCGACATCGACGGCGTCGAGCACAATCATGACACTTGCCATCAGGAAGCTGTAGATCGTCGTGAGAATGACAACCGCGAAAAGGTTGCGCACCCGCACGATGCCGATGGTGATCACCGCCAGCATCGTCAGCAAGACGAAGTTGATCAGGGCTTCGATTGTTCGCCCTCCTCAATCTGCGGGTCGACATCCTCGATGGTCTCGTCGGAGTGGTCGCGCGGCTTGATGCCGGCATGCAACGCAGCGCGGGCCACCGCATGAGTCGCAGTCGGGCTGGTCAATGCGATGAAAAGGGTCAAGAGGATCAGCTTGACGCTTACCAGCGACCAGCCGGCGAAAAAGACGAGGCCGATCAGCACCAGGGCGACCCCCAGGGTGTCGGTTACCGAGGCGGCGTGCATCCGCGTGAACACATCGGGCATGCGCACGAGCCCCAGTGCACCAATCGCCATGAGCACGGCTCCAATGACAACCAGGACGCCACCAATCCAGGTGAGAACCTCGGCCGTCACTCGACATCCTCCCCTTCCTCGCCACCATATCCGAGCGGTCCGTAGCGGAAGAATTTCAACACGGCGAAGACACCGATGATGTTGAGCAGCGCATAAGTGATGGCGATATCGAGGAAATCCGGACGTCCGGTCAGAAAACCAAACAATGCCAGGATGACGATCGCGGCGTTCCCGATCGAATTGGCGGCCATCAGTCGGTCGAAAATGGTCGGCCCCTTGAGGGCCCGCACCAGCATCAGGGTCAGGGCGACCAATGCCCCGATCATGCCCGCTGCCAGCATCAGCTCTTGCCTTCGAAAGACGTCACATGACGATCCATATCGCCGGATCGAACGTCTGCGGCGCTCGCCGCGGTCAGGGCGTGAACAACAAATCGCGGCTCGTCCCGATCAACCCGCGCGGTGATGGTCGCAGGCGTCAGGGTGATTGAGTTAGCGTAGGTGACCAGGCCAACGGCCGATTTCTGGGTCGGCCGAACGGCGATGAGTCCCGGTGATATTGGCAGGGACGGCGTGATGATGATCCGGGCCACATTGAGGGTCGACTTGACGATTTCAACGGTCAGCCATGGCCAATAGAGAAGCCCAGGAAGGATCAATTCCGCCGGGTGGCCCTCTTCATCGGCATAGCCAAAGGATCGCCCGAACACCGCGACCAAAACAGCCGTCGCCAGTCCGACGCCGATGAACCAGGTGGTGTAGTGCCCGGAAAGCAGCAGCCAGAAGACAAACAGTGATACGGCTAGACTGGCGGTACGCATGTCGGCTGATGGAGCCCCTTGTTTTGCCGGGTCACATTACCCGGCCCGACACAGTGATCAACAGAAACCGACATGCGTCTTTGCCACAGCGGCTGTCGGACGGGACGCCAAAGGCCTTGTCATTGCGGTTACCCCGGCAGCACACCATATTGAGCCGTCGTTGCAGACCACTGCGGCCCTGAACCCTGACTAATCTCAAAATCATCGGTTGCATCTATGACAAGAAACACGCCACCGACCAAAATCCGCAAGAGCGACGATGAGTGGCGCCAGGCGCTAACCCCGGAGCAGTACCGAGTCACGCGCCAGGGCGGCACCGAACGACCGGGAACCGGCCCCCATCTCGATGAGAAGCGCGCCGGACTGTATCGGTGCGTTTCCTGCGGTACCCAGCTGTTTCGCTCCGAGGAGAAGTTCGAGTCCGGGACGGGCTGGCCGAGTTTCACTGCGCCGGTCGGCGCCGAGATGGTCGACGAACTGGTGGACCCGTCGCACGGGATGACCCGAACCGAGGTCCGCTGTGCTGCCTGCGAGGCCCATCTCGGCCATGTCTTTCCCGATGGGCCGGGACCGAATGGCCTGCGCTATTGCATGAACGGATGTGCCCTGGACCTGGAACCTGATGACAATGAGACGACGTGATCAGGCTGCCTTGGACGGAGAAGGCAGCGGCGGGACAATCAAGCCACCGGTCGCCGAGCGGCGGCCGGTGTCCGACACCCGCCACGGGATTTCCCGAACCGACGACTATGCATGGCTGAGAGCCGACAACTGGCAGCAGGTTATGCGCGAGCCAGAGACCCTTCCGGCCGACATTCGCGCCCATCTCGAGGCTGAGAACGCCTACACCGAGAGGGAGATGGCAGACGCCGAAGGGTTGAAAGACGCGCTGTTCACCGAAATGCGTGGACGAATCAAGGAGGACGACTCTTCGGTCCCGACGCCGGATGGGCCGTATGCCTATGGCATCCGCTACACCCATGGCGCCGAGCATCCGTTGATCGTCCGGACCGCCCGGAACGGCAGCGACGAATTGGTCCTGCTCGACGCCAACAAGATGGCCGAAGGAAAGGCCTATTTTCAGCTGGGCGGGACCGCGCACAGCCCCGACCACGCATTGCTGGCCTACGCCGTCGACGAAATGGGTTCGGAGTATTACGAGCTTCGCATTCGCGACATTGAGTCCGGCGAGGACCTCGACGAACGGATCGCCAACACGACCGGCGGTGCGGTTTGGGCAGCCGACGGGCTTACGCTGTTTTACGTCTGGGTCGACGAAAACCACCGGCCGTCCAAGGTGTTCCGTCACATGATCGGCTCCGATCCGACCCTCGACGTGCTTGTCTATGAGGAGTCGAATCCCGGCTACTTCCTCGGCGTCGGCAAAACCCAGTCGGACGCCTTCATCGTCATCGACAGCCACGATCATGAAACGTCCGAGTCACGGGTCCTGCGTGCCGATCGCCCGACCGATCAACCGCGGCTGATTGCCGAAAGGAAGGCAGCGGAGAAATACGCGATCGACCACGCCGGCGACGTGTTCTTCATCACGACCAATAGCGGCGGTGCCGAGGACTTCAAGATCGTGACGGCGCCGGTCGCCACACCCGACCGCACCCACTGGACCACCCTCGTTCCCCACCGGCTCGGCCGGCTGATCCTGTCGGCAACCGCCTTCAGGAATTACCTCGTCCGGCTGGAACGTGAGAGCGGGCTGCCCCGCATTGTCATCCGCAACATCGCCGACAGGGCGGAGCACGCGATCGCCTTTGACGAAGAGGCTTATTCGCTCGGCATGGCGCCCGGCTTCGAGTTCGATACCACGGCGCTGCGTTTCACCTATTCATCGATGACGACACCCGGTCGGGTCTATGACTATGATATGAGCGACCGCTCCCGGGTATTGCGCAAGGAAGACGAAATCCCCTCGGGCCACGACCCCGACGCTTACGTGACGCGCCGCGTCTTCGCGACCGCGCCGGATGGGGCGGAGGTGCCGATCTCGTTGCTCTATCGCCGCGATATGCCCATCGATGGTAGTGCGCCCTGCCTGCTTTACGGCTACGGCGCTTACGGCATTGCCATGCCGGCTTCATTCTCGACCACACGACTGTCCCTGGTCGACCGTGGCTTCGTCTATGCCATCGCCCACATCCGTGGCGGCAAGGACAAGGGATTCCACTGGTATTCGGATGGCCGGCGCGACAACAAGCCCAATACCTTCACCGACTTTGTCGCCTGCGCCCGTCACCTCGTCGCAGACAGTTATGCAGCGCCTGACAGGATTGTCGGGTGGGGTGGCTCGGCCGGGGGTCTGCTGATCGGCGCCGTCGCCAACATAGCACCGGAGGCCTTTGCCGGCCTGATTGCCGAGGTGCCGTTTGTCGATGTGCTGACGACGATGCTCGACGACACGCTGCCCCTGACACCGCCGGAATGGCCGGAATGGGGCAATCCCATTACCAGTGCCGACGACTATCGGACCATCGCCGCCTACTCGCCCTATGACAATGTCGGTCGTCATCCCTACCCCGCGATCCTGGCGCTTGCCGGGCTGACCGACCCACGGGTCACCTATTGGGAGCCGGCCAAGTGGGTGGCAAGGCTCCGGGCAACCAGGACCGGTGACCGCGCGCTTCTGCTGAAGACCAATATGGACGCCGGCCATGGCGGCGCGGCCGGCCGGTTCGACCGGCTGAAGGAGACCGCCTTTGCCACCGCATTCGCGTTGAAGGTAGTGGGTGCGGCCTGAGTTATTGCCATGATTGCGCTGGGGCTCACGAGCGCGCGACGGGTCGCGGCGCGGTCTCGGACTGGGCCGCGTCTGCGGTGGGGAGATCGGCATCCGGCTGTTCTGGGGGTTTCTCCGGCAGGAGACCGCGCGGGAAGAAGCGCAGAACGACAAGCAGGATCACGCCCATGAGCAAGAGCCGGGCGTGGGCGGCGCCGTCAAGAAGATGCGTCCGGAGGTCGGACTCCGCGGGCAATCCCGCAGTCATCGTGTCCACCAGCCACAGGCCGACGGGTTCGGCCTGTACCCAGCTGAACCAGATCAGGAACCCTCCCAGCACCGCCCCGAGATTGTTGCCGGAGCCGCCGACAATCACCATGACCCAAATAAGGAAAGTGAAACGAAGCGGATTGTAGGCGCCGGGCGTGAACTGTCCATCCAGCGTCGTCAGCATCGCACCAGCAATACCACACACGGCCGAACCGAGAACGAACACCTGTAACTGCCGCCCGGCAACGTCCTTGCCCATCGCCTCCGCGGCTTCCGGATTGTCGCGGATGGCACGGATCATCCGGCCCCAGGGTGAATGGAGCGCTCTTTGGCTGAGCCACAGAACGATGAGCAAAGCTGCGGCGAACAGACCAGCGTAACAGAGCTTGACGAAAATGCCGGCGAAGATCCGGGGTTCGGCGCCGAGCCAGGCAGCGAGATCGAGAAACCACGGTGACGCCAGAAGGTCGACTTCGAACGGCACCGGCCGAGGCAGCCCGGTCACGTTCTTGACGCCGCGAGTCAGCCAGTCCTCGTTGCGCAAGACCGCGATGATGATTTCCGAGATGCCCAGTGTTGCAATGGCAAGGTAGTCGGCCCGCAGTCCGAGCGCCGTCTTGCCGATCAGCCATGCGGCGCCTGCGGCCAGCAATCCGCCGACCAGCCACGAGAAAAGAATCGGCATACCAAGCCCGCCGAGGAAGCCGAATCTGTCGCTCTGGATTGCCTCGATGGCAGAGGTTGCCGGCCCGAAAACGGCGCGGATCACAAACCAGCCAACCACGAGCACCACAATGACGGCATAGACGCGTTGCCGGCCGGTAAGGCTCCAGCGAATGAAGAACACCGCCCCGATGGTGGCGAGCAGTGCGAGGATGGCCCAACCGAGGCCGGGACCACCTGCCGCCCAGGCGGCCTGCACGGGCGGGACGGAAATCAGCATCGCGGCGACGCCGCCGAGGGCAGCAAAGCCGACCGTACCGGCATTGAACAGACCGGCATATCCCCACTGCATGTTGACGCCGAGCGCCATCACCGCGGAGATGAGGCACAGGTTGAGGATGGTCAGACTGACCGACCAGCTTTGTGCCTGGCCGACGATGACGAAGAGAGCCGCCATGACGGCGAACAGGGACAATGCGCGCGCGTTCATGTGGTCTGGCCCCGCAGGATCCCAGTCGGCCTGACCAGCAGGACGATAACCAGAATGACGAACGAGACGGCGAGCTTGTAGTCGGTCGACAGGAACTGCACAAGACCGGTCGGTGCCCAGTCGGGCGGGACCAGATAGGTGAGAAACCGCTTGTAGGCGTAGGCTATCGTGACCTCGGAGAAAGCGATGAGAAACCCGCCCAGAACCGCACCGACCGGATTGCCGATACCACCCACAATGGCCGCCGCGAAGATCGGCAGCACCAGTTGGAAGTAGGTGAACGGCTTGAAACTCTTGTCGAGACCGAAAAGGACGCCGGCGATTGTCGCAAGGGCGGCAGCGATGATCCAGGTGTTGCGGACGACGCGATCCGGGTCGATCCCGGACAGGAGCGCGAGTTCCGGATTGTCAGAGTAGGCGCGCATCGCCTTGCCGGCCCGCGTGCGGTTGAGAAACAGGAACAGCGCGACCATGGCCGCAATCGCCACGCCAAGCGTCAGCGCCTGTGTCACCCGGATGCTCAGGCCCTCGTCCAGGCCGGTCAGGGCCTCGAAATCCCGGGCGCGGATGATAAAGCGGGCACCGTCGGCGAAGCGCTGGTCATCAGGACCGATCGTCAGGCGGACGATACCGTTGATGACGAACATGACGCCGACCGAGGCAATCATGAAAATCGCCGCCGGGGCCTGCTGGCGGCGGTGATACCGGTAGACGACCCGGTCGAAGACGAGAGACAGGGCGGCTGCGCCGGCGATCGCCAAGGGCAGCGCCAGGAACGCCGTGGGCAGCGGCGCAATGCCAACTCCCAGCGATTGCAGCCACCAGGTCAGCAGGACGCACAGCATTGTGCCGAAGGCCATCAGGTCGCCATGGGCGAAGTTTGCGAAGCGGAGGACGCCGTAGATCAGGGTGACGCCCAGCGCCCCGAGCGCAAGCTGGGCGCCATAGGCGACACCGGGGATCAGGACGAAGTTGGCCAACAGGACGAAGGCGTTCGCAACGTCTTGCATGTCATCCCCCGAGGAACGCCTGGCGGACCTCGGGGTCGGCGAGGAGTGCCGGACCGGTGCCCGAGTAACGGTTGCGTCCGCGCACCAGCACGACGCCGTGGTCGGCGATCGCCAGCGCCTTGCGGGCATTCTGTTCAACCATCACAATCGCGATCCCCGAAGCCGCGATGTCGACGATCATCTGAAGAAACTGGTCGACCACGATCGGTGCAAGACCGGCGGTCGGTTCGTCAAGCAGCAAGACCGAAGGCTGGGTCATCAGCGCCCGACCGATGGCGACCTGTTGTCTGAGGCCGCCGGAGAGTTCCCCGGCCCGCTGAGCAAGGCGATGGCGGAGATCGGGGAACTGATCGAAAACCCGGGCCAGACTTCCATCCGTGTCGGTGTCGATCGACAGGGCACCGATCTCGAGGTTCTCGGCCACGGTCAGTCCTGGAAAGACATTGCGGACCTGGGGCACGAGGCTCAGGCCGGCGCGCACCCGTTCTTGGGGAGGCAGCGTCATGATCGAACGCCCTTCGAGTTCGACACTGCCTGTGGCGCGCGGCAACAGTCCGAAGATGGCCCGGAGCGTTGTCGACTTGCCGGAACCGTTCGGGCCAACCACGACGACAATCTGTCCCCTGGCCGCGGTCACGGAGCATCCATGCAGGATGTCGACGGAGCCATAGCCGCCGACCAGGTTCTCGGCGACGAGATGCACCACTAATCGATCGCTCCGGCGGCTTCCGGGGAGCCGCGCCCCAGATACGCTTCAATGACGGTTTCGTTCGCCTTCACGGCGTTGATGTCGCCTTGCATCAGAACCCGCCCTTCCGCCATCACGATGACCGGACCGCACAGACTGGCGACGAACTCGATGTCGTGTTCAATCAAACAGAACGTGAGACCCATCTCCCGATTGAGCCGGCGGATCGACCCACCGATCTTGTTGAGGAGCGTGCGGTTGACGCCGGCACTGATTTCGTCCAGCAGGACGACACTCGGGCCGGCCATCATGATCCGGGCAAGTTCAAGGAGCTTGCGTTGCCCCCCGGAAAGGTTGCCGGCGCGTTCGCCGGCAACATGCGTCAATTCAAGAAAGCCGAGGACGGTTTCCGCCCGCGCCACGATCGCTCGCTCCTGCGAGTCGATCCGGTTTCGGCGAAACAGGGCCTGCCACAGCTTCTCTCCAGACTGGCCGGCAGACACCACCATAAGGTTTTCGCGAACGGTTAGGCTGGTGAACTCGTGCGGCAATTGAAATGTGCGGACCAGGCCCTTGTGGAACCTCTCGTGCGGTTTGCGGCCGGTGATGTCCTCGCCGTTGAGCACGACCCGACCGGCGGTCGGTTTGTGCAGCCCCGCCATAACGTTGAACAGGGTCGTCTTTCCGGCACCGTTCGGACCGATCAATCCGGTGATCGATTTTGCCGGAATATCCAGCGTCACGCCGTCGACCGCGCGGATGCCTCCGAACCGCATATGCAACTCGCTGACCTGCAACATATCGCCGAGGCTCCGTTCGGCGGCCCGCAACCGAAATGCGGGCCGCCGGTTCGCAGCAGGGAAGGACTAGCGCACCTTCACGGTCACGAAGTCCGTTCCGTCGGCTTCGACTTCCCGATAGGCGCCGATGGTGTCGCCGGCATCCGTTAACTCGATGTTGGTCGCGCCGTGGTAGTCGATGTCGCCGCCGTCGGCGAGAATCTGCAGACCCTTGGCGAGCTCACCCGGGTGGATCGGCTCGCCGGGGGCGTTGGCGACGTCGATGATCCTTGCTTGCAAGGCGTCGCGATCGGCCGAACCGGCGGCCTGCATCGCCAGAACGATCAGCGCCGCCGCGTCGTAGGCTTCGCCGCGGAAGGGACCGCCGCCGGTGATGCCGGCCGCCGCGGCGAGCTCTTCGAACGCGTTCGATGACTCCGTCTCGGACCCCGGCAAAGTCCCGAAACTGCCGCTGATGTCGTCCGGCAGACCCGGCAGCAAGGCATCCCCGACCATGCCGTCGGCGAGGATGAAGCTATAGAACGCACCGGTGTCTAGGGCGACTTCGAGGATTCCCTTGCCGCCCTGATCGAGGTAGCCAAACAGGGCGAGGTGATCCGCGCCGGCCGCGGCGAGGGCGCCGACCTCGGCGGCGTAGTCCGGTTTGCCGTCTTCATGCGCCGCGGCGATAACGATCTCACCGCCCAACGCCTCGAACGCAGCGGCGAAAGAGTCTGATAGCCCCTTGCCGTAGTCGTTGTTGGTGTAGCTCACGGCGACGGTGTCGATGCCGCGGTCCTTGGTGATCTCCGCCAGGATCTGCCCCTGGCGGTCGTCGGAGGGCACTGTGCGGAAGAACAGGCCGTTGTCCTCGATGTCGGTCAGCGACGGTGCGGTCGCCGACGGCGAAATCATGACAATACCGTTGGGGACGCCGACATTGTTGACAGCGGCGGCGGTGACGCCCGAGCAGTCGGCGCCGACGATGGCCACGACCTCGTCGGCCGTGATCAGCCTTTCGGCTGCTGTCGTCGCAGCCCCGGCGTCGACGCACGTGCTGTCGGCGCGCAACGGCTCAATTGTTCGGCCGCCAAGAAAAAGGCCGGACTCGGAGGCTTCTGCGAAAGCCACCTCTGCCGAGGCGGCAACATCGGGCATCAGTGATTCGACTGGACCCGTGAAACCCAGGAGAATGCCGATCTTGACTGGCCCTTCCTGGGCAAGTGCCGGTACGGCAAACAAATACGCTGTGGTGGCGAGCAATAGCAGAGTTTTCACCGTGTGCCTCCTCTGGAGTGGCATGGTCGCGTGCCCCGGTCACGACATCGAAAACGCGCCGGCCAGCGCGCCATAATGGTTATTTTCAACGATCTCATGTGTCTGTGCAAGGCACCGTTTGTCGATGTGTCAGTAGCACTCGGAGTTGTCCGGTTTTGATAGCACATCAGTTGTCCGCTTCTGTTTTTGCATTTTGCCTTGTGGATTGGGTGGTCAGGCGCGCTTGAGCGGCTGTCCCCCTATCCACAAGGCTGAAGACTATCGCGTCGAAGCGGATCACGCGGCGGCCCTCAAGCTTGATCTATCGATCAGTTGGCCCTCGGCGTTGTAACGGGCCAGCAGCCGTGGCCCATGGAACACGGCGAGGCCGCCATCGGGATATTTGCGTACCTTGACCGTGGCCTTGACGAAGTGAGCCCGCGCCGGGCTTTTGGGCAGCTGCAATCTCAGGCCGTCATAGGCGACGGTATTGTCGCGGGCGACAACCCTCGTCTCCTCAATACACAGGATCTCGGCAAGCAGCCCCGGATCGGCGGCGACGAAGACGCTCTCGGCGACCTCCGGCGGCCTGGCGAAGCGGGCGTTGTGCTCAGGCAGATAGACCTCGCTGATGAAGCGATTAGCCGCCTCGATGTCGACGATGCCGGCACGCTTCAATTCCTTCGCAAGCCGATCCTGCAGCGTCCCGAACATGCGCTCCGAGCGACCTCGCGCCTGCGGCGAATAGGCAGGGATGTGCTCGATGCCGAGTTGACGAAGCGCCCGGCCGATCTGGGTCAGATGCCTCTTGTCCACCGGTCCGCCGGCCTTGGGCGTATGGAAATAATGGCTGCCGCGGTCGGTGTAGAGCGAGCACGGCAGGCCTTTGGCAACAAACGTCTCTTCAAGACCTCGAAAGCTCGACGCCGTGCCTTCCTCCTCAACCAGAAAGGCCGAGTAGATCGTGCTGGTGGCATCATCCATGGTCACGATCAGGTCGAGGTCGCCCTGGCCGGCAAGCCAAGGCTCGCGGCTGCCATCTTGATGCAACATCATTCCCTCGCAAGGCTTGCGCGGCCGCTTGCGTCCACCCGCTCGCGTTCGGTGGGTCTAGGTAAATCGGCGAACTGTGCAGGATTGCGAGATACGACGTCCCGACGAATGCCATAGTTGAACGCCTGCCGGACAACATCGCGGCAATGCCTCGCACTTGCTGGCGACCGGGTGGACACTTCATCGAGCAAGCACTGTAGGTCGTGGCGGGTCAGGTCATCGACACACAGATTGCCAAATCGTGGCTTGACGAGCCTTTCATAGAAGTCGCGCTCAAGTGCAAGTGTGCTTTCCCGCTTTGCTCGTCCATTCGGGCGGTGCCGACCGAGCGCGGCATCGTGGAATTACGCATCGATCAAGCTATCGACGGTCGAGAGCTTTCTCGCCTTCGCCTCGGCCCTGCTTGACTTGCGTGCCTGTGCGGGGTCGGCGCCACTAGCGACCGAACCAAGTGCCTGGGCGGCAAGTTCACGAGCCTTCGACAGCCCCACGGCCGGGAACCGTCCAAGGGTCAAGCGTCGCTGCTCTCCGTCACGCGTACGATAGCGAACTGACCATGCCTTGTTGCCTCCAGGCGAAATGCGAAGCGCGAGGCCTGGAACCTTGGCGTCCTGGTGCTCAATCTGGCGACCGGGGACGGGCGCTGCTGCTTCAACGAATCTTGCTGTCAGTGTCTTGGGCATATCGGTGTTTCCAAAAAGGTCACACATAGGTCACAGAAAAACGGAGATGCATGAAACGCGATGAACCCGGAAGGATCGTCAACTTCCCAGAATCTAGCCATTTCTTGGTTGAAATGGAATACGGTGAAATCGAATGAAAGACCGATACCGCCTATTTTGTAATCAGGGGGTCACGGGTTCAAATCCTGTTGCCGGCACCAAATTGATTTTATTCAACTTTTGTGCCCTGAGCAGACGCATTCTGTCGCTGGGCCACATGGGCAGGAATCAGGGG
>JAAEOR010000443.1 GCA_024222895.1 Hyphomicrobiales bacterium | reverse complement strand
CTGCGTAAGGATCTGGTGCTGCAAACCGCCTGCGGGCGGGATACGCTGCTGGCCAGCTCGTCGACGATCGGCCGGCTGGAGCGGGCGGCCGACCGGCACTCGGCGTGGGCGGCCCATGTGACGTTGGTGGAAGGCTTCATCGCGTCATTCGATGAGCCGCCTTGTGAGTTGGTGCTCGACTTCGATGCCACCGACGATGCCGTCCACGGCCGTCAGCAGGGGCGCTTCTTCCACGGCTATTACGATCACTACTGCTTCCTGCCGCTCTATGTCTTCTGCGGCGATCAGTTGTTGGTCAGTTACCTGAGGCCGGCGAACATCGACGGCGCCAAGCACGCCTGGGCGGTCCTCGCCCTGTTGGTCAAGCGCCTGCGCCAGGCATGGCCCGAGGTCAGGATCATTGTGCGTGCCGATTCGGGCTTCTGCCGCCACCGGATGCTGAGCTGGTGCGAGCGCCGCGGCGTCGGCTATGTCGTCGGCTTGGCCAAGAACGCCCGTATCGACCGCGTCGCCGAGAGCGGGATGGCGCGAGCGGCAGCGGCCTATGAGCGGAGCGGCGAAAAGCAACGCTTGTTCGTCGACCTCCGCTATGGCGCCGAGACCTGGTCCCGGTGCCGTCGCGTTATCGCTCGGCTCGAGCATGGCCCCAAGGGCGCCAACCCACGCTATGTGGTGACCAACCTGGAGGGCGACGGCGAGCACCTCTACGACGATCTCTATTGCCAGCGCGGCGAGATGGAGAACCGGATCAAGGAACAGCAGCTCGCTCTCTTCGCCGACCGCACCTCCTGTCACAAGTGGTGGGCGAACCAGTTCCGGCTGCTGCTGTCGAGTTTGGCCTATGTCCTGCTCGAGACCATCCGCCGACTGGCCCTGACCGGAACCCGGATCGCCCGTGCCCAGGTCGGGACGATCCGTCTCAAGCTGCTCAAAATCGGCGCCGTCGTCATTCGCAACACGCGGCGCGTCTCGATCCATCTCTCGACTGCCTGCCCAAACAAAGCGTTGTTCCGTCTCGTCGCCGCCAGGCTCGAACCCGGCTGATCGACGCTGCCCCAACCGCCGACCTCGCAAGGTGCCCGGCGGCGCACCTATCCGCTCGAGCCGAATCCAACCAACTCCAGCCACAATCGCCGGCGGCCGCTTCAAGAACAGCAGATCTGCCACTAAAACCGCTCGACCTCAAAAACCGAATGACGACCGACGAAAAAATCACCCCGTTACGGCAACCTTCCCTACTTTAGAATCATTCGTGACGAATCCGGGCTAGCGCCCACCCGAATGGTAGTGCGCGGTAAGCGAGATGTTGCCTATTGTGAAAGAAAGGCGTGTCTTGTAGGTTGCTTTACACTTGTGCGTAATGACCAAGAGGGGGGGATCCTTCCATGAAAGATGATGCCGAGAAGAAGACTGGCGTTGAGACCGATCCGTCGGACAGCAAGGCCGAGGCTCGGCGTGAATTCCTGAGCAAGACCGCCGCGGCTGCGACCACGACACCCGCCGTCATGTTGCTGCTTTCAGCAGGAAGCAGAAAGGCGTCCGCTCTGGTCGTTTCGCCAATGGAATGATCGCGGGCTCGGAGATCGGCTGCCGGTGCGGCTGATTTCGACGACGTAGTCCGGACACGTCCTCCGTACCGGGCAGGTTCGCTAAATCCGCGTTCGCCGCAACCGATGATTGGCAGGCGTGACGGCCAAACGTCGGCTCACCAGGGGAATGCCCGACGCCGGGGCGCCAAACGCCCCGGACGCGAAATAGCACCAGGGACGTGACATCGCCTTTGCACGTCACGCCGATTCAGTCTATCTGTCGGCCGCAGTTGCGGGATCGATGACACCGGGATCGGGAATGGGCCATTCGCCGTGCCGTTCGCGGTCATTGGACCCGGTCGACCGCTGACTCTGACGGATCGGACTATGGTGCGCGTTCTCGGACTTTCCGCCTACTACCACGACAGCGCCGCCGCGCTCCTGGCCGACGGCGAAATCGTCTCGGCCGCGCAGGAGGAGCGCTTCACGCG
>JAAEOR010000442.1 GCA_024222895.1 Hyphomicrobiales bacterium | reverse complement strand
GGCGTTGCCGCTCGATGCCGGGTTGGTGTTGGTGGCGGAGCGGCTGGTTGATCAGGCCCGCGCTGGCGGGGTCGCGCTCATGGGTGAGGGCGGCTTGTTGACCGGTCTCGTGCAGCAGGTGCTGCAGGGCGCGTTGGAGGTTGAGATCACCGATCATCTCGGCTACGAGGCGCACGCCATCGAGGGCCGACGGTCGGGCAACTCCCGCAACGGTCACCCTCCCAAGACGGTACGAACCGAGATCGGCGACGTTGGTGTCGAGGTGCCGCGGGACTGCAACGGCGACTTCGATCCAGTCACGGTGCCTGTTGGGCAGCGCCGACTCACCGGGCTCGATCAGATGGTCATCTCGCTCTGCGCCAAGGCTCTGATGACCGGCGACATCGCCGGGCACCTGTTCGATGTGTATGACCAACAGGTCGACCGCTCGACGATTAGCCGGATCACCGACGGCATCGTCGACGAGGTGGAGCTGTGCAATCGAGGCCGCTCGACTTGGTGTATCGGGTGCTGTTGGTGGACGGGATCGGCATCAAGACCCGTGACGGCACGGTCACCAACCGCACCGTCTATGTCGTGATGGGGATCAACCCCGAAGGCGAACGAGACATCCTCGGTCTCTGGGTCGGCCCCACCGGCGGTGAGTCACCCAAGTTCTGGTTGACGGTGATGACCGAGCTGAAGAACCGCGGCGCGGCCGACGTGTTGATGTTGTGCTGTGACGGATTGAAGGGCCTGCCCGACTCGGCGCGGGCCGCGTGGCCCCTTCTGATGTCCAGCTCTGTGTCGTGCGCCTTGTCAGAAGCAGTCTGCGGTTCGTGTCGAAGAAACACTGGGGAGCCATCCCTTCCTCGAACTTCCTGTCGAGCTCCCCAAGATCGTTTGCAGCACGAACGCGAGCGAGTCGCTCAACACCCGGTTCCCCATAGGCCGCCGTGCGGCGGGGTCATTTCCCGACTGAGCAGTCCGCGATGAAGGTGCAGTATCTGACCGTGATCGAGCGTCGCAACAACCGCAGCAGCCCCACTGGTCGGATCAACGGCTGGAAGTCCATCCTGAACACCTTGACCATCCACTACAGCCACCGCCTGACCGCCGTCACCCACCAACCATGACCGCCCTGGCTACACACACCGATCCGCGGTCCCGACTCAGGGGGCCTTCAGACGCGGAACGTTCTCGACCGGGCAGTCCACACTCGGAAACGTCGCCGATCGGCATGTTATGGGTGGGCGTGGTCGACTCGACCGAGCGATACGGAGTAGTGGTCAGCTTCGCTATCGCCGGTTCGCTGGGCGTGATGGGGCCGATACCACCTCTTGAGGCCTGTCAGCGCTGCAGTCGGCAGAGCCCCGGCCGATCTCTGTGTCAGTCAGTGAGGTCGCGGACTCTGGTTTCACCGTGGATGACCAGTGTGTCGACGACCCGCTGCCAACTCAGCAGTTCTTCCTCAACGCAGTAGGAGCGGACCTCACGAAGCCACTCTGGGAGCAGGAAGGCCTTCGAGTCCACCGGGTTCTTGGTGACGATTCGTTCGACCCACTCGATGCCTATCGATGCCTGCTCTTCAATGGGTTGGGTCTGCAACATGTGCACCATGGCGTCGATGGCCTCGCGACCGCCATCCGATGCGTCGATCCAACTATCGACTTCGGTCCGCCACTGTTGCGGTGCGGGCCAGCGGATCGGTTTGCTCGTCAGCTCGCTGTATCGGTGCCGGTGCTCGTAAGTCATATGCGGCAGGAGCGCTGCCAAGGCCGAGTCTTGCCAGCGCGAGTGCGCTCCAACCCGACCTCGTCGGCCAGGTGGAGGCGTGTCGCGCCGCAAGCTTGTGCGGACGCGGTCGAACGCTCTCCGGATCCGCGATGGGCGATGCCCGACGTCCTGGAAGGTGTTCTCTGATGCTGCGCGAGCGCGTGCAGACAGGCCCAGGACGTCGCTCATCATTTGAGGCCAGATTTCCCGCGCGGTATCTGCCAGATCGAGGTGTTCCTCCGCGGCGGCAGCGATCGCCTCCACGAACTCTTGCAGGGCGTGGGGCGCGTCGGCAGCGAGATCGCGGGCGTGCTCCAAGAGCGGTTCAGTGTTCCCACATGCCGCGACCGTCAGGGCGGCTCGCGCAGCGAACAGCGCATCGGACTCGCTCTGGTGGTAGCCGTGCTCAAATGGCTTGACGCTCCGTCGATGCGCCGCCAGGACTGCGGGGAGGAGGTCGGCCGCTTCGGGATGCACACACGTCGAGCAACGCGCTTCCGCTCCGAGCGCTCGAAGCGCCGGACTGAGATCGGGAGCGACGACGCCCTCTGAGGCGGCCGCGAGAGCCTTGAGCAGGGGCCCAGACAGCGGCTCTCTATTGTCTTCCGGGTTCCACGACGACCGTCGGACCGAGGCGTGGCGCACCGAGTCCTCCACCAGGTCGAACGCGAACCTGTGGTGGCAGTGCGACCCGTCACATGGCGATGTCCACACAGCGTCGAGCGCTCGGCTCGCGAAGATGCGGACCTCGATCGGGGCCGCGGTGAACAGCCAGGTGAGCGCCGTACCTATCTGCGTTGCTCCTGAAGCAGCGAGTGCCTGCCGGGGCTCGGCGGCAGCAGGTGTGAGAAGGAGCGGAAGTCCCCGTGCCGCCGAACGGTCTGCGCCGTGTGGGTACAGCTGGCTGTCCTCGACGTCGTTGGGGGTACGCCCGATGCGCTCGGCCACGACCTTGAGGAGCACCTCGGCTGACCACAGAAGATCATCGAGTGTGACGTCGAGCCCGTCGAGATAAGCCCCTTCAAGGGCAGCGGCTGCGGTTGCGAAAGGACCCTCACTGAACAGTCGATCCCCATCGGCAGGCGGGCTACCCAGCAGGTCGCGCGCGACGGCAACGTCAGCGGTGAGCTCCTCGAGCACGAGGGGCGGCGGCCTACGGATCTGATCGAAGCGGTCGACGTAGCGTGATTGAAGCCGCAACGACTGGTTGAATCGGGTGTAGTCCGCACGCTGCGCCTCGAGGGCCTCCGCGACCTCCGGATCCTCTCGTTGCTGGACAACGACGCCTTCATCGGTCTGGGTCGCGTCGTACGAGTTCCGATCGAGCGCCGCTGCCCAGCGCCGAGCGGTGGTCGCGTCTTCCCCACGTTCCAGTGCGCGGACTTCAAGCCGGGCGCCCACCGCCCGGAGCTCGTCGCCGCGAACGTCGTCTGCGCTCAGCGCCAGCACCATCGCGACGCGCCACGGATCCCAATCGCGGCGCTCAGGTGCCGTCACGGGCGCTCCGCGTGCTGCGAGCCCCGAGTGCTCACTTGTCACTCGACCGAACTCGAGGTGCCAGACCGCAGGCTCTGAGAGGAACGGGTCGATAGCGGCGGTGACCGAGTCCAGATGACGCGCGAGCATCCCGTAGACGAGAGCGGGCATCGCCAGGTTGCTGCAGTCGGTGAGAAGGAACCGGGCGAGTACCTCCGGCGTCGACCGCCCTTCCTCGATCAGCTCGTCGATGACAACCTCGAGCGCTTGCAGCGCGCTCATGCAGGGGTAGGGACCCACGCCCGTGCCTCGGTACCAGAGCCACGTCTGTCCGTCGCCGACGTACGATCCCGGTGAGCCGGTGAGATTCAGGTCAAGTGCCAGACCGTCTGGCGCATCAGCCGGATCATGCCTGCCCAGGACTTTCATCCTGGCGCGGGCGGCGTGATTCAGCATCCGGTTCAAGCAACCGACCCCACCGATGAAGTCGGAGTGGAACAGCGCAAGGAAGGGGCCGAGGTGATAACCGGCCAACGGCCCGAAGCCTCCGGGCTCGTGGTGACGGATGCCGTAGTCACCGAGGCTGTCGTGCCGGAACCGCCGCTTGATGTAGTAGGCCTCGGTGAGGTCGGCGAGCAGCTTCGGGCTGTACTGGGCAACCGCCAAACTGGCCAATGGCGACTCGAGCGCCGGCGCCAGCCGGTACGGGTCCCGGTCAGCCACCCGTCGGAGCAGGGCCTCGCCCTCGCTACCCAAGTCCGGGCCGAGAAAGGCCAAGCAGCGGACCGTCGACTCGAACGTCAGCTCGCCGGGTAGGTCCCGCCCAGGGGCGTCGAAGTCGTCGTCTTCCTCGTCAAAGCCGATCGATGAGAACGCAGCGAACTGCGCCGCCCGAGCTTCGGCCTCGGCGACCTCCTCCGCCGTGCGTGAGGCTAGGCGTGCCGCCTGCTCCTCGGCGAACTCGCGCTCCCGCCGATCGCCTTCGCTCACGCGATGCAAGATCAACTCGCGCAGGCGCTGGCGGTTGCCCTCACCGGCAGGAGTTGGAACCACGACAAGACTGAGCAACCATCCCTCAATGAAGTTGGTCACCTCGGCGTTGGCACCGTCAGGCCAGCCGTGTTCGAGGAGCAGTGCAGTCAGGTTCTGGGCGACCAGACGGTCGAGGATTCCTGAACGCCGGAACCGCAGGTCAACCACGCGGAGTATGCGCTTGAGGCCGTCACCGTCCTCGGCGATGAGTTCGTCCCACGATCCGGCGAGCAACTGCCGTGCCTCCGGAAGGCCCAGGGCCGCCTCCCACGGGACGTCGGCCCAGCGGAGTCCAGCACCTGAGTCGGCGAGCTCATCGAACGTGTGCTGCACCTCCTGCAACGTCAACCGGGGAGCCGGGCCGTCACTGCGGAGACTCTTCTCGACGACCAGGCGCATCGCCGGCAGAGCCCAGCGCGGCGTGTTGTGGCGCTTCAGTCTCCCGACAGGCTGAGTGTCCTCGCCGAGAACCTTGGCGACGGCGTAGGTGCGGAGGATGTCATGGGTGAACGACGGCGCGGCCGACCAGGTGGACTCGCTTGAGTGCAGCACGCCGTCACGCTTCAGCCCGTCGAGTGCCTCTGCGTCGAGCTGGGCCAGCGCCACTCGGCCCGGTTCGAGGGCATTCGCCGCAAGCTGCCTGAGCACGTTGTCGCGTGCGTCGGGGGTACCGCGCACGGTGCGCTCGTGATCACGAACAAGGCCTGCCCAGACGGCATCCATGGCCTCGCTGTCGCTAACCGGTAGATCGTCGCCGCCTGCTCGTGCGAGAAGGTCTGCAAGCGCCGGGCGTCGCAGCAGCTCCCGACTGTGTGGGACGTTGGCCAGGCGTTGGAGCGCCGGAATCTGCTCAACGAGGCTGTCGATCTCCTCGTCCGTCAGACCCACCACCTCGTGGCGAGCGACGTTGACGCCGAGGCGCGCTGCGACACCCTCCACGGCGGCGCGGCCCTCCGAGGCGGCCACAATGCACACCGCAACGTCAGCTTCTAGAGCTGAGCGCGCCAGGCTGTCGAGCGGGGTTTCGTCCGTCTCGGCCTGGACGTCGGCACCGTCGAGGACCAGGAGCCGGCGAGGTGCGTGCATCTCAGTGAGAACCCGCTCCAGCGGGGCTCCCAGCGCTGACCGAAGCTCAGTGGGGAGACGCGGAAGCTGTCGGAGATTCAGGACAACGGCTTCGAAGTCCTCGGGTTCGGATGCCTCGTGCTGCTCGACGGTGGCTCGCACGAGTGCGCTCTTACCTGTCCCGGAGTCGCCAGTGACGATGAGGACCGGGTGGTCTTCGAGTGCCGATGCGAGCGCAGCTAGGGCCTCGTCGCGGGGAAGACGGACCCCGTCCGTGCCACAGACCAGACGTACGCTGTCTCGAGCCTCGCGATCCAGCCGACGCAGCTCCTCCCGTGCTGCCGCCCCCACGCGGCGGTCGCGCCGGAGCGCTGCATGTGCGTCGCGAGCGAGCTGTCTGTGTCGGACTACGGCAGCGAGCGGCGAGTAGCTCGCGGCAAGCGACTCCAACTTGGCGCGGAGCACATCTGCGCCCGCCGCAGTCTGATCACGGGCCCAGCTCTCCAGTTCGGTGAGGAGAGCCGTCCAGTCAGCCTCGTCCGGAGGCTCAAGGCGGGGCATCGAGACGTACAACCGCTGCAACAGCTGCCAGGTCGTTGCGGCGGCGTCACCGTCCGATGGGAGTGCAGCGGCTACGAGATCTCGAACATGCTCGAACCGGCTCTTCAGAGCCCGTCGGGGACGGCCGTCAGTCGCCATCTCCTCAGCGAACGCCACCGCGTCCATGCTCTTCGCGAGCTCCGCCAACTCCGCTAGCTCGGATGCGCTGGGCTGATGGCCGGCGACTGTCACGATCAGACGGCGTTCAACCCCAGGCTCAATCGGCGTCCCGAGGGCCTCCACGAAAGTGCCGATGAGCTTCCCGGTGTCCGCGTCGCTACGAGTGAAAGACGGGCTACGCCTTACTGCGACCCGGAGCTCAAGGGACTCCGGTTCCTCGCAATCTCGCGCCATGCGAACGTGCAGGTCGTCCACGGGCCCGGCCTGTCCTTGTTGGAAGCCGACCATTGTGACTCGCCAACCCTCGGCCTCGGAGCGGGCAGCGCCGGTCAGCAGCGCCGCCAGATAACGAACAGCGACACGGCGTTCGAACGTCACGCCGCCGCCCCCAGTCGAGTACGACGACGCAACACGGGTGGAGCCGGTAGGAGGTTGGGCGGGGATGCCCCGGGACTCCGCCACGTTCGGACTACTCCTCGTCGTCGCATTGTGAGCAGGCGGAAGCCAACTCGGCAGCGGATGCCGCCTGGTCCTCAACTATTTCATGGATCTGGGTGCCGGAGGTCGGGCACATCGTCACCGTCTACGTCATCCTTCGGACTTGAGCGGTGAGGTGCTCATGTTGGGCTCCATTGGTCGCGGTAGTCGAGGAGTCTTCCGATGATGAGCGCGGCGGTGGCTAGGCAGAGTGCCTTTCCACTCAGGTCCTTTGAGTGACCGCCGGATGGTGTGGGTGGTTTCGACGACTTGGGCCTGATTTCAGCCGAGGCATTGGAGCTTCGCGATGTGCTCGGTGATCTTCGAACCACGCCCTCGACGCCGCTGCTGGTCGCCGTGAGCATGCGTCGTCAGTTGGCTACAGGTCGAGATCAGCGTCTGGCTTCGCCAGGAT
>JAAEOR010000441.1 GCA_024222895.1 Hyphomicrobiales bacterium | reverse complement strand
GGAGGCCAGCTGGATACCCAGTTCGCCGGATGAATGAACCGCCACTGAAAACTGGAAACTCTCAAGCACCGTCCCGGCCTTGTGGGCCTGGCGCAGGCCGCCCCAGATGGTCGTATCAAGCAATATGACGTCGACGAGGGTATGGCGAATGCTCTGGGCGAGATGTTCGAAATTGATGACGACCATGTTGGTGGCGGTGGGAATGCGAACCGCCTCGCGAACGCGCCGCATGCCCTCGAGTCCCCATGTCGGGTCCTCGAAATAGTCGTTGTTGAGGTGCTCGATCGCCCGGCCAACCCGGATCGCATCCTCCACCGACCAGGCTGCGTTCGGATCGAGCCGCAGGGAATCGGCCGGAAAGGCCGCGGCCAGCGCGCGCATGACCTCGACATCATGGTCCGGGCTGAAATGCCCGCCTTTTAGTTTGTGAACCTTGAAACCATGTTTGGCCTTCAGGTCGCGAGCATGGGCGACGATCTCGTCCGGCGTCGTCTCGCCGCCGGCACCGTCGTGATCATACCGGTAGAAGATATAGCTGGCGAACTCGACCTCGTCGCGAATGCTGCCGCCGAGAAGATCGCAGGCGCGCACGCCGAGCCGCTTGCCGGCCAGATCCATGCAGGCCATCTCGATCGCCGCGTGGATCTGGGTTCGGTTGTTATAGATGCTGCCGGTCGGGCTCATGATCTTCCAGCGCAACTGTTCCAGCTGCAGCGGATCATGGCCCTTGAGATAGGGCAACATCGAAACGACGGCTGCCTCGGCGGATTGGCCGCCGCCGCCGAGTTCGCCGAAGCCCGACCGGCCCTCGTCGTCGATGACCTCGACGATCGTGCGGATGAAACGGCCCCAATGGGCTCCGGCCGTGTGCCTGAGCGGCGCTTCGAGGGGAACGGCGACGGTGGTCGCTCTGATGTCGGCGATTCCCATCTCAGTCGTCGTCGCTTGGCGAGCCGCCGAGCAGAGTCAGCAGACCACCGTCCACCCTGACCACGTCGCCGGTCATGAAGGACGCCCGGTCGGACAGGAGGAAGCAGATGACTTCCGCCACCTCGGCCGGCTGAGCCGGCCGTCCCAGCGGATGCATTGCCTTGATGGCCCGGTCGACCGCCTCGGGATCGTCCGCTGCCGCAACCGCGTTGCGCAGCATCGGCGTATCGACCGAGCCGGGCGCGACCGCGTTGGCCCGCACGCCGTCGGCGGCGAAGTCCACGGCGATGGATTTCGCAAGACCGATCAACCCGTGTTTGGCGGTGGTGTAGGCGGCAACGTCGCGCTGCGTGGCGAGACCCTGCACCGACGCCGTCATGACGATCGCACCTTTGGTTTTCACCAGTTCCGGAACAACCGCCGCGGCCAGGAGGTAGGCACTGGTCAGGTTGACGCCAATGACCTCGTCCCAGGTCTCACGGGGAGTGGAGACAACGGTCCCGTAGCGCTGGATGCCGGCATTGTGGGACAGACCCTTCACCGTCCCGAAGGCTTGGATCGCCCGTTCGACGCCGCGACGTGCGGTTTCCGCCTCCGCCACCGACCCCACCACCGTTTCGACGCCGACGCCGACGCCGCGATCGCGAACGACCCCGGCGACCTCGGCAAGTTCCGGTTCTGCGATGTCGATCAGGACGAGGTCCGAGCCTTCTTTTGCCAGTTGCTCGGCAACGGCCCTGCCTATTCCCATCGCGGCGCCGGTAACCAAAACGCTCATGGTGCGTCCGTTTCTGTCCGTCAATCAGGTAGTATACTACTTATATCACCTGACGACGTCGAATCAATGGGCGACATTCGGCCCGGCTTTTTCGGTTGAGACCATACCGTTGATTTCGACACGGCTGCCCTTCCTTTCCCGGCGTGGGAGAGGAACCGCGCGTTCAGCGCCGCGCGGGCGCATCGCCGAACGCCTGCGGGACCGACCATCCTGTCCTATGCGCTCGCCCCGAAACGCACCAGCACTGTCCGGATTTCAAGAGAGTTCAGGGCAACGGAGAGTTGCCCGTCGGCAAGCGCCAATGGCTCGTTCGGGGGCTCGGTCGGCTGCTCGACAGGATCCGCCGCCCTCGCCTCGATCGGAGCCGTAGCGAAGTCGACCCTGCCCGTGACGCCCTGGTGCGAAAGGTTTTGCAGCCTCAACGCAATCCAGCCATCGTCCTCGCCGGGCTTGCTGGTCACCGTGATCGGCAGGTCGGGATCGATGGCGAAGAAACTGGACCGTGTCTCGCCGGTCGGTGCGATATCCCGAAGGACGATTGGGGGAGCAGCAGCCTCAGCGGCGTAGCGGGTCGCTGCAACCGGATCGACCTCACCGGAATGCGTGGTCAGACGATAGCGGAGGGGAATTTCGCCGCTCTGGCTCGCCTGAAAATTGACCAGCCAGTGGTTGTTGAGCGCCCATGACATGATCGTCGGGCTCTCGGGCTCCAGCGTCCGGGCCCACTTGCCGGTGGTGATCCCGCCAAGGTGCACCAGCGGCGCATCGAGCGGGACGATGGTCACGCCGCGCTGGTCGTCGCTGACATCCACCCATCGGCCAACCGGATACCAGTCCTTGGCCGCCCCATCGAGCTGGTCGGTGTTGGGCGTTGCGGGGATGCCGTTGAGATCGAGCTTGAAGGTCTGTCCCTCAAGCGCAAACGGGAACGCGATGAAGACCGCTTCCGATTTCGGATTGTCGATCTTGTCGAGCGTCCAGTCGACATTGAGGCTCCTGGTCGCCGCGTCCAACGAATAGACGACTTTTGCGGTGTGAACCCCGGGCGCCGCGATGGTCACCGCAATCGATGCGCGGCCCTCGTTGATGGTCGCATCCGCCAACTCCACCGATGTGGCGATCTCGCGCACCCACGGCGTATCCTTGCGACCAACGAAGAAATCCGGGTGGTCAAAGTCGATATTGGCAATCGCCAGCCGATCGTCCGGAGAGTCGACGGTTTCATAGATGTACTGACCGGGGCGCCAGCCCTGGTGGTCGCCGGCAAAATCGTGCCCGAGGGCCTTGTCGACGAACGCCAGCAGGCCGCCGGTCGACGGATCGACTTCGACTCTGTAATGGGCGTTTTCGATCACGTTGGCCTCGGCGCGAAGATCATCCGAGGGCACACCATCCTTTACGTCGAGAAATGCGAAACCCATCGGCGGCACGGTCCCGGCGACCCGCTTGACGGCCGGGATCGGGCGGTGGCCTCCCCATCCGCTGCCACGGTTGAAGAAGCAATCGAGAATGCCCACCGGCGCCGCTCCACCGCGCGGTTCTGGTTCCTCGACGATCACCTTTCGCTCCCATGGCAGCGTATTGATGACCAGCACTTCATCGATGCCCGACGGCTTGAAGGCTTCCTCCGGCTCCAGGTCGCCAAGATTGAAGACCCCCTCGGGGCCCTTGGTTCCAAGCGGCGCGGCAAGGGTGCTGGCGGCTCTGGCCACCATGCCGTGGGCCTCCATGGCAGCCGAATAGGCGAAACCGGATTTGCGGTTCCAGACGGCGCGCGTGAACAGCGAGCTCGGTGCCTCCACCGATGAGTACGCTCCCCAGGTGTGTTCGTCATAGAGCGTGGCGTTCTCGTACACCTTCGCGGCGAAGGGCGAATCCCAGGTACCGGCGCCGGTGCTGCGCAGCCAGCTTTCGAGCGCCTCGGACATGCCGAGCAGTTCGTGGGTCGTCCGGTTGATACCGGTCTCCACCGCACTCGATGCCGGACCGTCCGTCCAGTGATCGGTCCAATCGCCGCGCTGGGTGCCGATAGCGCTTGCGTGTTTCTCCTCCAGAAGGCGACCGAACTCCGTCACCGTCATGAATTGCATCTTGAACGGCCGCTGATCGGCGTTCCACT